>CAZCIZ010000070.1:0-12810 GCA_964498995.1 uncultured Clostridia bacterium | reverse complement strand
AATAATATAATGCTTCCCCGGTTAAAGGACTTTTCTCCTGATATAATAATACTTTTACTAGGACATGATACTTGTAGTGGAGACTACGGAGATAGAGGCCTTACACCTGACTTTTTCCCAGAAGCTGTCAGGATTATTAAAGAACAAGCAGAAACAATGTCTCAGGGCAAATTAGTTACTGTTACCATGGGAGGGGCTAGAAGTGAACTGACTAATATAATTATTCCAACTTCCTTAGAAGCGCTAGCAAAATAAATCTAAATAAAGTTAAAATTCACCCTTTAAGGTGATATGAATTAGGAGTAAAACTAAATATAATTAAACCAGTAATAGGATAAAAATCTTAAAGGGTGGAGGTTAAAATTATGGATATATTATCGGTCATTTTTATTGTTTTACTAGCTTACTTTGTTATCATTAGGCCCATAATTAAAGGTAGAAGAGGTTCAAGGGGAGGAGCATCATATATACCGCCGGTTTATTATGAAAGGCACGATGAAAACAACAATAATCAATGTGATGACCAATATGATAGTTGCGATGATGGTGGTGGGGGTGATTAACTTTTAAGGATGTTTAATTAAGGCTGCTTGGTTTTGCCCTGATTTTACTAGTAATTTGATCAGGGCTTTTTATTCTGTTTAAAAAATATATTTAGGAGGATTTAAAACTTAAGAAAAAGAATTTAATCTTAGAAATGTTATACTACTTTTTTTATAACATAATAAGGAGGCCCCATTAATTATGAAAAGAAAACATTTTTACGAAATGACAGGTCATAAATTGCCAGAAAATATGTTGGAAAAAGAAATTATTGAAAAAAGTATATTACATACTTCCCTTGGTACTGTAAAGTTTTATGGCCCTTGCACCAAGGAAGAGCTTGAAAATTTTAATATGGATAGCGGTTTGAATAATTTTCGACAGGCAAAAAAGCAGTATGAGGCTTTAAAATATATTGCTGGAGAAATGAATGGACTTGTTTTTATTGCTTCTCATAGAGAAACCATCATAAGTTATTTAGTATTTTTAAAGCCAGAATACCCTAGGTGGGCTAAAGCCGCAGAAAATGAGTTGCCCGAACTCCTTGAATTAGGGGCAATTGAAGTTTCCATGATGTGGAGAGATGAAGGGCTCGGAAAAGGAATTCTTAAATATGCAATAAACAATTATGACTTTGAAAAACATATAATAATCAGCATAGAAGCAGTTTGTAATTGGAAAAATATTGGCCCTGATGTTTCTTTATGGGAGTACAGGGAAATGGTCAGAAAGGTCCTAGGCCATATAGGTTTAGAGCCTCGAGAAACAGACGAACCGGAGGTTCTTGAACACCCGGCAAATATGCTGACTGCAAGGATTGGAGAAAAAGTCAGTCAAGAGTCGGTAGAAAAGTTTGAAAAACTGCTAAAGAAAAACAAAAAAGATTAATCTACTTAACACTTTTTAGCACTTTATTATAATTAATTAACTAAACTACCTTGCCGTATGTGTGCTTTCTCCAAATCCATTCAAAAGGTCCGAATTTAAACCTTTTAAACCAAAGATAACTATAAAGTGTTTGTAAAATAAAGAGAAATATTGTAAATATTATTCCCCCTACTACACTTATTTCACCAACATGCCCTAATCCATGTCCGTAAAATACCAATGAGCAGATAATACACTGCATTAGATAATTTGTCAGAGCCATCCTCCCAACATACTGTAATGGATACAGGAGTTTAGCAACAAGTTTAGTTCTTAACAACTTTAGTAAAGTAGTTATATAAAACAAGGAGATAACCACAGTTCCAATTTCAAAGAAAAAAGTATAGACAAGTGAATTTTGAATAATTTCACTAACTGAGATGAAAGGATATCCTGAAATCAATATAGCTATTAAAGAAAAGCCTCCAATTATACCTGTTACTTTCCATACTTTCCTTATCAAGTTGTAGTTACCTTCAATATCTTCAAATATCTTTAGCCTTCCTGCAATTATTCCAATTAAAAACATCGCCACTGTCTTTGGAATTATGAATATTAGATACACAAGCAAATAAGGTATTTCGTTCCCTAGCCTAAAACCTATAATCTCCAAATAACTGCCATGTTTAAAGACTTCAAAGGAGGTTTTAAGCAAGTCAGAAGAGATCATGTAATAGATATCTTCACCTAACTGTTGAATTAACAGCGGCGAGGAAGAAAATATTAATAAAGATAAAATTGTGGCAAATGCTAAAAAGATTAACACCCAGCGTTTCAAAACATTTACAGGCTTGTCCTTAAATATCAATAATATAAATCCACCTAAAGCATAAACGTGAAGGATATCGCCCCACCATACTAAGATAAGATTCAACATGCCGAAAATAAGAAGTAAAAACATTCTTCTTTTAAATAGAGGGCGAGAACTTAAACCTTTATCTTCTGCTCGGCTTATAAATATATAAAACCCAAGTCCAAATAAAAATGAGAAAATCGTATAAAACTTCCCTTCAGCCAAAAAACTGATCAAAACAGCCATTACCTGATCAAGTCCACTATCCAACCCCAAAGGGTTTAATAATGAAACCTTGCCAACTAAAGTGGCAGAAAATGTGGTGTTGAAATAAACTACATTAACAAGGAGAACTCCAAATAAAGCAAACCCCCTAACAATGTCTATATCAACAATCCTTCTCTTTTCATCTAAAGGCGTGTGAATTCTGTTCTTGATATCCATTTGAATCAACTACACTCCCTATTTTTATGTTCATCCAATTTTTGCTGTAATAAGAAAGTTGTTTTATAATTGGATACTGGGAATTTTTCTGTATCAACTTGTTTTACCGGCAATACATTAATGACCGTACTAGTTATGAAAAGCTCATCACTATCAAACAACTCCTCTACAGTGATAAATTTCTCCACTACTTTAATACCTTCTTCTATAGCAAGTTTTACCACGGTATTTCTAGTAATTCCAGAAAGAACTCTCGAACCCGTTGGGGCAGTACAAATTACGCCGTCCTTTATCCTAAAGACATTTGAACTGGTTCCTTCAGTGACCTTGGATTCACTTACTTGGATTGCTTCAAAAAAACCCTCTCGTCTAGCTTTTTCTTTGTAGAAGCAATTCGGCAGCAAGTTTAAACTTTTAACATAACATCTATCCCAACGTTCATCGGGAACCAAGGTGACACTTATTCCGTTTTTTTTAATCTCCTCTTCTGGATCATCCATATGCTGAATAAACATAAACAAATTGGGATCAGCAGGCTTTGGGAAAGCATGTGTTCTTGGGGCAGTTCCCCGGGTAACCTGCAAATAAATTATGCCCTTTTCAATATCACTTTTGTCCAATAAGTTTTGACAGATCTCTTTTAATTGCCACGGTGTTGGATGATTTTCAAACAACATTTCTTTAGCACCCTGACGATATCGTTCTAAATGTTCATCTACCTGATATAGTTTTCCATTTTTGAACGAAATGACTTCATACAAACCATCTCCAAAAATATGGCCCCTATCCAGGGCATCTATTTTTGCCTCTGAGGCCTCAACATATTCTCCATTAACATATGCAAGGGACACTATTTACACCTCCTACAACAAATATATATAAATATTAATATGAAAAAATATTAAATCTAGTTACACCTAGAACAAACTCAATTTGATTTTAGCAAGCCGGCCAAATATCCGGTAGAAAAAGCTATTTGTAAGTTATAACCTCCAGTAAGGGCATCTACATCTAAAATTTCACCAGCAAAATACAGGCCTTTTATCAGCTTTGATTCCATTGTAGCAGGGTTTACCTCCTCAACTTGGACCCCCCCTGATGTCACGGTGGCTTCTTTGATGCTTTTTAACTTGATTATATTAATACTAAAATTTTTTACATTATTAATCAAGATCTCTCGTTCTTCTTTCCTTAACTGATTTAACGGTTTGCTGCAATCTATCTTAAGTTCTTTTGATAACTTTTTTACAAAATTCTTAGGCCAAAACCTGGTCAAAATAGTTGTTACTTCTTTATTGCTTTGAGCTAATTCTACAAAATACTTTTTAAGCTCTTCATAACTTAATTCTGGAGCAAAATCAATTCTGATCTTTAAACCCTTGGCAGGAAAATCTATATCTTTCAAATAGGCACTTAATTTCAAAGGGGCTGGTCCAGAAATTCCGAAGTGGGTTATCAGTAGATCACCTTCAAGATTTATTGTTTTGGACTTTTTGGGAGGATCAAATCTAAGTTTAATATTATTAAATGAAATTCCCGCTAGTTCAGTCATCCATTTTTCTCGTATCTCTAAAGGCACCAAGCTCGCCTTTAATGGAGTAATCGTATGTCCTAATTCTTTAGCAAGCTCATGTCCTTTTCCATTACTACCAGTAGCAGGATAAGAAACTCCTCCAGTAGCTAAAATCACCCGATCAGCATCAATTTTTTTATTGTTGTTTAAAGCGACCCCAACAACATGATTGCTAGCTGTAATAATTTTATCAACTTCCCATCCTAATTCTAGCTCTACATTTTTTTCTCTTAACAGCTTCTTTAAAGCATCCATGATATCTCGGGAATCATTACTTTTGGGGAAAACACATCCATCTTCCTCAATATTTAAAGGGCACCCCTGAGCTTCTATTATCCTGATCAGATCTTGGCTTGTAAATTTATATAGACTTTTAGTTATAAATCTTCTATTAGTAATTACATTCTCTTTTATCTCTTGGGGTTCACTGGCATTGGTTAAATTACATCTTCCGCCACCTGTTATCTTTAATTTTTTACCCAGTTCAAGATTTTTTTCAATTAACGTAACATTATCTAAATTTTCAGCAGCAGTAATGGCAGCCATCATCCCGGCGGGGCCACCACCTATTACAATAATTTTATTGCTTCCCATTTAAATCCAGCTCCTATTAAACGAGTAACCAGTAATAAAAATATCTGATCTATTTTATTGCTGCAATATATGGAGATAAGTTTTAAGTGTTCATGATTAATACAGCTTGGAGAGGAGGCAAGAAAATTCAAGTGTTTACGATTAAACTTCGTGGGCCTCGTACAAATTTTACATGGTGATTTAAACATTTGCAAACATTAATCTATACATTTATTATACATTAAAAAAGTCCCCAATGAGGACTTTTATTTAGTTCATAAAGTAATAAATTAAATAAAGAGGTAATTATAAGATATCACTTACTGTAACAAAGTCATAACCTCTTAACTTTAAGTTGTGGATTATTTCTGATAATGCTTCCACAGTAAAGTCTCTACTTCCTCCCCCTGAAGAATGCATCAATATTATAGCCCCTGGATGAAGATCTCTTAAAACATTGATTAAAATCTTATCAGAGTCTTTATTCCACCAATCCCAAGTATCAATAGACCAATTAACTGTTTTGTATCCCTCTTCTGATAATATTGATACGAGTTCTTTATTTATAGCACCAAAAGGAGGCCTAAAGGTTTCAGCTTTGACACCTGTAAGTTCCTTTATTATTTCGTGAGTATTAAAAACTTCCTCTTTAACTTCTTTTTCTGTTATATTTTTTAAATTTGGATGAGACCAACTATGATTACCTAGTTCGTGCCCATCTTCTACTGTTCTTTTAGTTATCTCTGGATAGGAAACCATATTTTCCCCTAGATAATAAAAAGTACCAGGAACATCATATTCAGCTAAAACATCCAAAATTGCAGTTGTATATTTGGAATCTGGACCGTCGTCAAATGTCAAGGCAACTCTTTTCGTATCACTGCACCCTTTAATAAAAAAGTCGTCACTCTTTTCGGATAATAATCCACCGTCAGGGATAAAACCTGGTCCAAAATTGTTATATTCTCTTCCAGGAGGCGATGTCACGATTCTTGGTAAAATTATCTCTTGGCCTCTATATACTTTGATATCTTTTTCTTTCTTTTCTCCTTTCTCTTCCTTATCCTCTCCCTCAATCTCTATACCATCATTTAAAATTTTAACTTCCTCAATATCAAATCCATAACGATCTGCTATAGGCTTCAAACAACCATCTTCTTTAACAATATGGATATCTTTACTATCTTCGGGGATTAATATAGCTTGTCCTAAATAGAGCAAATCTTCATCTAGTAATTGATTCCATTTTAAAAGCTCCTCAGGCATAACATCATAATCTGTGGCTATATCATGAATGGTTTCTCCCTGTTTGACTGTATGAAGTTGAAAACCATAGACACTATTAGGCCCTAAAGCCAGTCCAACTAGTAATATTACAAAAAATAATGAGGTTATATACTTTTGTTTTCGGCCCATTAGTTGAAATAAACCTCCCTGTATATTTAGAATCGATAATGCTTATTATTTATTCATCTATATAATAAGTTAAACTATTGTTCATTTTTAATCAATGAAAAGTTATAACAAGGATGGAATTATTGGGAATAAATCTTTTCAAGAAAGCTTTTAGCCCGCCAGTATGATCTTGATGACCATGACTAAGAACCACTTTATCTATTTTTTCCAACTCTATTCCCAAACAATCAGCATTGAATAATAAAGTATTTCCTCCTCCAGTATCAAATAATACTTTATCTTCCTTTGATTCTATCAAAAAGCTAATCCCCCATTCTCCCAGAGGTAACTGCTTTGAAGTTGTATTTTCACATAACGTTGTAATTCTTAAATCAGAGATTTTCAAAAAAACTCACCCTTTCTTTACCTTTTTTGCTTATGGATCACATGTCCATTTGCTAACATCCACAACCTAATAACTTGACTTGCTGATTCTTTCAAAAGATCTGATGTTTTTAATAGAGCTTCGTCCAAATCCATTGGTCTGTTTAATATGGAAAAATATGCATCCACCCCATACTCATGAATCAAATTTCCTTTCACATTCAAGTCCCCAGCCAAAGCAACGACTGGCACTTGATATTTTTTTGCCCTTTTAGCAGTTCCTACTGGAACTTTTCCAAAAATTGACTGATTATCAAGCTTTCCTTCTCCGGTGATAACCAGATCAGCATCATCTACCTTCTGATCAAATCCAACTGCATTCATCACCAACTCTATACCTGAAGATAGGTTGCCACCTAAAAATGCATATATTCCTGCCCCAAAACCTCCACCAGCTCCTGCACCTGGAAAATCAACATTTAAGCACAGATCTTTATTTACTACTCTAGCGAAATTTTTCATACCTTCTTCTAAATTGGATAACATCTTAGTATCCACACCTTTTTGAGGGCCATATACATACGTTGCTCCATATGTACCGGTTAGAGGATTGTCTACATCACAGGCCGCTTGGACTTTTATATTATTCAACCTCGAATCGAGTTTAGAAATATCAATTGTGTCCAAATCTATCAAGTCTTTCCCGCCTATTGCGACTAATTCATTTCCCTTTTTATCAAAAAAAGAAACACCTAGAGCTTTAGCCATACCTATACCACCATCATTTGTGGCACTTCCTCCAATTCCTATAATCAATTTAGTACAACCTTTGTTTAGTGCGTCTAAAATCAGTTCTCCAGTACCAAAAGTAGTAGTTCTCTTTGCATTTCTTTTCTCTAAAGGTACTAATTGCAAGCCTGATGCAGCAGCCATCTCTATTACAGCTGTATTTGCATCTCCTAAAATACCATAAAATGCGTCAACTTTTTTTTCTAGTGGTCCCATAACTTTTTTTTCGATTATTTGGCCCCCTGTTGCAGATACAAGAGATTCTACTAAGCCATCACCTCCATCTGATAATGGTATTTTTTCTATTTCAAAATCGTTACTTACATCTTTAATACCAGCTTCAATACTTGACGCTGCTTTTACGGCAGAAATGCTGTCTTTAAAGCTATCGGGAGCTATTATTATTTTCAATATTAACACCTACCTTTCATAATATTAACATTATGACCTAGGGGATTATCATTTCCTCTATCGACTGGGCAATTTTACTGCTAATTTTCACAGGGATGCCACTTTTTATTGTTTTATTATATAAATTTGCATCTAATCAATGCTTTGCCTAAGTTTATTTACAGTTGATAATATCATAAATACAACGGAATCTATAGGGATTAATAATCTCTACATAGTAAAACTATAAAAATCGGGGCATCCCCATAGATTGAATATCTACGGGGATGCCCCGATTAAAAAATATGTGCAAAACTTAATAAACAATCAAACTATTTTGAATCTGACTTCTTCTGTGTTGAAGGTTGTATAACATTACTCCATTGATTTGTCATAGTTTCTGTCGTTTGATTCATCATTTTCATCCAGTTTTCAAAAAACTTGTTCATTGACTCGATAGGATTACTATTATTTACTGGATTTGGCATAAAATTCACTGGGTTTGGCATAAAACCAAATGGAGAAAATCCTGTATTATTATTGTTGAATTGATTTCCCATACCTTCTAAAAGCTTTTGCTGCATTTTCATCCATTCACTCCACATGTTATACGTTGAATTATTAATATTGCTTGTATATTCTAAAGGTTGAAATTTACGAATTGATTCTTGCCACATTGAAAAAAGTTCTTCTTGCATTTTTGCGCAAGAACTCCATGCTTCCTTGCAATCATCGCCAAATAATTCCATGACCTTTGTATTGTTATATTCTTGCATCAACTCTTTCCACTGTTCAAACATTTTTTGCTGCAGTTCCATCCATTCATCCATAACATTTTTTTCTTCACCACTAGACATTCTAGTAACACCTCCCTTTTAAAAAATTATGTAAAAAACACCTTGCTAAAGTCGTTTGCCAAAAGCTTATAAAAGTATTATAAAAATGGAAAAATAAGATTGAATTGTCCTAAGAGGTGTGTTAAAAGCAGTTTCTAGAACGGAGATCAAGTGAAGATAATTTGAAGGAAAATATAATGATAATTTGCAATTTTATAAATACTAACATAAATATTAAATTATTTCAAGGGGGGAACTTATGTTAATGTAGCTTATGTTAATAGAATTTTTTCTACCCCACGAATAATAAGAAGAAATATTCAGGTTGATCCAGATATTTTAATCCAGATATCTTTTCACCACCCATTTTTCCCTTTCATGATTCCATTCCACCACCAAGCTGAACAAAAAATCACTGAAAGGCTCCCCCATATGCACTGTAATATTATCTCCGGTCTTTTCAAAGTCATAAACATAAACCAAGGAGTCACCATATTTATCGAAAAAAAGATCCAATCCATAATCTTCTAATTCAGCTTTTGACAACAAGTAAAAATTATCGTGTTTTAAAACATCGAACATGTATATAAACAGTGCATCTTTTACAAGTTCATAATCAGGTTCGACTTCTTCAATAATATTGATATCATTAACTGTTGTATCTTTCCTATAATCATTAGGAATATTTTCTTCTGGCTCAAGCAAAACCTCTTTCGCCTCGTATTCTTTTACATTATTTGTCCCATTGTCTTCACTTTCACCTAATAATGATGGGGCCCATAACCCCAAGCCAAAATAAGCTCCACCAAAGACAATTAATACTCCTACTAACATAGCAGTTACCATCAATAGTTTACCTGCTTTTTTCTCTCCAGAAGAAGCAGAAGTCGTTGAGATAGAAAACAAGCCTTTAATCTGTTCAGCTTTGACCCAATCAGTCATGCCTTCAGTCCAAACATGATAATTAGGTTTTAATCTCCCTGTTTTAACTAATTCTCTTAGTTGCTCTTTGGTATATGGCCCATAGTTTTGGCCGTTATAATAAACATGCCAATTTTTTGTGTTTAGATTCAACATAAATCCCTCCTTACCGGATTATCTTTATGAAATTAGGTTTATTTCTTACTAAATTCCCATGTTTTGCCTTTCACACCACAACCAGTAATGAAAATAACTGATTTATTTTCTTACTACTACTATTTTAAACTTCAAAAATTAAAAAAGATATCACCCTAAAGGATGAAAAAATCATAAACATAGTTTTTTATACCCTACAATCTAAAATATTTAATCTAGACTTAAAATCAGATAAGAAGGTATAATTTAATCAGACCCCAGCCCCTGAGATTATCATGAAAGGAGGAGAAGGAGTATTGGCAAAGAAGCTTTCGCCAAATGTGCTGGTTGTGCTCATGTTAGGAATTCTCTCCCAGGTAGCTCAGGTTCTCTTATTAAGAGAGTTCCTGGTAGTCTTCCATGGTAATGAGCTTTCTATTGGCCTGGTTTTGGCAGCATGGCTTCTATGGGTAGGGATGGGAAGTAGACTTGGAGCTTTCCTAACTGATCGAATTAGCAATTATACTCCTTTATTCTGCTTAAAAGTTACTTCTTTTGTCTCTATATTCTTATTACCTGGATCTATATTATTCATACGAGTTCTACGAGGATTTTTTGATATTCTACCCGGAGCTTATCTTGCTTTGACAGACATGGCTATCTCTGTTTTTTTATTAATGGCCCCTTTATGCCTATTGCTTGGAAGCCATTTTGTTTGGTTATCTAAAGTTTGGCGGGAATTTTTAGAAACAAAAGATACCACAGGGGCCGAAAAAACATATATTGTAGAAGCAGCGGGGAACATGGCTGGTGGTGTTTTATTCACCTTTGTAATGGTTCACCACCTGAACTCTTTTCAATCAGCCCTTTTGGTTTCAGGACTAATGCTTGTAACAGTTATTTGTTTAAGTAATGAACAAGATAGTAAACAAGATAATACACAAACTAAAACAGCCAGAACCAGATTCAATTCCTCCTTCGTCTTTATCCCATTGTTAATTCTAGTTATTTTAATCTCTTTTCCCCTCTTAGAAAATCTTGATAAATGGGCCTATCAACTTCAATGGCGGGATTTTGCTCTCCAACACGAACTAATAAGTACACACCAATCAAAACATGGTACCATTTTTATATCACAACATGAAGAACAATTTAGTTTTTTTCAAAACGGGCACTTACTTTTTAGTACTGCTGGTCCAGAAATTGAAGCACCAGGACTTGAAGAGCAAGATGCAGTTGACTTTGCATACCTGGCAATGATACAACATGAAGACCCCAATGATATCCTCTTGATAAATGGAGGAATGAGGGGGACTTTAGGAGAAATCCTCAAGTACCCTTCTGTAGAGAAGGTTGATTACATAGAAAGAGATGAAATTTTAACCAAAGGTGCAAAGCCTCATGTTTCTAAGACTACAAAGAAGGCTTTAAATGATCCCCGGGTAGAGTTGATCCACGGTGATGGTAGGTTGTTTGTAAAAACCACAGAAGAGAACTACGACATGATCATAGTTGACTCTCCCGAACCTGTAACAGCTGATTTAAATAGATATTACACGAAAGAATTTTTTCAAGAAACAAAGAAGCTGCTAAATAATGATGGAGTTTTTGTTACAAATGCAAAATCCACTCCAGACTTAAGAGGAACTGCCATAGCCAACCGCAATGCCACTATCTATCATACTTTGAATAATGTGTTTTCCCGGGTTTTACCTGCAGGGGATCAATTTATGACATTTTTTGCCACTGAATCACCAGAGCAAATATCAATAAATGCTATGGAACTTGAACAACGGTTTTTGGAACGGGGGATTCAAGTAGATGAGTTTTCTCATCATAGATTTCAACAACTTTTAGAAGAATCACAACTCCAAAGGGTTAACTGGACGGTAAGAAATCACGGTCGTACTGCCAGGGCTCATTTAGAAGGTCCTGAAGCAACCCCAGTATTTCCAGGAGGTATAGAAGAACAAGAAAGTGATGAAAAAGAACTACCACCGGTGAAAGAAGATTATTTTATCAATACTGATTTCAAACCAATTGGCTATTTCTATTCTTTAATGTTCTGGGAAAACCTCACCAGAGACACTCCAGGTTTTTCCTTGGGTCAGCTTCTCCATGTAGAAAAATGGTGGATTATACCCTTGGCCCTTCTTCCTATTTTTGGGGTGATGGTTCTTAGAAAAACTAGGATTAAAAATGATTCTTATCCTTGCGTTAATTTTGCCATTTTATTTACAGTCTTTTCTACAGGTTTATCTACAATGACTTTGCAAATTGCATTAATATTTTCCTTTCAGAGTATTTATGGATTCGTATATGAAACAGTAGGGTTGATAACAGCACTATTCATGGGAGGATTAGCTTTTGGAGCTTACATAATCCATGGTTATGTTAAAGATAAGTTAAACCTCATGGGTTTGGCAAAAGTTCAATTTATCATGGCAGTTTTGGCTTTATTGATTGCTCTATTGCTTCCCTTTTCAGCTAGATTGGAGTCACCGCAGCTTATATTCGGATTATTTTCTAGCCTTACCCTTTTAGCAGGATTAATTAATGGAATTGACTTTCCTCTAGCAATTAGTTGTTACATGAATTTGAACCAAAATGCTGACAAGTCTACAGGAATTATTTATGGGATGGAACTATTCGGTGCTTGTTTAGGCGCAATCCTTGCCAGTGCAGTTCTTGCACCTGTCCTAGGTATTGTCTTTTGTTGTATCATGGCTGCTACTGCTAGTTTTGTTGCTTTTTTGGTACTTTTATTAGTACGAAAATAAACTTTAATTTTCCCGCAGCAGTATATTCCGATATTTAAAAGTTTTTATTGATACATCTACGGATCGTCGCCAGGAAAGGTAATGCTTCCAAATTAAAGGCACATCCTGTGCCAATTTGCTAAAAACATCCTGTTTTTAGGCATTACCTTTCCTGGCTCCTCTCCAAGATGTATTAAGAATAAAAACTTAAAACATATCTCCATATACTGCTGCAGTAAAATAAATCAGTTATTTTCATTACTGGTTGTGGTGTGAAAACCCAAAACATGGGGAGTTAGTAAGAAAATAAACTTTAATTTCACTGCTGCAGTATATTCCAATATTTAA
>CAZCIZ010000069.1:0-12818 GCA_964498995.1 uncultured Clostridia bacterium | reverse complement strand
ATTTGATGACCCGATTTATTGCGGCGTTGATTGATGGTGGAATGTCAAGTGTGGTGGGATTTATTCCTGTAGTAGGCGCAATCTTGGGGGCAGCTTATATGTTAGTAAAAGATGGTTTATTTGAAGGGCAAAGTGTAGGTAAAAAAATCATGAAACTTCAAGTAATTTCAGAAAGTGGAGAAAAGGCTGATTATATTGTTTCTGCTAAAAGGAATCTGATTTTTGCTATACCTATTGCAATTATGATTATACCTGTTTTGGGATGGTTTTTAGCTCCGGTGCTGGCTTTAGTGATATTTGTAATTGAAGTAATAAAGATAATCAATGATCCTAATGGACGTAGGTTAGGTGATACATTTGCTGAAACCCAGGTGGTAATGTTTGAACAAGCTATGGAAAAAACAGTGGATTCCAATATAGTACCTCCTATAGTTCCTCCAGATGTTGCAGAGGAAGAATAGCTCATCAAGTAAAATAAAGACAGGGCTTTGAAAAGAATATATCTGAATAGTAGTGATAAAGTTCAAAGTCCTGTCTTTGTTATAAAATAATATATAAGATAATTTTTGAGACATTTATTATGATAATAGATCTAGTTCATTAATTCGGGCAATAGCTTCGCCACGGTTTTTTACACCAAGTTTGCGACAGATATTTTTAACATGAGTTTTGACAGTTACTACACTTATATATAATGTTTCTGCAATATAGCTATTAGTAGACCCTTTAGCCAACAAAGTCAGAACTTCCCATTCTCGAGTTGTTAACGATTTAGTTTTATCAAGCTTATAATCACTTCCCATATTGTAATTATTATTGGTATTATACTCCTTAAGAAATCCCTGGTATAATGTCTCAATATAATTTATCATTTGGCTAGATTCTGATTTTTGGGGTATTATATAGTACTTAGTTTTTAAAACTTTAATTAAATTAAAAAGCCTTTCGCCTTCATCAATAAAAATTCGAAAATACCCTTCTTTTGCCCCAAGTGAAATAGCTTCTTTTAGAGTATGTAAAGCTAAACTTAAGCGGTCAAGGTTTTGATTGCAATAAGCTTGGAGGATTAAAATTTCTATCTGTTGACCGATGCCTCCTTTCTCTTCTATCAATACAACCATCCTTTCAATCAATATCATTGCTTTTTCATAGTAACCATTACAAAGAAGACAGCGGATCAAGGTTACAAAACGGTAATGCTGTAAAATTGTAATTCCATCATCTATGGATAATTCACAATTATTCATCCAGATCGAAGCCTTGTCTAAATCATCTATACTAAGAGCAAAATTAACCTTATAAGCCTGAAAGATACTTAACCATATATGGGAATTTCTTGCATAAATTTCTCTTTCTAAAACATTTAATAATTCCTTAGCACCATTAATTTCTCCTGTTGCAAGTTTGATCTTACTTGCAGTTACATAAGCTGGCACTAGGGCTCCTAGATCTATTTTTTCTATGCCGAGATGTAATGCTTCATAAATGTATTTGTTTGCTTTTACAAGCTCATTTTTTTCATAATATATTTCACCCAGGATTACATATACAACTGCAAAGGAAGGGGAATTACCAATATTTTTAATAATTGGTTCTAAATTAGTATAATATTCATAAGCACTTGAGATACTTCCTAATTGTCCTGGGTTTGTTTGGAGTAAATAAACACTGCATGTGTTAAATGTAATTAACTCTACCAGGTTATCCTCTTGAATATACTTAACAGCTTCGATAAAAGATTTTACGGCATTTGGTTTTTGTAAAATTATTGCCAGGTAACTGTAAACCATATTGAGCTCATTTTTGATATATTCCAGTGATTTGATAGTGTTAAAATATTGATTCATGTCATTCTCATCCAAGTAATCAAACATTTTCAAACAAGATGCTTCTGCCTGCTTTATTTTCCCCATTCCAATTAATCCCCAAATATAATAAAGCCATAAAATAGGATTTTTGTGCAATATTTCTTCAGGTAATGAGTTTATCCAACTAAGCAGGTTGATTAGTTCGCCTGTATAAAAATTGTTTGATGCTTCTTGCACAATCCATTCTGAAGCAAGGTGATAGTTTTCACTTTCTATTGCATGATATATAGCATCTGAAACTAACCCTTTTTCTTTAAACCAGTTTCCGGCGTCTTTATGAAGTTTTAAATAGGATTCATAATCGCTTTCTTTTAACATTATGATTAAAGATTTTGCAAAATAATTATGATATCTATACCAATCACCTTTATCGTCTAAGGGTATTACAAAAAGATTCATCGTTTCTAGTTTTTGTAATATTTCCTTGCTCTCTTGAGTATTAGATTCAGTCAATGTGCTACATAGCGAAGCGTTCATTTGCTTTAAAATTGAAGTTTGTAGTAGAAAACTTTTGATTTTTTGACTTTGTTTATCAATAAGTTCTTTTTTAAAATAATCTAAAATATAGTACCGACTTTTATCTAAAAAAGTATTAATAAAGTTGTCTTTTTTTACAGTGTTATTAATCATAATTGAAGTCATCTGCATCCCTGCTACCCAACCTTCTAGGGTATCGTTCAAAATTAATAGCTCCTCCTGGGATAAACTTGTATTTTTCAAATTTTGATAAAAATACTCTTTATGTTCTAGAAAGTCAAAGCGTAAATCATTTATGTTAATTATATTTACATGATCTTTTACTATGAGGTTTGTCAGAGGCAGAAAAGATGTGTTGCGAGAAAGAATGTAAAGATGAAAATTATTTGGAAGATAATCTATGAAGAGCTTCAAAGATTTAATCGTTTCTTCATCATCTATATTGTGAAAGTCATCAAGTATTAAAGATAAATCCTTTCCATGATGGGAAATTTCATTTATAAGTATTGTGAGTATGTTTTGGATTTTAGTGGTATTAATGGAATGTAAAAAATCTAGGGATTCTACCCCAATGTACGAAAAATTTCTGTTAAGGGCATAAATAAAATAGCTCCAAAAACTAATTAGGTTATTATCGCTTTTATCTAGTGATATCCAGGCATGATATAAAGGTTGTTGAGATGCCCATTCTGCTAAAATATTTGATTTACCAAATCCCGCTGGTGCAGTAACCAAAGTAAGTTTATATCTAAGTCCCTGATTCAACTTATCGATTAATCTTTGGCGTAAGATTTGATTATTCCCTAGTTCTGGTGGATTAAACTTAGTTTCAATCAATATATACTTAAAACTAGTATCAAGGGAATTTTTAGAAAATATGCTCAATATTAACACCTCTTAAAAACAATTATAACTTAATTATACCATAATTAAGTTTAAAATATTAAAAATTTATTGAAAATTTAGAATATATTGCTTCTAAGTCTTCTAGGGAGTCTTGCTGTAGAATCGTTGTTAGTTAGAATGTAATTAAATCATACTTTTGTATAATAGAAAATTCCTTTTAATAGTATTAATATTAAATTAGTACAGCAGTATATTCCAATACTAAAAAGTTTTTATTGATACATCTACGGAACGGGTACACGAAGTTTAATCGTAAATACTTGAATTTTTTTGATTGTTCGTTAATTATAAAAATAAAATATGAAAGGGAGGATGGGTTAATGAAACGGTGGATATCATATGTGTTGGTGGTGGTGCTGATTTTTATGGCTATTGGTTGTGGCAATGGAGAAAAGGAAATATCAGAAACTAAAAATGAAAACTTTGAAGATATCGATGTTGAGAATAATAGTTTTGAAAAGGAATACGGTGAAAAATCTGAAGCAAATAACAAGGGAAATATACAGGATGCTGGTTTTTATGAACTTAGCTCTTCATACCATTTTGCAAACCATTTTAGAGAAATAGAATATTCGCATATAATAACCAGTTATGAAGGTACCACTCGAAGCAATGATTATTCTTATACTCTAGTTGATGAGAAGACCATAAATGGGGAACAAGCTTACCAAATTAGATTTTCGCAGCTTACTAATGGTGAAGAGTCAGTTATAGAATATTGGGTTGATGAAAGCAATGAAATTTTAGAAGCCTCTATAGATGGAGTAGTAGTAGAAAGTGCAAATCTTCCGATGGTAAATGTTACACTTACAGCTTTTCTGACTCCTGTGATGATGTTTTCAATTTGGGAAGCTGTTGTTTCAGACCCTCAGGTTCAACAGCTCGGGGGATGGGAAATTTTAAATGAAGGTACTAAAACTAAAGATCTAGGTGAGGGCGATGTAAAAATTGAGTTTTTTGATATGATAGCAGAAGAACAGTCGGGTTATTTTGAAGTCGCTGAATTAGAAGGAAGACGATTATTTGTAAATTATAAGACTACAAGTGAACAAGATAACACCTATGAATTTGTTATTACAAGGCTGCTTCAAAAATGAAGGAAAAAGATGAGAATAAACATATGGGTGATGATGAGGATGAGGGAAAATTTGAAAATGAAAATGTTTTAGATGCTCTTCCACCTCCTAGGGCTTTGCTTAAATTTTTTAAGGTTGTTTCAAAGGGGATGCTAGAAGGTTTTAAAAGAATAAGTAGAGGTCAATTATTTAATATTATCTTTGTAGTTATGCTTATTTTTGGAATTAACCTTTATTTAGTTGTGTTTGTAAATGATGGGTTTGTAGTAAGAAGTAATAGATGGTATAACCCTATAATGGCGGTTCAGGGAACTAAACTTCAAGTTTCAATTTTTTGGATAACTGCTGTGATATTAATTCAAGCTATATTATTCCGGGTTAAAAGCTTTGGAATCTTTACTTTTTTTAAAGATCAGTTGTATACTCCTATATGGTTGTATAAATGTATATCAATGGCTGGAGAATCGTGGTTCGTGCCGCTATTATTATGGGGGGCTATTGCTCTTTTGGTGAGTTCTTTGATAGAAAACCCCTTTATCATTTTGGTTTTTGCTTTAATGGCCTTTTTCTCCTTTAATGCTCAATTGAAAGGTGGAGTTTTCTATCTTATCTATTTAGCTTTAATCGATTGGAATTATAGATTCAAAAAGGCCAGGTATCTAAATTTATCTCTTATAAACCTGGGTATGTTTGGTGCTTTTGTGGGATTTCTCATTTCATATTTTCTTCCTTTTAAACCCTATAGTTCACTTTTTATGGGAAGTTTGATTATTATACTGCTGATACTTACAAAGTTTAACATAATCAGTAGAACTAGTACTGCAACTATAATCTTACTAATTCTTTTAAATCTTTATTTATGTGAATTTAAGTCAATTTTAGCTCATGATGGAGGTTTTAGAGAAGGAGGGGGAACATTATCCGATTGGGTTCAAAGTGATGGTGCCGGTACAGCGGCCACTCTAGGTGCCGAAACTTCATTGATTGGAGGACTAACTAGTTTCATAGGATCAATCTTAACTTCAGGGGGATTAAATTTTTTACAGGGAAGAACCAATCTACCCATAGGTTCAGGAGTAGTTGATTTTGTCAGGGTGGCAACTAATATTGTTACAGCAGATAATTCAAGGGACAGTTGCCTAGCTGCTGCTGATTCATTGACTGGAATTTTCTCTCCCACAATGGGAGATGGTCTTAGCGGCCCTATGGAAAGTTTTATGGATTTTGCCACAGGAGGTGATGGAACAGGTGGTTCGGATACAGGAAGCGGGAACACAGAAAGTGGTAATGGTGATAGAGGAGGTAGTGGTGGTAGAAGTAGTAGTAGTATAGACGGTGGAGATGGAGGGGTAAGTGGGGAATCCCCATGGGATGATACCAGTAAAAAAGATTAGCGGTAAAATAAATCAGTTATTTTCATTACTGGTTGTGGTGTGAAAACCCAAAACATGGGGAGTTAGTAAATTAAAAGAGGGGGGTAATAAAGTGATTCAATTGAGATATTCAAAGGTTTTTTGGTTTTGTTCAATAATAGCTCTGCTTTTATCATATTCAATTGTTTTTTCTTCTTGTCAATCGGAAGATAAAGGAAAGGTTGTAGTTTATACTTCTGTTGATCAGATGTTTTCTGAACCTATTTTAAATCAATTTGAGCAAGAAACTGGTGTTGATGTTAAAGCTGTATATGATGTGGAAGCGACAAAAACAACAGGCTTAGTAAATCGATTGATTGCTGAAAAGGATAACCCTCAAGCAGATGTATTTTGGAATGGTGAATTTGCTCAGACGTTGGTCTTAAAATATCAAGATGTGTTAACCCCTTATGAATCTCAGGAAGCAGCAGGAATACCAGATCAATATCTTGATCCAGATGGAACTTGGATAGGTTTTGGTGGCAGGGCAAGGATATTAATCGTCAACCAAGATCTTATTTCTTCAGACTCTTACCCGACTTCAATATTTGAGCTGACTACTTGTGAAGTCCCAACAGAAAAGATAGGAATTGCATATCCGATATTTGGCACCACTGCTACCCATGCAGCCGCTTTATATGCTGCTCTAGGACCTGATGGAGGTAGAGCTTTCTTTCAAGACCTTTATGACAATGGGATCAGAGTAGTAGATGGAAATTCTGTGGTTAAGGATATGGTAGCCAGTGGGCAACTAGTTATGGGGTTAACTGATACTGATGATGCTAAGTTAGCTATAGATAATGGTGATCCGGTGGAAATTGTTTTTTTAGATCAGGAGGAAAAAGATATAGGAACTTTTTCAATCCCTAATTCTGTAGCTAAAATCAAAAATGGGCCTAACACTTATCAGGCAAAACAATTAATAGATTATCTGATTAGTGAACAAACAGAGAAAGAACTTTATGAAATGGGTTGGATAGACCTTAAGGTTAGAAGCCTTGATTCAATTAATGAAGGCAAAGATGAGAAAGATATGCCCACTAAAGAAATTAAAGACATGGAGGTTAGCTTTGAAGAAGTATTTGAACATATGGAAGATGCTAAAATTGATATGAGAGAAATTTTTGTCCGTTAAAACTAAAAGGTGAGCTAAATTAGTTTCTTATGGAGGCATAAAATGCGAACATCGATTTCACAGGACAAGGTAAGTTCAGGAGTTTGGTTGGTTTTTTATCTAGCTTTAATTATAAGCCCTGTTATATTTTTATTTTTTGAGACAGTGGCCCAGGTATTTATTTCTGGACGCTTTGAATGGATGGAATTAAGCTTACCTACAGGGAGAAGATTACAGTTGTTAGCTAGAAGCATGGGACTAGCTTCTATGGTTGCAGTTGCCGGACTTTTGCTAGCGCTTTTAGCCGGAAGTTTTCTATCAGGGTGGCGTTCAAAAGTTGGAAATAGATTGAAATACATGGTTCTAATTTTGGCTGTAGTACCTCCATATGTACACGCCCTTTCATGGACTTCAATTTTTAGATTATGGAATGAATTAGTAAGCTCAACCTTTTTGCCTGAACTCCCTTTATATGGCTTATTTATAAGTTGGTGGGTCCAGTTTATGGCCTTAGCCCCCTTTGGGGTGGGAATAGCTATATTGGGATTTGAGATGGTTGATAGTAGTTTAGTTGATGCAGGTAGGATTATGAAAAGTGATTTTCAAGTTTTTAAAAAAATTGTAATTCCAACAGCAGCTCCTGCTTTAATAGTTGGCAGTACTTTTATGTTTTTGATTAGCGTAATGGACTATAGTATACCTTCACTTTTTCAAGTGAGCACATACTCTCTTGAAATATTTGCAGAATATAGTGCAAATTATGAACCTTCTCGAGCATTTATTTTGTCAATACCATTATTAATTATAATGTTATTGGCAGCATCTTTGTTTCAAACTGCTTTTAGAAGCCTAGCAATGTCACCAAAAAAACCACATCAGGGAAAAGATGTTCCTTTATCTTTTCCCTGGTGGTTTAGGCTCCTTCAACTAACTGCGATAGTTTTGCTTATAGTGCAAATTATTGTTCCGCTGTTGAGTTTGACTTATGCAACGGGTTCTTTACAAAATCTACTTGATCCAATTATTAGTTCTATGAATGAGATAAGAACAAGTTTAATAATAGCTATTGGTGCAGCATTGGTAAGTATTTTATTAATATGGGCCCCTACCGCTTATGTAAATCAAGGGGGATATTTTAGTTATATCTGGTGGCCACTTCTGGTAATTCCTTTAACGATCCCTGCACCTTTAATAGGAGTTGGAATAATAAATTTATGGAATCAGGGAGTTCTAGTTCATATGTATAGAACCATGTTAATGCCAATATTAGTTGGGGTGATTAGGTTTGTTCCTTTTGGTGCCTTTATAATTTTTGCCCGTTATAAAAGAATAGATCCTGTTCTTTTTGATGCAGCTAAAATAATACAAAGGAATTCTTTTCAGACTTTTATAAAGGTTAAAATACCTATGTTTGGTAAAGATATTATAGCAGCTGCAAGCTTAGTATTTATATTAACACTTGGGGAGCTAGGGGCAACACTTTTGGTTGTTCCTCCAGGGCGTAGTACATTGACTATAAAAATATATAATTATATGCATTACGGTGAAACGAGTTCAGTTGCAGGTTTGTCTTTGTTTATTTTTATACTTTCATTGGGAGTGGGATTTATGATAATTAAACTACTGATGAAAAAAGTAAAAGGAGTTTATGATAATGAGTATAATAGTTAATAAGGTCGCTAAAAACTATGGGCATGTTCATGTATTGAATGATCTAAGTTTCGAATTGGAAACTGGTAAATTTATGGTAGTGGTAGGTTCTTCAGGAAGCGGTAAAACAACGCTTTTGCGGCTAATTGCTGGTTTAGAATACCCTGATAAAGGAGAAATATATATAAATGGCCATAAAGTAAGTTCTCCTGGACGTGTTATTTCTCCACATAAGAGAGGTCTAGGCTTTATTTTTCAGGTATCTGCCCTTTGGCCTCACATGACAGTGGAACAAAATATAAGATTTGGGTTGAATGGATTATCAAAGGAGAAAGTTAAATTAAAGGTTGAAGAACTTTTAGAAAAAATTTCTATATCTCATTTGAAAGATAGATATCCTGATGAAATCTCGGGAGGAGAAGCTCGTAGGGCTGCATTAGCACGTTCTTTAGCTCCCGAACCTTTATGTATGTTGATGGATGAACCCCTTACTAACCTGGACGCAGAGTTGAAAAATAATCTCTTAGATTTTACCCTTAAGACTTTAAAAGAATCCAACACATCCTTGATTTATGTAACTCATGATATGAAAGAAGGAGAAAGTGTTTCGAAAAACAAATTAATCTTGACTGGCGGATAAATTGCCTGTATGAGGTGAGTGAAATTGAGTAAAACAAGGAAAAAGATGTTAATTTTAGGATTTGCACTTATTGCCCTTGTCTTGATGATATTTTTACTTTCTATATGGGAGGAAAGATTAATAAAGCAAAAAGAGCAGGAATCAATTTTAAATATCCCCGAAGGGTGGCAAATAATTTCAAAAGGAGAAAACTTTATTAGTATGGCGGAACAGGATGATATTATATGGGGTGGAGGCAGAAATGGTGTTTTTAAGTTTGATCGAAAAACTGGTGAAGTATTAGAGAAATTGGATTTTTGCCAGGAAGTTGTTTACGTAACTTCTCTATTGATAGATTGTGATGATAAGCTCTGGGTTTCTTATGAGGGGGGAGTTGTTACTTGGGATGGGAATAAGTTCGAATATTTTAACCAAGATAATGTGTTACCTGATAATAGAGCTAACTACATTATGCAGGACAGCCAGGATAGAATATGGGTGGGTACCTGGGGAGGTGTAGCAATCTTCAATGGTGTTTCCTGGACTGTTATGACCGAAGAAGATGGCCTTGCCGATAACATGGTAAATATAATCTTTGAAGATAGCTATGGTGGTATGTGGTTTGGTTCATATATTATTAGGGATAAAGCTATAAGTGTACTTAAAGATAATAACTGGCAATATTTTACTATGGAAACCGGGCTGCCAAATAATAATGTCACTTCCATTTTAGAGTTAAAAAATAATACTGTCCTAGTAGGAACAGGCTTTTATAATCGTGGGGGAGCAGCAGGATTTGTTTTACAGGATGGTGACTGGGTCCTTGATTTTACCTTAGATGAAAACGATGGCCTTGCAGGAGAAAAAGTACGTTCTCTCTATCAAGATAATCTGGGCAACATTTGGTTTGGTTCGGAGTTTGACGGTATTGCTATCAAAGATTCAAAAGGGAACTATACGGTAATTACTGAAGAAGATGGGTTATCCCATGATGAAGTTTTATCTATTTTACAAGATATGGATGGTGATTTGTGGTTAGGTACACTGGATGGGATTACCCGCCTTGATGAGACATATTTAAAATCACTCCAGCTTGACCCTTTTCTAAAATAAAAGTTAAAATATAATAAAATCTTAAAAAGAGGGTGATGATTATGTTTATTACCCGTAGAAAATTTTTTCGAAACGCCTGTCAGCTTGGAAAAGCTGGTTTGTTCATGATAGCAGGAGGAAGTTTATTGCAAAATGGTTGTACCTTTAGAGAGGAAGAAGAAATGGGGGGAAATGGCACAATTGAGGAAAAGTCTGGGATAGCAAGACCTGGTAGTGAAAAAAATCTTGATAAAAAAGGAGTCGCAAATTTTGAGCCTTCTTATAAAAGATTGGAAGCTGAAGGCAAACTTAAGGACAGAATAGAACAGGCTTATGATATTATGGAGGACTGTAGTTTATGCCCTCGTCACTGTGGTATTAATCGCTTAAACGGTGAAATAGGCTTTTGCACTACCGGAGAAAAAGCGGTGGTATACAGTCACCAACCTCATTTTGGCGAAGAAGCACCCCTGGTAGGCAATAACGGTTCAGGGACGATATTTTTTTCTAACTGCAATTTACGTTGTGTTTTTTGTCAAAATTGGCCTATTGCCCATGAAGGTGAAGGTAGTGAAGTGGAAGATGAGGAACTTGCAGATATGATGTTAGATCTACAAAATAGAGGTTGTCATAATATCAACCTGGTTACCCCAACTCATGTTGTACCTAATATTTTAAATGCAACTAGAATCGCTTTAAAACAAGGGTTGGAGATCCCACTTTGTTTTAACACCAGCGGTTATGAAAATGTGGAACAAATTCAAAGGTTAAATGACATTGTGGATATTTACCTTCCAGACCTTAAATTCATGGATGGAAATGAATCTGAACGCTATAATGAAGCCGATGCCAGGGATTACCCGGAAGTTACCCAGGAAGCTATAAAAGAAATGCATCTTCAAGTGGGCAATTTATCTACTGATGAAAGAGGAGTAGCTAAAAGAGGCATTGTCCTACGTCACCTGGTAATGCCTAACCGGGTTTCTGGCCCCAAAGATTTTGCTTATTGGGTGGCAGAAAACTTGGACAAAGACACCTATGTGAACATAATGGCCCAGTATAGGGTGGAATATAATGCTTTTGACTATGAGCGGATTTCAAGGGCAATAGAGCCAGAGGAATTCATAGAAGCGATAGAATGGGCTAAAGATGCTGGATTGACAAATATAGATGACAGGGCCATGAGCCAATATCATCGTTATATAAGTTAGTTATCCCAAATACCTGGAATATCAAAACCACAATAGCTACAAGCTCCGCCTTGAATATTTAGTTCTTCTATTACAAAACCCATCCTGTTAATGACAACTTCACCACACTCAGGGCAAAATGTATTTTCGCCTTCATGATCAGTTACTTTTGCAATATACACAAAATTGAGCCCTGCATCCATGGCGATGTTTCTTGCCTCTTCCAGTGTAGACACAGGTGTTCTGGGCAGGTCGGAGAGTTTATACAAGGGATAAAACCGGGAGAAATGCAAAGGTACATTTTCGTCTAACTCTTTGACTATCCACTCACACATTTCTTTGATCATATCCATGTTATCGTTTAAAGTTGGTATGATAATATTGGTTATCTCTACATGGACTCCAGCATCTTTTAACAGTTTTATACTGTTTAGCACTGGTTCTAATTCACCACCTACAATTTCTTGATAAAACTCAGGCTCAAAACTTTTAAGGTCTACATTGACGGCATCTATTTTATCAACGATTTTTTCAAGAGGTTTAGGTTGAATATAGCCGGCAGTGTGAACTAAGTTCAAATAACCTTCTTCTTTAGCAATTAAAGCTGTATCCTCCATGTATTCATAGAAGATAACGGGTTCTCCAAAGGCAAAACTGATTGAAGTTAACCCTCCTTCTCGGGCATATCTGATTACCTTCTCTGGAGCAACATCATAAGCGAAAACATCTTCCGGGTATTCTAAAGCCATATCCCATACTTCACAAAACTTACATTCCAGGTTGCATCCTGCCGTGGAAACAGATAAAGCCCTACTTCCTGGAAGGACATGATAAAAAGGTTTTCTTTCTATGGGATCTTCTTGAAGTAATGCTGGATTGCCATAAGCTAAAGTGTAGCCTTTACCCTCTCGGTTTTCTCTAACTCTGCATAAGGAGCGCTCGCCTTGATTTAGTTTGCATTCATTTGGACATAATTCGCACTTGATTTCACCATTATTAAAAGTTTCAAACCAAGGTGAAGGTTTTGGGTTTATCAACCCTTTTTTATAATCTGCTGCGATTTTATTTTGGCTTTTTCCTTTTTTCTTTGGTTCAACATCTTTATCGACTTGATCATTCTCGTCTTTATCTTGTCCGCACCCTGTAATGCCCATTAAACTCAAATAACATATCCCGGCTCCAGCGTACTTTAACAGCTTGCGTCTGCTAAGCTTAAACTTAGAATTGTCTCTATTGTTCAACAATATTCACCTCCTACTCAATTCGCTATATTTCTTACTAACTTTTCATGTTTTGGGTTTTCACACCACAACCAGTAATGAAAATAACTGATTTATTTCACTGCTGCAGTATATGGAAATATGTTTTAAGTTTTTATTATTAATACATCACATCTAGGCAGGGAAGGTACACG
>CAZCIZ010000068.1:0-13083 GCA_964498995.1 uncultured Clostridia bacterium | reverse complement strand
AAGTCACATGAGTAACCTCTATTACGTCTGCTCTTATTCAGTTTTGAGATAAAATCCCCTCCTTTTGAATTATTCATCATTACATTTAGACGTTTGACACTTAAAGATGTTCCATAAAATCAATATTTTTTCAATTGATTTTCCTAGAAACTGTTTTAAAAATAGAGTCTTCATTTTTTCACATTACTACCCATTCTACACAAATTTTGCAAGTCCTTCTAAATAATCAAACTTTTTCTAACACAGCAAAAATTATTAATAATTGTATGTGTAACTTGAAATTTTGCTGTATCCAAAGTGATAGTACATAATCTTTTTAATCTTTGTTGTAATTATAATATTTAGTAATTAACAAATTCTTAACAAGCTCTTAACAATAATTAATTTTATGTAACTGAGTTTATTCATAGGCTTTCGCTGTGCTAATATGTGTTTTGATTTTTTTGCTAGTATTTAAGACGAATGCAGGTCTGGTTTTGTTTCAATATATTGTTAAAAATTTTGGAAAAGCAAGTTAAATATGCTTTCTTCTAATACAAAGGCCTAGGATCTTCCTTGTTGTCCTCTTTGATCTCATATATGTTTTCAAATTCTATTTGATAGTTGTAGCATAATTCAATCAGGTCGCTTAGTTCTTGTTCTTCTGTCACCTTTCCACAGAACCCACAGGAGGCCCCGATTTTCCGAGGCAGGGGGATTAGCTTTATCTGTTTTTGTTCTTGTTTTGCCACCTGGTCGAACTTTATCGCCAGGTGAGTGGTGGGAAAGGTAAACACCCAGTAGGTAGACATAAAAATCTCACCTTCCATCTGTATGTAGTAGAACTTTTTATTCATGTACTCTCCCATTATCTTAAAGGTAAGCAAAAAAATAAAGGGGGCATACCCCTTTTGGAAAGAAAAAATACTTTCCGAAAATGCTGACACTGCCACCACACTATCATGCCGGGCATTGGCTTAAGTCTTGGGGCAGGTTAAAATAAGTAGATAGACAGACAGATTGTATTCGATGTCTATCTATACTATACCACTAAATGAATCGTAATTCAATGTTTTTCCCCCTGGTTTGTTATTATTTGAACCCAAAATAAAATTGTCTTTTCATGAACACAATATATAATGTAAAATATAATCAAAAGGACAAGGAGGGATGTGACGTGGATAAGAAGAATATGCTCGATCAAATTCCCTTGGCCCAGCTAGGAGAAGGAGAGCTAGAAAAGATCAAAGAACTTGAGGACAAGATCAGTGAAAAGAAGGACAGTAAAATCTATTTGATGGCTTTAGAAGAAGACAGGAAGTAATCATTTGTTTAAAAATTCCATGCTTCTGGCTTCAATGATCTTGATCACATTAATAGTGAGTGTTGGGAGAGGAGAGAAAATTACATCTAGTAGATCAAAAGTCTAGGAGGCTGCCCGGCAATATTGCCAGTCAAAGGGGCAGCCTATTTCTATATTGTTTTCAGGATATTTACATTTTATTGCTTTAAAATCTTTACTAGGATTATTATAATTTACTCAAAACCATCAATTAAGCAATGAAAAGCAGGATGAAGTCAAACAATAATGTATCTATTTGGAGGTATTGTCTGTTGAGTACACTAAAGGAAAGAATTGAAGTAGTGGACGCTGTCAGGGGCTTTGCCCTTTTGGGGGTGCTCCTTGCCAATGTAGGGGTTTTTTGCCATAATACCGGGGATATAAACGATTATGCCGTCAGCTTTTATCGGATTTTCATCCTGAACAATTTTTATGTGATCTTTTCCATCTTGTTTGGCCTTAGCTTTTATCTGTTTATGTCTAGGCCCAAAAATACCTTGTATATTTTCTTCAAGCGGATATTGATCCTCTTGGGGATTGGCCTTATCCATACGATCTTTTTCTGGCATATAGATATTTTACATACCTATGCCATCACTGCTTTTTTATTGATCTTTTTTTACAACATGAGGATGATATTCTTAAAGCTCTCCATCCTGGTAGTGTTTATAATCAACCTGCTCTTTTCGGCCCATTATTCATCTCAGATCTTAGGTCATCTGCTTCAGTCCACCCCATCTTCCTTGATCGATACTTATTATGCCAGCACCTACTTAGAGAATGTAGCTATCACCTGGGCCAACCTGTCTAACATCCTGGCAAACACCGTAGCAGACATTCCCCATTATCTGTTTTTGTTCCTGATCGGCCTCTATATCGGTAGATCGGAAATCTACAAACATACCAAGGAAAAGCTAAATGAGATCTACTTGGCCTCCCAGATCTGTCTCTTAGCTGTCCTGGTTACAGCTCTGGCCTGGGGAGGTTTATCCTTATTTGAGATCAGGGATGACTTGCTCATAGATCCTGCCCAGGACCTTTTCAACCTGGCCTTGGGCTGTTTTTATATCACCTTTATAGTCCTATTGTATCACTACTACCACCAGGACGGGGAAAGCTATATCTTTGACAGGTTCGTAGCCGTAGGCAAGATGACCTTGACCAACTATCTCTCCCACAGCGTTCTCTATCTTATTCTCTTTTATGACTTCAACCTGGGACTTCACAATGAACTCCCTACCATATTAGTGCCCTTGATCGCTTTGCCGGTGTACTTTCTCCAGGCGGAGTTTAGCAGGTACTGGATAGATCGCCATGGCCATGGCCCCATGGAGAAGGTCTGGCGCTATCTTACCTATTTCCAGATAAAAGTAAAAATAGAAGAAGAGGGGGCAGAAGATGTCCACCTATATTCAGAAGCCCCCGAAGAAGTTAAGGGCGAAGATATAGGTAAGGATGAATGTGAAGACGAAGTTGAAGGTGATAGTAAAAGTGGAGATAAAGATGACAGTGGCCATGGGGAAAGTAAATTTGTTCCAAAAGCTAACCCTAATAGCGATGCTGAAACTGACAAATTGAAGTGAGGGTTGGTAGTTGCCAAGGAATATAAAAAAACTTACAAAAAAACTTTGTTAAATATGAAAGGAGGTGTAAGAGCTTTGTCTACCCGCCTATCATTTTTAACAGCAGTATTTGTGATTTTAGTACTTGTAATGGCCGGCTGCGGAGAACAGGAGGAAGGTGTCGATGTCGACCAGGAAGAAAAAGACGAGATTGTTGCAGTTGTTGAGAGAAACTTAGAAGCTACTGAAGACGAAGATATTGATGCTTTTTCCGAAACAATGTATCAAGATCATCCTGAATTTGAACTTGCCGTAGAAGAAACCAAGCAAATGTTTGAGGAGTTTGACTTAGAATATGAACTAGAGATTTTAGATGTAAGCATGGTAGATGACGAAACCGCAACAGTAGAGTTTGAACAAGAGACTAGGGCCATAAATGGAGAAGATTTCGAGGATAACATCGCAACCGGTGTCCATGAGCTCCGCACCGAAGACGGAGAGTGGAAAATTTACGAAACAGAGATAACTGATTCTCAACCGCTAGAATAAATCCAACCAAGAAATCCAACTCAGCTTTCAGTTAATTCGACAAGACCACGATTAATTTTTTGACGTTGCTTTCTCATTCATGCACACAAATATGGTATTTGAATTTATTTTGTTAATAGCGTAGGGAGGGTTCATGTAGGTTGAGTTCTCATGCCTTGATCAATCGTTTTGTCGGAGCAGTAAAGGAGATACGATTTGACCCAGGGCAAGATACGGTAGTTGCTTTGGTAACTTTGTTTTTGTTCTGGCCAGTGTATTATTTCAGTTCTGCAGGGGAAACAATATTGGATTTTTTCCTTTGGTTTGTGATTGGAAATATAATCTTGAACGTATTATTTCCGGCTTACTATGTTTTACACGTCAGGAAAGAGCCCATCTCTCAGCTTGGGATCAAACGCGAAGGCTGGATACCTGCCTTGGTAGTATCCATAGTGTTAGTGCTATTCTTTTTTCTACCCGGTTTGATTGAAGCAGCCGAAGGCATACCGACAGAAGCATTAATACCCCATATAATTGCCAATGGGATAATATTATGGGAGCCGTTTTTCGTATACGGTTGGCTACAGAATCGTTATGAGCGGGCTTTTGGCATGGTCCCAGGGATAGTCTTAGCTGGGATTAGTTTTGGGCTCTACCATGTAGGGACCTACCCCCTTGAAGGAGTATTAACTCTCGCTGCGTATGGATTGTTTTTCGGGGTAATATACCGACTTTTGAAACGTAACTTGTTAGTTCTTTGGCCCCTTACTTGGGCGGTAGCCTCTTCCATCGGCACCTTAGAGGAATTCCTTTTTGACTGGAGTGTAGTATTTATCTGGGCAGTTGTGTTGGCAATTTCAGTAGTTGGCCTGTGGAAGATGAACAAAGGAAAGGCAGCTTAGAAAACAATATAATAACTTTTCATAGTTTTCCTTAAAGATATGAAAGATAATGGCAGTTCTCATATTTATGATCCTCATGAGCGTTTACGATCAAAAAAATGAGAGCTGCCAATATTTTTATCTAAAAAAACCGTAATTTTAAAACTTTCTTATTCATAGCCCAACTTCATAACCCAACCTCTTGCAAAGAAGAGACGGGCTTTTTCTAATCATCTCTTAAAAACGATCCTCTTTCTTATATCTCTCTTTATATCCTATCTTCATATCCTCTCCTCCCTGGTAAACCTCAAGGACACCAGACTACCCAAGAAGCCAAAGACAAGGCCCAGACAGATAAGGGCCACAGCCATAATGGGCAAGATCTCCATCACCGGGGGCACAGGTATAAAGGGCAGAGATCCCATGACCAGCTCCTGACCATAGGGCAGTAGGATAAGAAGGAGAGCCGAGGCCAATACTCCACCCAGGCCGGCCAGGACCATGCCTTCTAGAATGAAGGGAATGGAGATAAATCCTTTACTTGCTCCTAGAAGTTTTAGCATGTTGATCTGCTCTTCCTTGGAGACAATCCCTAACCGAATGATCTGAGAGGTGATTATCATGGTGGTAATACCCACAATTATGGTAAGGGCCATCCCAATATAGCTGATGGTATTTGAAATGGACTGAAACTGGGAGATGAGCTCCTGGTTATCCCGGACATATTCCACCCCGGACACCGCGGAGATATCCTCTGCCAGGGCAGCCACTTCCTCGGGTTGGACATTGACGGAGAAAAAAGAATCAAAAGGATTTTCCCCCAGGCTGGCAAGAAGCTCTACATCCTCTCCCATGAGATCTTCCATCTGTTGATAAGCCGTCTCTTCGTCCACGTGCTGTAGGGACACCACCCCATCCATATTGGCGATGACATCCTGCAGGTTGTTTCGCTCTTCTGTTGAGAGCTCATCAGCATAAAAAACAGCCATCTCCGCGTCTTCTCTGATAAAGGCTGTGATCTCCTCACTTGACCACCAGCCCACAAAAGCCACTGCCAAGATCAATAAGGAGAGGCCGATGCTCACGATGGTAGCCAGGTTTAAGAGAAAGCTCTTTCTCAAAGATGAAAAGGTTTCTTTGAAGAAATAGTTCAGATTTAGGATCAGGATTTTAAGGTTCATTAGCCGTTACCACACTTTCTTTGATCAGTTTCCCGTCTTCTAGGTATAGGGTTCTCAAGTTTAGCTCGGAAACAAGATGGCGCTCATGGGTAGCTATGACCACCACCCTATCCTCTCTACTAAGATTTATCAATAGGTCCAAAATCAACTTGGAATTTTCTACGTCCAGGTTCCCCGTAGGTTCATCAGCAAGGATCACCTTTGAGTCCCGGGCTATTGCCCTTGCCACTGCCACCCGCTGACGCTCCCCGTAGGAGAGAAACTTCACCGGGGTCTCGAGCTTGTCCCCAAGGCCCACCTCTTCTAGGGATTTTTGGGCCTGGGGGGCAAGCTTGGTTGGTGGATGGCCCAGGACCCTCAAGCCCAGGATGACGTTTTCTAAGGCGGACTTGTCCTCTAAGAGCTTGAAATCCTGAAACACCGGGGATATTAACCGCCGGAGCCTGGTGGTATCTGGCATATTTTCAGTAGATATCTTTAGATCATCTATCACTAATTCTCCCTGGGTGGGCTTTTTGGTCCCGAGAAGGAGCTTAAATAAGCTGGATTTACCGGCACCACTTGGCCCCACCAAAAGAACGGTCTCCCCCAGTCCTATTTGAAAAGAAAGATCCTTTACTCCTAGTTCTTGATTATGATAGATAAGGGTTAGATTTTTGGCTTGTATCACTTGGATTTCACACCTTTTTGTCAGTTTTTGCTTAGAAAAAGCTAGCTGCTATCTTAAGGATCAGCTTTTCTTCCCGGACATCCACCTCATCTATCCTGTAGTTACCCATCTCCGCTCCAAAGTCAAACCCCAGCTCTATATCCTGAGTGAGCTCACGGATAACCTCTTCTCCTAAAGGGATGCCAAAGAACCTGGCCTCTTCTATCTCAAAGGAAAGGACAGTATCTTCAGTGGCAACTATATCCCCTATGAAGGTGAGATTACCCCCGGGAAGCTCCAATCGAACCTGATCCTCCAAAAACTCAAACTCCAGGTCGGGAAGTTCTTCTTCCTCGTGAAAGAAAGAGTTGAAATTAGCCTGAGTCAGCTCGGCAACGGGATTAAAAAAAGTCCCTCCCACATGGATTTTATCCTCGTCCAGCTTGTCATCTTCAATAAACCTGTCCAACACCCCCGCCAATTCTATTAGAAAAGGTCTAGTATGATTTACCCAGGCCTGCTCTAGTGCTTCTAGCTGGGCCTGATAGTCGTAAAGCTCCTCCTGGACCTGGGCCAGAATCTCTTCCTGCTCTTCTCGCCTGGCATAGGCTGTCTCAATATTCTCCTCTAGCTCCTTTTCTAGTTCGTAGAGCCTTGCCACCTCGGCACTGATCTCCTGCTCCATCTCGGCTAGCCTTTCCTGTTCCTCTAGATAGCCAGAAAACATCTCGTTCACATTAGAGAACACATCTATCATGATATTAACCCGCTGAAGAAAATCTCGCAAGTCCTCTGCCCCTAGGATTATCTGCAGATAGGAGACGGGCCCACGCCTTTGCAAAGAGCGAAATACCTCTCCTAGCTCTGTCTCAAGTTCTTCTATTTTTTCTTCTTGCTTTTCTTTCTCTTCCCTGGCCTCATCTAGCCGGTCAGAGCTCTCTTCTAGCTCGGCTTCTAGCTCTTGTTGTTCTGATTCCAACCTCTCGATCTCCCGGGAGAGGTCAAATAGCTCCTGCTGGATTTCCTGCTCCTTATCAGATAGCTGGGCCAGCTCCTCCTTGTCCACATCTTTTAGCTCCTTCATCTCTTCCTCTAGCCCAAGAAGCTCGTCTAGATGACCTGCACCCTCCTCAGCCTGGCCTAGGCTGTCCATGAGCAAAATAAAACAAAAGACAACCACCAGGACAAAAACAGGCGGCAAAAAAAGCTTAGCCCCGGAGCTGAAACTTAAGCTAGAGCTAAAACAAGAGCTAGAATTGTAAATGGAGCTGGTGAAGTTGTTTTTTGAGGGTTTTGATCTATATTTAGGGCTCATTTGTTTGATCACATCCAAATTTTAACTTGAACTGCCAAGTTTCTTATTAATTTTAATAATACCATGAACTCTTTTGCTTTGGAATCGAAAAATTCCCTAAAAAATGATAAAATTATAGTATCAAACATAAAGAGGAGGTTTAGTAACATGAAGCCATTTAGATGTCAAATCTGCGGAGAAACCTACTTAGGAGAGGAAGGACCCGACAGGTGCCCTTACTGTGGTGTAGCGGGAAAACACCTGATAAACGCCGCCGAATGGATAAACCACGGCCAGGTAGAGCTATCGGAGCAAAGCTACAAGTACTGCCAGGATGCCGTCAAGCTAGAAGTCGGTAATGCCGCCTTTTACAAATGCTGTACCAAAAATGCGGAAAATCAATTCACCGAAGCCATCTTCAAGCGCCTTCAAAAACAAGAAGCAGAACACGCCGAGCTAATCTGTGAGATGATGGGGATTGAAATACCCGAGCTCCCTGCAGAAAACTGCAGCCAAACAGACGAAGAAAACTTTAGGGAATCCCACTACCGAGAAAAACGGGCCATGAACTTTTATTTGGATATCGTCAAAAACGCCCCAGAACCCAGGGTTAAAGAAGTATTTAAAGCTCTAGCCGAGGTGGAAAACGAGCACCTGCAGGCTTCAAATATTTACGGCTAAAAAGTTAACTTTTTAACTAACGCTCTTGCCGGCAATTCATCCCCCACCTCTAAGCGAAGCGTGGGTGGGGATGAATTGCCATTTTTGATTGCGGCCCAAAAATAATTTAGCATCTTTCTAATTTTTAGGAAAATTGTATCCTCATTGCCTAAAACATTTTATCACAAGCTTATTCATGTGCTATAATGATATTAAGTAGTTACAAGAATAATAGAGAAGATTATTTGAGCAATTCTCTTATGTAATTTCACTGAAAGGAGTTAATATAATATGAATTGGAAAGATTATATACATTCAGATCCTAATATTTTGGCAGGAAAACCTGTAATCAAAGGAACAAGGTTATCAGTAATTTTTATTCTTGAGCTTTTTGCCAACGGTTGGAGTGAAGAAGAAATATTAGAAAATTATCCTTCATTGCAACCAAAACATATTAAAGCTGTGTTTGCTTTTGCTACAGAATGTTTAAAAGAAGATAATTATTTTGAACTGTCTTCTATGGAGCAGTAGATATGTTTTTCTTAGCAAATGAAAATATACCGCAAAAAAGTGTAATGTATTTGAGGAAAAAAGGTCATGATGTAAAAAGTGTTAGCAAATCTTCTCCAGGAATGACTGATATAGAAGTATTAAATATAGCAAAGAAGGAAGAAAGAGTTATAATTACACTTGATAGAGATTATGGATATCTTATATACAAAGAAAATATAGTTTTTAAAAATGGTATAATATACTTTAGGTATATTCCCTCAAACCCTGCTAAACTAGGAGAGGTTTTAGTAAAACTTATTAATAATGGGGTTTATTTTGAAGGTTATTTTACTGTAATTAGTAAAGAATCCATACGACAAAAACCTCTCAAAATTGATTAGTAAAATGAAGTCAAAGGTGGAAGATATGATTTCTAATATCGATTCACTGCTCCTTCCATAAAACCTGCATTCAATAAAATTATACCTTCTTGAAAATTATTTTCCGCCTTTTCTATCCTCCACTTAGCTAGTTCACTCATATGGTTATTCCTTTTTTATTAGTTTCTTTAAAAAATTCAGTTTTTTGATTTATCAAACTATTATATTTATCGTTATCAATAATAATCGGAGATATCAAAACATCATATTTTAAATTAACATCCGCTGTAATCTCAAATATTTTATCTTTTTGCCTCCATGTTAGCTCCTTAACCAATATTAAAACATCTATATCTGAACCTTGATCATCTGTACCCTTAACTTTAGAACCAAAAAGTTTTATTTCAACTACTTTGTCTTTTAATGACCTTTTAACTTCTTTAGAAAACTCTTTAACCGCGCTTAAATCATTTTGTGCTAATGTGTTTAAATCAGCCATTATATCACCCCTACTTTTATCTTGCCTAAATCATACCATATGTGAACCTTACCTATCACCTTCCATCGCTAAATAATTCTTGTCTAGACTTCTTTTTACCATCTTTTTTTCGTTAATCTAAACAGCATTTTTTATATTTTTTACCACTGCCACAGGGACAAGGGTCATTTCTACCTATCTTTGGTTTTTTTATTATTGGTTGATTGCTTTCCTTATAAAAGCAAGCCCACCACTGCATTTCGTGAATTATATTATTTATTGGCTTTGCTTCCTGTACTCTCCTCTCATATATCTCATCTTCCGATTTTTCGAGGGTTCTATCAATATCTTCTAAATTAATCATCCATTCCTCTACTTTTCCCATATCAAAAGCATATTTTATATCTTCATATAATTCTTCTGGATTAATGCTGTCACTTGCTACCACTACCTCAGTAACTAACTCCATGTCTTCTGATTCTCTTAAAATTTGCCTATAATATTCTATCACTTCTTTTTTTGATATTTGTTCATTAACTGCTAAGTCTTTAATAGCTACAATTGCTTGTCCTCTTGCATAACAAAAAGCCGTTTCAGCCTCAGCTAGATCCTTGAGCGCCTTCAGATCCCCATCAAAAGTTGATGCAAGAACCCTACCGGCACCCTCTGTTAAAAAATCCCCTAGAGGTTCGTCCAATTCTTCTCCTGGAAGTCTTAATATGTCCATAAATACAGGGAAAAATTCTTTTACTCTGAATTGGGCAAGTAGATAAAAAGAATACAAATGTGCTAAATAACTTTGATCCTCTAAATACTTTTCATGATTGTCCCTTACGTCAATAGCCAAATCTAATAAGACAGGGATAGCTTCTTCTCGTCGGTTTATAATCTCTAATAATTCCCTTTTGGGAAAATGACCATCATTATAACTTATTTTTGAAATAATTTCTTTAACACTTGGCATTTTTAACTAAACCTCCATAATTAAGCATCCTACTTAAAAAACTCTATTGTGAATCTCTAAAGCTGTCTCCAGTTCAATCCATTTCATTTTGCTAGCTCCTCTAAGGCTGGCTTATATTTTTTTATGAGTTCTTCCACTAAGTCTTCGTGTGCTTTCAATTTGATCACCCTCAAAATTTTGGATGTATCTATTATAATCTATTGGATACTCATTTTACAATTTCGCATCTCATATCAAAAAACTCTATTTGATTCATGCATGACTTTTCTTTATCTCACTTATATCCTCGGGGCCAAGACTGCTTCCAAAACACCCCCGGCGATAGCCAGGGCCTTGTCAGATATCGTATAGCAGTGATCTACCTTGGCTCTGGGATCTATATCTCCAAGTTTCATTCCTTCTTTGACCTTTAGCCCGTCATGGAGAAGACCTCTGATGACTCCCCCTATTTCCGTTTTAACAGGTATAGGTACCAAGTCACTTCCTGGAGCTTTTTCCGGCGCAGAAGGTTTCGCTGATTCTGTTGATCCCGTTGGCTCTAATGATCCTGGTCCTGTTGATCCTATTGATTCTTTTGATTCTGCTGATCTTGTTGATCCCGCCATTTCTACAGGTTCTACATAACCTATGATCTCATCTGTTTCTATTTCATCCCCTATTTGTTTGTTGGTTTTGAATCTACCCTTGCCTGGGGCTCTGATGACCCTTTCGGAAGTATATCCGGCTATATTCCCGGGTATGCCCGTATTTTCCTGGGCTTCTCCCTGATAGATGGTTCTACCCAGGTAATGACCCCTGGCCGTTTCTATCACTGCATGGACGTCTATTCCGGCCCTGTAGCCTGGTCCTAAGGCTATAACCTTCTCGGCCATATCTTTAGAAATGCCGGTATTTTTCTTGCTCAAAGTAGCTTCAATCAATACCGTGGGCTTTAAGCTTTTTAAACTGTTAAGGTCCGGGTCTATAAGTAGGGGGATTACACCCCGGTCTAGGGCAGCACTTATCTCCTGGGGATCAAGTTCAGTTTTCTCACAGGTTATCCCTTCCACTTCAGTTTTACCATCAAAAGCCGCCTGGGCAAAGGATACTCCCCTTCTGACCACCGTGGGATTTTCCTTCTCCACCATTACCAGGTCAAAACCGGCTCTATACAGTCTGTAGGCTACTCCCGAAGCCAGGTCCCCGGCTCCCTTTATCAGGATAAGCTCCTTGTCCTTTTGTAACATGCTAACCTCTCCTTTTATCATCTTGTGAGCGTTGGTATTTAGCAAGCACTAGCTCAAGAATTTTTGCTCCCTTTGTATCTTATCTGAATCAATTCCGCCACGATACTGATGGCGATTTCTCCGGGTCTATTTCCACCCAGGTCAAGGCCAATGGGGGCGTGAATCCGGTTTAGCTTTTCCCTGGAGATTCCTTTGTTCTCCAGGTTGTCATAGATGGTCTTGATCTTTCTTTTGCTCCCAATCATGCCGATATAGGCCGCCCGGGAATCTATCACTTTCTCTAAAGCCAGCTGATCGTGCTTGTGTCCCCGGGTGACTATGACCACATAGGTATTTTCGTTGATATTGAGATTTTCCAGGTTCTCGCCGATATCCCCGGCGATTAGATCATCGGCCTCGGGGAAGAGTTCCCTGCAAGCAAACTCCGCCCTGTCGTCAATAACCGTGGTTCTAAAGTCAAGGAGTTTCATATTGTAAGAGATGCACTGGGAGATATGACCCGCTCCTACCAGGACAAGCCTGGGGGCAGTCAAGATGGGCTCTACAAACAGGCTCACTTCCCCGCCACAAACCATCCCCAACTCTTCAGCATCCTTTTCGTTTAGATCATAATGCAAAAACTTGGGTTTTCCTTCTGCCAGGACCTGCCTGGCCTCTTCTATTACCTTGGCCTCCAAGGTGCCGCCACCGATAGTGCCCTTGGTGCCACCGTCTTCATACACCAGCATCTTGGCCCCCACCTCCGAAGGAGTGGAGCCTTTGGACTCCGTCACCGTAGCAAGGGCCCCCGGTCGGTTGTTCTCTAGACATTCATTCAAGTGTTGGAATACAATTCTATTATCCATGGTCTTTACAGCTCCTTTTGGTTTAAATATTAACAGGAAAAAGTCATTGATACTTGCAAATTATTGTTGATGCTTTAAAATATAACACATTGGACACGTTCAAAATTTATTATTGGAGCACTTCTTATCTGAATTTAAGTCTGAATTCAAGTCTGAATTCAAGCTCTTTAATTTTAAATACAAGCTCTTTTATGTAAGCTTGTTATATTTTATTGTTAAAATTTTTTAGAGTATGGTTTATTACCATTAAGTAACCTTTGAGTACCCTTTGATATAAAACAGCCTAACACCACGGCCCGGTTTTTGCAAACCCTTTAACTTCCAGGGATCAGGGAAAAACCGAGATACATGGTGTTAGGCAGTGAACTTTACTCTAGCTTTTGCAGGCGAAAATCAAAAATCCATCGAAAAATCTACCTACTACTACTCTACCCATTTATTTGACTGTCTTCTCTATATCATTCTTCTATCGATCTCTTTATCCTGTCTATCTATCTACCTTTCTTTTTTCTTTCTAACTTCCCATGTTTTGACTTTCAGACCACAACCAGTGATGAAAATAACTGTTTTATTTTACTGCAGCAGTATATGGAGATACGTTTTAAGTTTTTATTATTAATAC
>CAZCIZ010000067.1:0-13112 GCA_964498995.1 uncultured Clostridia bacterium | reverse complement strand
GTTCTTAATTTCTTACAAAAAATATGGTATAATTTAATTATAAAATCTAAATAATAATTGTTATTAATTTAAGGAGGTCTTTGATGAGTTTTGAAATCACTGATGGAGTCAAATGGGTAGGAAAAATCGACTGGGAATTGGAGAGTTTTCATGGAGAGGAGCTTTCAACCCACAGGGGTTCAAGTTATAATTCCTATCTAATCCAAGATGAGAAAACTGTCTTGATCGATACGGCCTGGAAGCCATATGCCAAAGAATTCGTGGAAGAGCTTAAGCAGGAAATAGATCTACAGGATATCGATTATATTATAGCAAATCACGGTGAGGTAGATCACAGCGGAGCCCTGCCCGAATTGATGCGGGAGATTCCCGATACTCCTATCTACTGCACAAAGAATGGAGTCAAGTCCATTAAGGGACAGTACCACCAGGATTGGAATTTTGTCGAGGTGAAGACGGGAGATAAACTCAACCTGGGCAGCAAGGAGCTTATTTTTGTCGAAGCCAGAATGATTCACTGGCCAGACAGCATGTTCTGTTATCTAACCGAGGACAATATTCTTTTTTCAAATGACGCCTTTGGCCAGCACTATGCTTCAGAGCAGATGTACAATGACCTGGTAGATGGTTGCGAGTTATACCAGGAGGCCATGAAGTACTATGCCAACATTGTCAATCCTTTTAGTAAGCTGGTAGAAAAAAAGATAAACGAGGTCTTGGAATTAAAACTTCCCGTCAACATGATCTGTCCTAGCCATGGAATTATCTGGAGGGATAATCCTCTTCAAATAGTTGATACCTATATGGAGTGGGCTAAGGATTATCAGGAAGATCAGATCACCATAATATACGACACCATGTGGGACGGTACCAAAAAGACCGCAGAAGCTATTGTCGAGGGATTGGTAAAGGAAAGCAGGGAAAATAACAATCAGACCGATGTTAAGTTGATCAATGCTGCCAAGATGGATAAAAGCGATATAATCACAGAAGTATTCAAATCAAAGGCCATTTTGGTAGGCTCTCCTACAGTAAATAAGGGCATCCTTTACTATGTGGCAGGAATTCTGGAACTGATAAAGGGCGCCGGATTTAAGAACAAAAAGGCGGCAGCCTTCGGTCGTTACGGCTGGAGTGGTGAAAGTGTAGGGATTATAACGGAAAAATTAAAGGAAGCAGGTTTTGAAGTGGTCAGCGATGGTTATAGGGAAGTATGGAATCCTGACCAAGAAGAAGTAGAAAAAATCAAAGACTTCGCCAAGGAGTTGTATAATAAATTTCAATAAGTTAATAACTTTTTGAGCGACATTCTTTACCTTAATTTAAAATAGGCAAATACAACAGGGGCTGTACCCCTCAAGTGTGTTAAATAGACACTTTTGGGATAGCCCCTGTTTACTTCAATCTAGCCAGAACCGAACCTCTGTCAGTTAGAGGCTAAATCAATTGGAGGTTCCATTGCTTGGTTTTGTGAACTTATGTCCAAATAGCAATAATGGTACACTTACATAGAGAAACATGGTTGCTGCGGCAAGGACGCCTGAATCATTGACGAAAAAAGCCACAAACCCTCCTACTACTACACTTAGGATCCCGGATTTCAACAAGGGATGATTTTTTTCAATTTCAGCCATGATCCGGGTGTATTTCAAGTAGTTTAAAAACAGTACAGCCAAAAAACTAAGCAAGACAAAGCTCCAGTTGGAATACCTGAGCAAAGTGAGGTTTAAGGTTAGCTTTCTCACAGCTATGGGAATCAGTTCTCTTGGCCCTTCATAGATCATGATATTTACTGCCCTACCCAGGTGTGTGGACCCATCCAAAAATAGATTAAAACCGAAAAATCCTCCTAAAAACACCGCCATGAACCCTAGGACAGCTAAAAAGAAATAGGTTTTTCTATGCTTTCCCCTGATCTTATCGAAAAAAACCATGTACATGAGAGCGCCAAAAACAGCAACGGCACTGACTCCTCCGCCAAAATTAGCTCCCATGGCTGGATAAAAGAAAAAAAGAGCTAAAAGGGAGCCTAATAGATAGTAGGATTTTATCCAGCCAGGTTTATGGCTGAACATGCCAAATAGTCCCACGGTAAAAGACCCTATCAAAATCCCCATGAGTTCATTTCCCAACCCGTAATACCTGGCCCCGCTTATAGGGTCATGACTCAAAAGTCCCCTGTACACAAAAGTTTCATGCCCGGTAATAAAAGGGATCAAAATAACCCCGGAGGTTAATAGAAAAACCACAGCCAACCTTAACACATCATGATGAATATATTTTTGGAGAAATATGCTTCCTAAAGCAGATACAATCAGCAAAAAAAAGGTCATGGACCAGGTAGTGTTAAGGGAAAATAGAGGCGCTATCAAAAAAACAATAGGGGTAACAAGGATTGCATATAAAATTGTCTTTATATATGGAATTTTTATCCCCGTTATCACCTGAAGTAGTGCTAATGCTATTATTATCACCTGGGTTATTATGTAACCTGTAAGGATGGGAGGTCGCATGTTATGAGCTTTTACCAACTCTTGTTCCAACTGAACCAGGTGATTTAACCGAGGGTTCTGCCTTTCTTGATCCCCCATATCTTCAGATTTCACTTCCCCATCTAATCCTCCATTTAATCCGGAATGAACTTTTCTTGATGAAATTTCATGTAGCTTTTCAGTTTTGATTTCATTGCCTTTAATCCTCCTGGAGATATCCTTAACCTCTTCAAACTCTCCCAGTAGAGTTGGCAAAATATCCGTGTTGGCGACTAATCCCTTTCTCCGGGTGGTGGATGAAGTCAGAAAAGACTTTGTTTCTGTACCTGTTTCTATATCTGTTTCAACATCTGCTACATTCAAGGCATCTTTATTGCCGGGAGAAGATATCATTATTGGTGTCAACCTGCGCCCTTCATGATAATCTTCACGAGAAGGGGAAGGGTTCATTATCATAATTTGAAAATCCTTTTGTGCTCCTAAAGAAACAATTTTTCCAAGAAGTCTATCTATGTTTTTGAGGGTTTTCTCTTTTAACGATTCTTTTATACTTGGAGCTAAGCTCTCCTGATATTCTTCAATTCTGATCCCATCACCTAGCTCCAAAACGTAGACAAAGTTTTCAGTTTCAGTAGTGGCATCAGTAGTGGCAAGGATATTCAGCTGGTTTTCGACTTTATGATAGATTTTACTATAGTCGTTCTTGTGACCATAGGGAAATTCTTTATCTCTGGTCAGTGTTTTTTCGGGACTTAGTATTGCCTGGGAAATAACCCCAGCTTGGTTCATTGCCATTAAAGCACCGTATCTTTTGGCAGTGCAAGTATCGGCGTTTCCATGGTAGATTAGGCTGACATTTTTTTGGTTAAGTTTTGAGGCTAATAGTCCAGGCTCTACCCGGTGATTTAAATCTAAATTTTGGGACAACAATTTGGGAAACTCCACAGCTACTGCCGTGCTCGTCTTGGAATCGAGCTCTAGGAAGTTATTTTTCAGGTCTACGCCTGTATTTCGGCTAAAAACCGTCTTAGCTTCTTCATCATTATATTTTTCTTCTAAAGCTAGTATTGGTTTACTATCCTCATGGACCAAAGCTCTCGCACCTGTACCCAGGGTTAAATAACCGGCAGCACGGTGATATGGTCCTTTTACAGTAGTGTTCATAAGGCCTAGGGCGCCCTGCTCCATTAGGTGAGTAAAATTGGGAAGTTCATTTTCTAGGTCAAATTCTGCAAGATCATCCCAGTAAAATCCGGGTATCAATACCACCATGGTGGAATTATCTTCTTTAGGTTTACATGTTTCTGTAGTTGAATTAACCCGGGGAGGATTTTTCAAGGTATTGTTAGAACTGTTAGAATTGAAATATAAGAAACTAAAAATATAGATCCCACATAAAAATATAAGGGAAATTGTTAGAAACAAACTGGGGCCTGACTTTTTTTCCCTCAAATTTACACCTCAAATTCTTAGACTTTTTTTACAGGAAAAAATATAGTATAGTAATATGAGGAAGTTATCATACTGCGTCAATAAATTCAGTTCAAAGGAGGATTGAAGATGAAAATAACTCTTAGCATTATCAAAGCTGATATCGGAAGTATCGGCGGACATGTAAAGCCAAGTGAAAAGCTTTTGGATGCAGTAAAAAGTCACATCGAAGAAAACGGCAAAGGAATGGTAATCGACTACTATGTAGGTTATACTGGAGATGATATTTTTATTCTCGTAACCCATCAAAAAGGTAAGGATGATTCAGATGTGCACCAACTTGCTTGGGATGCTTTTATAGCCGGGACTCAGGTTGCCAAAAAGCAGGGTCTTTATGGAGCAGGCCAGGACCTGTTGAGTGATTCCTTCTCAGGCAATATCAAAGGCATGGGACCAGCAGTTGCCGAGCTTGAATTCGAGGAAAGGGAAAATGAGCCCTTCCTTCTATTCACAGCAGATAAGACAGATCCTGGGGCTTACAATCTTCCCCTTTATTTAAGCTTTTCTGATCCTATGCATAATGCGGGACTTATTCTATCATCCAAAATCGGCAAAGGATATACCTTCACCATAATGGATGTTTCTTATAGCGAAACAGACAGGGTGATCGAATTGAACACACCTGAAGACATTTACAGTATAGCAGCACTCCTAAGGGATAATGAGAGATTCGTGGTAGAACAGATCTATTCCAGAAGTTCAGGAGAACAGGCTGCAGCGGCCAGTACTACCAGGCTTCACAATATCGCCGGTAAATATGTGGGTAAAGATGACCCGGTTTTATTGATAAGAACTCAAGGATCCTTCCCCGCCACTGGTGAAATCCTCTCCCCTTACAGCATAGGCCATCATGTTGCCGGCTTTATGAGGGGAAGTCATAACGGGCCAATGATGCCTGTGAAGCAAAATTCTCCAGTATCATTCTTTGATGGTCCTCCACTAGTAAGCTGTCTTGCTTTCTGCGTCAGCGAGGGAATCCTCACAGAACCCGTTGACTGTTTTGATCAGCCTTTCTGGGATCATATCAGGGATAAAGTCTCCCGCAAAGCTCTAGAACTGAGAGAACAAGGCTTCTCAGGACCAGCCATGCTGCCATATACTGAATTAGAATACGGTGGGATTGTCGAAATCTTAGAAGGCCTTGATGATAAATTCAAACTGCGTTAAAAACATCCCGGCCCGGCCAAAAAAGGCCCGGCCAAAAAAATTATAAATTGAGTTTCATCTTGAGTTTCATCGATACCTTAAGATTCACTAGATTCACTGGGGGGAAGGTCGACCTTTCCCCTTTTTTTCATCATATGGCTTTAGCTAACATAAGTTTCTATAACTATTTACCAGTTCTTTCACCATTTTTTCATCGGTAAAATTTTCTATTACATTTATGTACCCCTTCCAGGTCAACCTTCGCCTGATTTTACTGCTCCTTATCAAAGTCATTATCCCTTCACCCATTTCTTCAGGGCTTTGTGAGGGAACTAATAACCCGGTTTTCTCATGTTTCACTATTTCTGTAAGGCCACCTTTATGGGTTGCTACCACCGGGCAAAATGCCGCCATGGCTTCAAGGGCTGTAATGGAAAGGCCTTCATATTTTGAAGGTATACATAAAAGCTTTAGACTTTTGAGAATTTCGGGAACGTCCTCTCTTTGACCTAGAAAATATATTTTAGGAGCAAGACCCAGCCTCCAACTCAGCTGCTGCAGTTCTTTTCTCTGTGGACCGTCACCTATAATCAAAAAACTGTATTTTCTCAGGTTAAAATAATAACCGTATTTTTCGTGGAGGTATTTAATCATGTAAATGAAATCGTCAATTCCCTTATCTTCATTCAAACGACCAATACAACCGATCTTAATACCATCGGGTAAAGATGTGTTTTTAGCAATAGGTTTGTGAAAAGGATAAAGAGAAACACCATTATAAAGGACAGAACAATTTTCTGCTTTTATCCCCATGGAAATCAGCTCTTTTTTGAGACTGTAGGACACTGGTTGAACTTTATTTGCCTTGTTTAACACTCCTTTTACAAAGATCTCAAAGGCCTTTTTACTTTGGTAAGGAGGTTTGAAGTTGTGAATAGTGGTAATCCAGGGAAATTTGACCAGCATTTTTGTAATAGCAACTATTAAAGAGGCTTTATAACCATGGGAATGAACCAAATCAGGGGAAAAACTATTTATATATTCCTTTAACCTAAAAATGTTCTTGAAGATGTTCTTGTAGTCCTCTATAAAATCTAGACCGTCTTCTAAAGGCAAGTCTAAGATTTCCACACCTTCAAAACCTTCAAATTCCTCAAAGTTTTCCCGGGGACCGCAGATTACCGGAGTTATATCATGGGCCGGGAGCCTATTCACCAAGGTTTTAAGATGAGTTTTTATACCCCCCTCTATCCTTCTAGTCACAAACATACATTTCAAAATTCTTTCAACCTCCTTTTAGCCCTTCCTACAAATCACATCACTTATTAGTCTGTTCTTTAGTTAAAATAAAAAACGCCCAGAAGGCGTTTAAATTTTTCCAAGTATCAAGCATATAGAATTATTTTCTAATCTATTCCTTTTTATCTTTAAGTTTGTACATAGCTTTTACTACAGTTTCTAATATTCCCTCTCCAGTATAATAAACTTCTTTTTCTTCACCATCATGCTCTGCCATAAGATTTATGCTGATAATATCCCTGTCATAACTTCCCTTGGTGGCCTCAGCAAGGAGCCTCTCATTCTTGATATCTCCCATCTTTTCATCCAAAAGCTCACAGAAACAGTTACCCATAGCTCCAAGAAGTGTTTCTCCTTCAGCCTGATACTTTTTTAGCTCATCTTCAATTTCGACTTCCATTGAAATTTGTATATTTCCGTTTTCAAGGACTTTGCTGTACATGCTTTTGAGATTCAGCTTGATCACTCCAATCAAAATTTTTAGATTAGCAAACTGTAACCTTTACCCCTAGTAGAGCTTCTAGAGTCAGGTAGTGTTCTCCTTTAAGATCGATACCTCGCTGGTCAAAGGCCTTTTTTGGTAAGACGATTAAACCATAATCTCTTCTTAAATCTGCAATTTCAAACTGGCTTTTCAAATAACAAATAAAATCATCAACTACTAATAATCCAGCAGAAATTATATTTCCCTGTAGATAATTACTCTCCACTTTATGTACTTCTAGCTTAGACTCGGGCTTGTACGTTTGCAAAGCCTTGGTTACGATATCATAGCCTCCCCTTGAAGCAAGTACCATAATTTTCTTACCCTTTTTATCAATTTTATTGTTATTTTCTAAACCTGCAAGGGCTTCTATCTCTTGTTTTGATATATCATAGTCAAAGCAGATGCCGCCAGAATCAATCTTTTCTTTATTGAAAACTTTTTCTATATCTTCTCCATTTTCATGTTTTAACTTGATTATGGGGTTTTTGTTTTCTTTAATCAAATAATATGCATCAGCCCTGCTAAATACCGGCATTTCATTAACCATGGTGATTTCATCACCTGCTTTTATTCCCTGAAACCAGGCGGGTGAATTTCTTGCCACTCCAGCCACCTCTGCTCTTAAGTCTTCTACCAGTGGCGGTTCTATCAAAATAGGAGTTTCAAAATCTTTTTTTATCTTTTTCAGGGCTCTTACTACCTCTCGTATAGATGGCATCTTAATTAAATTCTCGTTCAAATATGTACCTCCAGGTACAAATATCCTTATGGTTCTTGTCCCATTGGCTTCAAGATATTTCAAAGTGTTAAAAAGCTCCTCCTTGCCGTAAAAATAGGAAAGGTCGACTACACTGCCGTTATAAACAATGTTGTTTTCATTAAATTTTTCCGGGAGATTGATAGCATTAAAAGGAGGCTTGTCTCCCATATACTCCCATCTCAAAGACTTGTCCAGCATATTTATGGATAAGTTAATCTCAAGGGGGGCTAATAATTTTAGCTCGGCTAAAATACTATCATCTATCATGGTACCGTTGGTGGTTATCTGGATAGATGTTTTTGGAAATTTGACTCTTAAAAATTTTAGGATCTGAACTATATCCGGGTGCAAAAAAGGCTCCCCTTCAGAGATTTTAGTTGCGGATTCGCCGATGATAATCTTTTTTGATTCATCCAAGAACATGGCAGCATCCTTCACTTCATCTACAGTTAAAGGAGAAATTTTGACTTCTTCTAGGTCCCTTGGATTCTGCTTGTTGCTGCAAAAGATACAGTCTAAGTTGCACCTACTTGTAATAGGGAGAACATTTGCTTCATATATGGATTCATAAATTAGAGCCTGGGATTTTTCCATTTTGATTTCCACTCCATGATATTTTCAAACCTTTTTATCACCCGTTGATTTTGCCTTTGGTATTTGATTTAGCCTTTCTTTTAACCCTTCTGCAACTTTCCAGATATCTCCAGCTCCCATGGTAATTACATAATCCCCCGACTTCACAGTTTTAGCCAAATAATCAGTTATTTCCTCCAACTCATCCATCACAGCGACCTCTTTATCAGATCTTGCTTCATTTTTCATAATCTTCTCTGCTAAAACGTTGGAATTAACCCCTGTTATGGGTTCTTCTCCGGCTGGATATACTTTGTTCAAGATCACTCTGTCAGCAAAGTCAAAAGCCTCTGCAAATTCGTCTAACAAAAATTTAGTCCTGGTGTATCTGTGGGGCTGAAATACCCCTATTACATTCCCACTGCATTCATTCTTGGCCGTCTTAAGGGTGGCCTCTATTTCAGTAGGGTGATGAGCATAGTCATCAACAATTACTATACCATTTACTTTTCCAACTACGGTGAAGCGGCGCTTGGCCCCCTTGAACTTTGACAAGGCTGTTTTAATCTCATCTATATCCATCCCCAGTTCCAGAGCCACTGCCACCGCTGCAGTAGCATTTTGAACATTGTGCTCTCCCGGAACCTGGAGACTAAAGGTTCCCATAGAAATGCCGTCCTTTTGCAACTCAAACCTTGAACCACCTTCTAATAGTTCCACATCATTGATGAGAAGATCTGCTTGTGGATTTTTTCCATAGGTTAAAATTTTTTCATCTTTATCCACATCCACATCTTTGATCACCTCAGGAATGTAATCACAATCTGCACTAACCACTATAGTACCACTGGGTTTCATGTTACCCAAAAAAATTTTATAGGTATCGATGAGTTTACTAAAACTGCCCTCATAATATTCCAAATGATCAGCCTCGATATTTGTTACCACCGCAATCCTAGACTCATACCTTAAAAAAGAATGGTCACTCTCACATGCTTCTGCCACAACTTCTTTTCCCTGACCTGCCCTGGCATTACCACCAAAGTGGGATAATTCTCCTCCTATCAAGGCTGTAGGGTCAAAACCACCTTCGGACAAGACAAAAGAAATCATAGAAGTGGTTGTGGTTTTTCCATGGGCTCCGGCTACTGCGATTCCAAACTTATCGTTGAATAAATGAGCTAAAAGCTCTGAGCGATGCCATACTGGTATTTTTGCTTCCTTAGCCGCCTGAATCTCAACATTGTCACTTGAGATAGCTGTAGAATAAACCACCAGCCCGGGATCTTCAATGTTTTCCTTGGAATGGCCCAGGTTTATCCTTGCACCCATGTTTTCTAGAGAGCTAGCAAGAGAAGAAGATGTAATATCAGATCCAGTTATATCATATCCATTTTGTAAAAACACCTTTGCTAATGCACTCATTCCGTAGCCGCCGATACCGATAAAATGAATTTTATTTATTTTTGATAACATTTTATTTAATCCTCACTTTCTAATCCAATTATTATTAAGCAATAAAAAATTGGCGGGCTATAATATTATGACCCAAAACAACTGCTCGTGATATATTATAACACATAGTTTTAACAGTTAAACTCATAATTATTAGGTTAAAAGAATATATTTAATAATACTTAATAACACTTAACATTTTATGTTTAATATATTATGTATCCTGGTAATAATTTAAAGTTCAGACACAGACCAGTTTTTTAGCTATTAAAATTAGTAATTTGTATAAGTAATCCACACAGTCCACAGGCTTATCCACATAATCTACCTGAAAAACGAGCCATCCACAAACTTATACACATTATCCACAGGTTTTTTACATAATAACGTGGACATTTTCCCAACATCTTTATCCACATTATTTGTGGATAACCCCCTTGTTTGTCCCCAAGGGCTGACTACAAACAGCTATAGAAATTAAAAAAACTGGCCATCTACTTTTATTAAATGGCCAGTTCTATTTGAGCTAATTATCTTCTAAAGAAAGGTTTGGCACGGCATTCAAGTCCAGACGGTTTTGGATTTTTTCTATTCTGCCGGACACATAGTACCAGTATCCACAGGCTCCTACCATAGCTGCATTGTCCGTACACAAAATGGGAGGTGGAAAACTAACCCTTATTCCTTTCTTTTCTGCCCTTTCTTTAAATTCTTCCCGCAGGGCCGAGTTAGCCGAAACTCCACCGGCAATTAAAAGTTCCTCGACCTGTCTTTCTTTGCATGCCTTTAAAGTGTTGGTGACCAACTGATCTATAACTGACTGCTGAAATCCCAGGGCTATATCTTCTTTGTTAATAGGCTCATTTTTCATTTTACATTGATTCAGATAATTTAATACAGCACTTTTTAGTCCGCTGAAGCTAAAATCATAAGATCTTTCTTTCAAGGTAGCCCGGGGAAATTCCACCTCTTTAGGTTTACCTTCCCTGGCAAGCTTGTCTATTTCAGGCCCTCCTGGATACCCCAGATCAAGGGCCCTTGCAATTTTGTCAAAGGCCTCTCCGGCCGCATCATCCAGGGTTTCTCCCACAATTTCCAGCTCATGGTGACTTTTCAGATAGATTATATCCGAATGCCCTCCAGAAACCACTAAAGCCATCAGGGGAAATTCCAGCTCCATGCCCTGATTTTTTGTCAGGCTGTCTTCCAAAAAGTTAGCATAAATATGGCACTTAATGTGGTTAAGGGGAATTATGGGGATTCTTTTGGCATAAGAAAGGGCTTTAGCGTAGGAAAGCCCTACAAGAAGTGGGCCAACAAGCCCAGGTCCCCTCGTAACAGCCAGGGCATCAATGTCATCTAGTTCCACCCCGGCTAGAGCCAAAGACTTTTCCACCACGGGAACTAATAGCTTCAAATGCTCCCTGGAGGCTATTTCGGGGACTACTCCCCCATAAAGACTGTGGGTATCCCTTTGAGAGCTTATAATATTGCTTAAAATCCTCTTACCGTCTTCTATTACTGCAGCTGAAGTTTCGTCACAGGAAGTTTCAATTGCCAGTATTTTGATCTTGTTCTGAGTCATCAAAAACACCTCTGGATATTCGTTTTTGCATCAGTATAGCGTCTTCTTGATTATCCCTATAATAAGAAGGTCTAACTCCTATCACCTTAAAGCCAAGACCCTGGTAGAGATTTTGCGCAATTTCATTTGATCTTCTAACTTCAAGGGTTATGTATTTAAAACCCTTTGTTTTAGCAAAAAAGACAATAAAATTCAACAGCCTTCGGCCAAAGCCCAGCTTTCTGTATTCCGGCGCCACTGCAAAATTCGTGATGTGTATATCCTGGTGGATAAACCACATTCCCATATAGGCCACAATTTCTTCTCCCTGTTCCATAACTATATACCTGGCAAGTCTATTTTGAAACAGCTCATAAATGAAGGATTCTTTAGACCAGGGGCTGTTAAAGGATAATAATTCAATTTCTCTGATCCTGTCGAGATCTTCTTCCTGCATCTCCCTGATTTCCAGATTATCCTCTGTGATCTTATCCTTCACCATAACAGCTCTACCCTTTCTTATGTAAATTTTTTTCTGCTTCAGATTTTCTAATATATAGGGGGTTCAATTCATGAGGGCTTAAGATATTTCCAGCTTTCATCTTCTCCAAACCCAACTTAGCTGTAATAGAGGCCCTATTCACTTCCAACTCCTGAAAAGTGTAAACCTGCTCAAAGGAAGTATTCTCCATTAATTCTTCCCTGAAAACAGCCACACCATCCCCGGTAAAAACCATCGCCTCCACAGCATCTGTCTCCAAGGCATCCTGACCCATGGAGTTAGAAAGTTCTTCAAGGTCAGAAAACAGCTCCTTCATAGAAATAACCCGGTACTCCCAAAGCCTTTTAATCCCTGAACCAGTCCCCTGGTATAAACATGTATATACTTCTCCTTTTCTTGCATCCAAGACAGGACAAATTAAACCCTTGATGGGCCTTCCGTAAGCAAGAACATCCAAGGTAGGAACTCCTACCAGGTCTAAGTTATATCCTGTGGTAAGACCCTGGGCTGTTGCCAATCCAATCCTAAGTCCTGTAAAGGAACCGGGGCCAATGACAGCGCTGATCCCGCTAAGTTCAGATAAATCTACCCTACCATCGGACAATACCTTGTCAACAAGGGGCATGAGTTTTTCCGAATGGGTCCTTTTGTCCCTTAAAGTGTATTCTGCCAAAAGCCCATCATATTCACATACCAGGGCCACAGAACATGCCCTGGTCGAGGTATCAATCCCTAAAACTTTCATGTTAACACCCTTTATCTTGACACCCATTTACTCTGGGCAGATTTTTGGTTTCATTTTCCTTAAAATATTATCATATCTGTCCCCTTTTGCAAAGAATTCCAGTCTACGTTTATCAGTTTCAACATAAATATCTATCTTTATGTAACCCGAAGGCTCTTCATCCATTTTCTCAAACCATTCTATCACTGTAACCCCTTCATCATACATGTAATCAAGTAAGCCTACTTCTATTATCTCTTCAGGATCTTCAATACGATAGAGATCGAAATGATACAGGTTTAGTTTTCCCTGATACTCCTTCATCAAGGTAAAAGTGGGGCTGGTTATGGTTTTAGCTACATTTAGGCCCGCACCTAGTCCCTTGGTCAGCTGGGTTTTACCAGCTCCTAGGTCTCCGGAAAGTAGGATTATGTCACCTTTGTCTAGGTATTTAGCCATTATAGCCCCTATTCTTCTTGTTTCTTCTTCTGTATAGGTATAGGTATAGGTGATCATGATAGAACTCCTTTTATAAGTTAGTAAGAAAATACACTTTAATTTTAGTGCTGCAGTATATTCCGATACTAAAAAGTTTTTATTAATACATCTAAGAATCGGG
>CAZCIZ010000066.1:0-13497 GCA_964498995.1 uncultured Clostridia bacterium | reverse complement strand
TGTCTTGGTGTCTGGTTTGAATCTCTTAGGTATTCTGCCAGCCTTATAGCAGAATGTAAATCAGACCCCGGATGGCTTGACATCAGATAAGGAACTAAGAATTGATTTTTATCAAGTTTATTATTGGTTTGATAGTATTTTTTGACAAAGCTTTTATAAACATTATGGGAAGGTTTTCCCATGTTTTTTAACACTTTATTACAAACGTGTTCCGGGGCAACTTTTAACTGTCCACTAATATGGTGTTGACAAAGCTCTTCAATGAATTCATCGCAGTTATTATCATAAATCAGATAATCGTACCTGATCCCCGAACGAATAAAAACTTTTTTTACCCCGTTTAAATTACGAAGTTTTTTCAATAAATCTAGATATTCAGAATGATCTGCAATTAAATTTTCACAAGGTTCAGGGGTGAGACATCTTCTTTCCATGCATGCTCCGTGTTTTTCCTGTTTATAGCAGGGTTTATTTCGAAAGTTGGCTGTAGGACCACCTACATCATGAATATAACCCTTAAATTCTGGATCAGCAGTCAACTCTTTAGCTTCTTCTAATATAGACTCTTGGCTTCTTGATTGTACTATTTTTCCCTGGTGAAAATGTAAAGAACAAAAACTGCATCCACCAAAACAACCTCTACTGCTAATCAGGCTGAACTTTACCTCTTCAAGGGCAGGGACACCTCCCTTTGATTCATACATGGGGTGATATTTTTTAGTAAATGGAAGCAAGAAGATACTATCGATTTCTCTTGTAGAAAGAGGCTTGGCAGGGGGGTTTTGGATCACATACTGATGTCTATAAGGCTCGATAAGAGGATGGGCAGTTAAAGGGTCGTTATTTTTGTATTGAGTTTTGAAACTTTCAGCGTACTTTTCCTTTGATGAGATGATTTCATCAAAAGAAGGTAAAAATTTTCCTTGATAGACATGACTTACGTCTTTGGCAGCATGTACAGTGCCTTTAATATAAGTCAGATCTGAGATTGAAAGGCCACTTTCTAAGGCTTCAGCTATTTCTATAACTTGATTTTCTCCCATACCATATACCAGCAAATCAGCTTTTGCATCCAAAAGTATACTCCGGCGTACTTTGTCGTCCCAGTAATCATAATGTGCTAACCTTCTTAAGCTTGCTTCTAATCCCCCCAGGATTACAGGAATTTTTTTGAAAGCCTCTTTAATTTTTTGAGAATATACAATTGTAGCCCTATCTGGACGCATCCCTGTTTTTCCACCTGGGGAATAAGAATCTTTTGATCTTCTTTTCTTTGCTACTGTATAATGATTGACCATGGAATCAATATTTCCACCAGTGACAAAAAAAGCATACCTGGGTCTACCGAGGCTTTTGAAGTCATTTAAGTCCTTCCAGTTGGGTTGGGGGATTATACCTACCTTAAAGCCTCTAGCTTCCAAGAGTCTGCCAATTATTGCCACACCAAAAGAAGGATGATCTACATAAGCATCCCCACTAACTAGGATAAAATCGAGCTGATCATAACCGAGTTGTTCCATGTCGTGTTTGTTAACTGGTAAGAAGTTGTTATTTTCGGGCAACTATATTCACCTTCAGTTAAAGCTTATTTTCTTATTAAGTATCTTAATACATTTTGTCATTACAAGAAGTTAAGATCAAGGGAAAAACTAATTTATAGCTAGATTATTATTTAGAATTTTTCCCTTTTCCCGGTAACCATAAATATTATCCACTCGGCCAGGTTTGTAGAATGATCCCCTATTCTTTCTAAAGAGCTACTTATAAATAGAAGTTGGGTTGATTGATTAATGGTTTTAGGGTCAGAAATCATATAGGTGATAAGCTCTGAAAATATCTGCTTGTGAAGGGCATCGATTTCGTCATCTTCTTCGGCTATTTCGTAAGCCACTTTTGAGTTTTCATTTACATAAGCGTCTAGGGCTTTTTCTACCATCTGCTGTGTAAGTTTCGCCATTCGAGGTAAATCAACAAGAGGTTTTATCAAGGGTTCATCTACCATGTACAGAGTTTTTTTAGAAATGGAAGAGGCATAATCACCCATTCTTTCAAGTTCGGTAATTATTTTTAAAGCTGTTCCTACCCTTCTCAAGTCGTTAGCCATGGGTTGGTGCTGAGCAATTAATCTCATGCACAGCTTCTCAATTTCCAACTCAAGATCATCTATTATATCATCATTCTCAATTACTTTTTGAGCTAGGATACTGTCTTGATTTTTTAAAGCTTTTACTGAATTATCTATGGCTTCTTCCACCGCACCACCCATTGATAGTACTTTTTGCTTCATTTCCGTTAGCTCTTTATCAAAATTTGACCTTGCCATATTAGAACCCCTTTCTATTATTTTAGCCAAAGCGGCCTGTTATATAATCTTCTGTTCTTCCATCCTTTGGTTTTGTAAAAATATCTCCTGTAGCACCTACTTCTATCAACTTGCCTTCCAGGAAAAAAGCTGTTCTATCAGAAACCCTGGCTGCCTGCTGCATGTTGTGAGTTACAATTATGACGGTGTAATCTTTTTTTAATTCAGAGATTAAAGTCTCAATTCGAGAAGTGGATACTGGGTCGAGGGCGGAGCATGGTTCATCCATTAATAATACCTGAGGTTGACATGCTAGGGCCCTGGCAATGCATAGCCTTTGCTGCTGACCACCAGATAATGAAAGGGCAGGGCTTTTTAATCTGTCTTTAACTTCTTCCCACAGGTAGGATTCCACCAAGCTGTCTTTAACTAGTTTATCTAAAGTAGTTCTGGAAATATTGTTGTGCAGTTTGGGGCCAAAAGCAATGTTTTCATATATTGACATGGGAAAAGGATTAGGTTTCTGAAAAACCATGCCAACTTGTTTTCTCAATTCGATCAAGTTCACTTCACGGTGAAATATATTTTTCCCTAAATATCTTACTTTTCCGTGGGTTTTGGAGATTTCAACCAGATCAATCATCCGGTTTAAGACTTTTAAAAAACTAGACTTGCCACAGCCAGAAGGTCCTATGATCGCCAAGACTTCATTTTTAAAAATATCCAGGTTTATATCTTCAAGAGCCCCGGTGTTGCCATACCAGAGGTTTAAATTTTCCACTTCGAAGACTTTTTCTTCACTCAAAACTTTTCCCTCCTTCAAATTAGATTTTTACCACAATTTATTTTTTCTCGATCTGTATCTTAGATAGATTGCAATCCCGTTAACAATTAATACAATGGCTATTAGTACTAGTGCAGTCCCATATGCTATTGGTCTGACAACAGCAGGTTGAGCATGTTGAGTTGACAATATATACAGGTGATAAGGCAAAGCCATGAATCGATCAAAGATACTAGTAGGTAAAAATGGAAGATAATATGATGCACCAGTCAAAATTATCGGGGCAGTTTCTCCTGCTGCCCTTGCAAGGCTTAAGATACTCCCTGTAGCTATCCCTGGAAGTGCGTAGGGAAGCACTTGGTATCTTATTGTCTGCCACCGGGTGGCCCCCAATGAAATAGCTGCTTCTCTAAAGTCCTGAGGCACAGCTTTTAAGGCTTCCTCGCTTGCAGTAATTATTATGGGTAAGGACATCAAAGCGAGGGTTAAAGCTGCTGATAATAAAGAAGTTCCAAATCCAATAGTGGCAGCGAAAATTCCCAGGCCAAAGAGACCATAAACGATTGAAGGCACACCGGCTAGGTTCCTAATACTAAGCCTTATAAGCCTGACAAAAAGGCCTGTACCTGCCCATTCATGGAGATAGATTGCTGCACTTATCCCTAAAGGCAAAGAAAAAATCAGGGTTAAAACGGACAAATAGAAGGTCCCCAAAATTGCAGGGAAAATCCCACCTTCTGTCATCTGCGAAATAGGTCTTTGGATTAAAAAGTCTATCGAAATTACACCTATACCACCTCTTATCAAAATTATAAACAACGCCAATATAGTGACTATTGTTAATGATGCTATAACAGCGAATAAATTAAAATTTACCTTTTCTTTAAACTCTTTTTGAGCATATTGACGTTGAGATTCACTGGAATGCATAATTTTGGATAGATTCTCTGCAATCTTTTGCCCCGGTAATTTTCCGTTCATTTACCATTACCTCCTTGAAACTTGTTTATTGCCAGATCAGCTACCAAGTTGACTATAAAAGTTAAAAAAAATAAAATAGCACCTACTACAAAAAGGGAATGGTAGTGAAGGCTTCCCCAGGGGACATCTGATCCTTCAATGGCTATAGTTGCAGTTAACGTTCTGACGGAAGTTAAAAAATCAGGGACAGGGATTCCAAAATAATCCGTCATGGGTATCGCTAAAGAATTTCCTGTAGCCATTAGAACTGTCATGGTTTCTCCAATAGCCCGTCCAAACCCTAACATTACTGCTGCTAAAATTCCCGATGAAGCTGAAGGATACGTTACTTTTTTTAATACTTCCCACCTTGTGGCCCCCATGGCAATAGCGGCTTCTTTATAATCTTTAGGGACCGAATTGAGAGCATCTTCAGATATACTGATTATAGTTGGCAAAGCCATGATACTGAGCATGATTGACCCTGTTAAGGCAGTAAGTCCATTTGATAAACCGAAAATTCTTGCTACTATTGGTGCCACTGTGGTAAGGGCTATAAAGCCCAGCACAACGGAGGGGAAAACTGCCAACATTTCTACTGTTGTTTTTAGGATATCTTTGATTTTTTTGGGTGCTATTTCTGAAATGTAACCAGCTGTAATGATCCCCCACGGTATGCTGATCAACATAGCTCCAAAAGCTACAATTAGAGTGCTTAGGATTAATGCCAGGGTACCGTATCCTGGATCACCAGACGAGGGCATCCATCTGTATTTGAACAAAAACTCCCCAAGTCCTACTTCTTTAATTGCTGGATACCCTTCTATCAATAAAAATAAAAATATGAGTAGGAGTATAATTATCGCTAAAGCTCCATTTAGGGTGAAGTACATTTTAATAAGGGAGTTTTTCAATTTGAAGCCTCTTTCTTTTTCCAAGGACTTTCACCTCCACTACCGGGTATAAATATCTCGTTAATAAATTTCTTCGAAAACTTCATCGTTTTCAGCATGCATTTCCGGAGTCATTTCATAAAAACCAACTTCTAGGACAAGTTCTTGCCCTTCATCAGAAAGTACATAGTCTAAAAAATCTTTAACAGTTCCTTCCGGTGCACCGTTGGTATAAAAGTATAAGGGCCTTGCTATAGGATACTCACCTGAATTGATGTTTTCCACTTCCAGGGGAGAATAATACTCTGAATCTTCATCAACAGCTACATTAACTGGATTTACTTCATCTACATATCCTACCCCATAATATCCGATTCCTGACCTATCTTCTGTTAATGCTTCATTTATAGAAGCAGACCCAGACATAAACTGAGCATCTCCAGCCCAATCTTCACCATCCATTATATTTTCATTAAAGAAAACATAGGTACCTGAGTTGCTTTGCCTGCTGTAAACTGAAATCTCTCCACCTTCATCCCATCCGTATTCTTCCCAGTGGGTTACATCTCCAGTGAATATCTCCTTCAATTCAGAAACAGTTAATTCATTTACGGGATTATCTTTATGAACACTAACTGCCAGGCCATCTTGGGCCACCAGAAATTCATAAACTTCAACATCATTTTCTTTTGCAGATTCAATTTCTTCTTCTTTCATGTACCTTGAAGAACCCGCTATGTCAACATCATCATTTATCAATGCTGCTATACCTGTACCGGAACCTCCCCCAGTGACAGAAACATACTTTTCCTGGTTATGATCCATATAATTTTCTGCCCAGTTTTGGTTTAAATTTACCATTGTATCAGAGCCTTGAATTTCAATCATTTCCTCTTTGTCTCCGCCAGCACTGCCTTCACCACAACCTGCAACAAGACTAAATGCTAGAACTAAACTTAAACCACAAGCTAATAGAGCACTCTTTTTCATCTGACCTTCCTCCTTTGGATTTTTTATTCTGATTAAATCATATAAAAGCTTTATTATTTAACAGTTAAGGTTTTGTTAAGAGAATGTTAAGTTTGTGTTATTTTTATATTAAAAAACCCCGGCGGCTTTACTAAAAGCTCTGTTAAAGTTAGTTGTTGATAATAGAGGACGGCTTAATTACCTATTATGGTAATTAAGCCGTCCTCTAAAAAGCAAAATCAACAACAAAAGTTTTTTAATTTAGATGATTTTAAGATAAAAATAAAATTCAGTCCCTTTGTTTGGTTCGCTTTTTACTTCCAAGTGGGAATCATGAGCTTCAATTATGTGCTTTGTAATGGAAAGACCTAAACCTGTACCACCATAGCCGCTATCATCTTTATAACGAGACTTTTCAACCCTATAAAAACGCTCAAAAATTCTGGGTAGTTCTTCTGCTTGTATTCCCACCCCATCGTCTTGAACAGCAACTTTTACATGTTTATTATCATCAGTTATTTCAGTTTTGATTGTAATGTTAGTACCTGGAGGATTATGTTTGACAGCATTGTCAATAAGATTTGAAAGAGCTTGCTGAATTTTGTCTTTATCCATCATTACAATAATTTCATCAGAACTGAAATTGCTCTGGAAATAATATCCTTGGTCTTCCCATCTCTGTTTGGCCAAAGAAATAACCCGGGAGAGCAAGGGGATGAGATTGTCTTGTGCTTTGGAGACAAATCCTGGCTTTGTCTCCAATTTTGATAATGTTGTAAGATCCTCGATCAACCTGGTTGATCTTAAGTTTTCATCCTTAATAATCTCTAAAAATTCCTGGTGTTGTTCATTATCATCGGGAATTTCTTCTTGAAGGGTTTCTATAAACCCCTGTACAGAAGTCAATGGGGTCTTTAGCTCATGACTGATATTGCTGATAAACTCTTTTCTTATCTGTTCAAGTTTTGTCAAATCCGTTATATCTTGAAGTATAATCACTGCTCCACTGGGAGTGTCAGTTTTTTCTGGAATCGGTGTAATATATACTCTAAGAACTTTCTCATCTAAATTCACTGTCTGGGTAACTTGGGTATTGTTTTCTAAAACCTTGTCTAAATTTTTATTCAAAGTATAATTTCTAGTAATAGAGATTATAGGACGGTAAAGTAAATCCCCTTTAATGTCAAGAAGGGATCTCGCTGCAGGATTTATCAAAGTGATATTTTTGGTATTATCAACTCCGATTACCCCGTCTGGCATGTTATTAAGCAGTACAGCTAGTTTGTTTTTCTCTCTTGTCAAAGTTTCCATCAACTCTGACAGATTAATTTTCATTTCATGAAAATGGTGGGCAAGCTGTCCAATTTCATCATTTGATTGGATGGGAAAATCTTTGGAAAAATTTCCTTTGGAAATCTGCTTACTCCAATCAGTTAGATTGGCAAGAGGGCGGGTGATATTGTGAGAGATAAAAGAACCGAATATCCAGGTTAAAGCCAGGGCAAATAAAACGGCAGAAATAATGGATATTCCGATTTGAATCCTTGCGCTTTGAATTTGTTCCAAAGGTACGGCTACTCTGGAAACAGCTATAATATCAACGTCTTCATTTTGGTCAGGACCAACTATGGGTACTGCTGCATATAATAGGTCCTGATCAAGGGTTTCAGAATACCTCGAGTTAATACCTGTTTTACCTTCTAAAGCTGCTTTTATTTCAGGCCTATCACTATGATCCTCTAAAGTTGCAGGAGTTTTTTCTGATTCAGCCAGGACTTTACCATCAGTTCTTATTATGGTAAATCTAAAATTTTCTGTCTGTTCGCTTAAAGTATCAATTCTATGTTGAATCTTTTCATTATCTCCTAGATCCTCTATAACTGCAGTGGATACAATATTGGCCTTTTCTTTCAATTGAAATTCCAAATTTTCCATGTAAAAATTATTGAACATTATATATAAATAAATCCCTATAAATATGATGGAAAAAGCCACCAGTATTGAAAATGCTGTATTAATCTTTCCTTTAATACTGGTAAAAAAATTCATCATTTTTGCTCCTTTTATTCACTAGATATTTCCTTCAATCTATACCCAACTCCCCTAACAGTTTCTACAATTACCGCAGAATAACCCGCTTTTTGGATTTTATGACGTATGTGGCGGATATGAACATCTACAGTCCTAGTATCTCCTTCAAAATCAAACCCCCATACTTTTTCTAAAAGAATATCCCTAGTAAATACCTGTCCCGGATTAGATGCTAATATTTTTAAAAGCTCAAATTCTTTCGGTGTCAAATTTATTGATTTACCGGACACTTTTGCGCTGTATTTTTTGGGGAGCAAATGCAAAGGTCCTACTTTGATTTCATCTGAATGATCTTTAGTATTCTCATAACTTTTGTTTTCTTCTTGTTCCCTTTTATTATTTGTAGTTGTTTCGGGGGGTTGGCTTTTACTTCTCAGTTGCGCTTTGACCCGGGCAGTAAGTTCTCTGGGACTAAAAGGTTTAGTGACATAATCATTGGCACCGACTTCTAATCCTACTATCTTATCCACTTCTTCATCTTTTGCTGTTAAAATAATTATAGGCAAATAAGGCTCTTTGATATGCTCTCTAACTTGACGACAAAAATCTAACCCATCAAGACCAGGCAGCATAAGATCTAATACAACCAGGTCAAAATTTTCATCAAATAAAAGTTTCAAGGCTTCATCTCCTCTGATCTTGTGAGTCACATTATAGCCTGATTTTTCTAAATGATAGGAGATCAACTTGGCTATATGCTTTTCATCTTCTACTAACAAAATCTTAGCTGACACAGTCATCCCCCTCTTTTTTAGAGAGCTTTTATTACTAATTATCTCACAAAAATGTTAAGTGAATGTTAAGAAATTAACTTTTTATGAAATTAAATAATCCCCACATTTGGGGATTATTAAAAATAAGCAGGTTAACTTTTTTCTTGGATTAGTTTTTTAATATATTCAATTTCCTTTTCTAAATCTTGAAGCCTTACCATATAATCATTATGGGTATATCCGGGAACGTGGTGATTTGTGGTGTGTTTTAACAAAAACTCTTTCATTTCTTCGATTTCGTTATAGTCTTCTTGCTTTTCTTTAAGAATCTTTTCTAATTCATCTTTAGAATACTCTTTTAATTCTTCCCAATTAAGTTCTTCTTTTTCTTCCAAAACATCTCCCCCCTGATAGGAATCAGCAATAATATTTACTCCATACCCCTATTAAGTATCTTGGCATGTGTGTATTTATATTAAAATATATTTGTTTTCTTGTCAAATAAATTATTACCACCTTGTTATTAGAAAACATATTGTAAAGATGACTTTTTTGCCGTAACATATTAAATAAGAAGTAAAATAATATTATAACTTGAAAATGAGTGGTGATAAAATGTCTGAGAAAATTGAAATTATTAAAGCTTTAGGAGATAAAAACAGGTATAGAATCTTGCAGTTGCTCCTAAACCATAATTACTGTGTTAGAGCACTTTCGAAAAAATTGAATATAAGTGAAGCTGGGATAAGTCAACACCTTAAAATATTAAGGGAAGCTGGACTTGTATGGGGAGAGAAGCGAGGTTATTTTACTCATTACATGGTTAATAGGGAAGTTATAAAAGAATTAGCAAATGATCTAATCCGATTATGTGAAAATGATGGAGATGAAGATACAGATCAAATCCTTAAGCTTGAAAAAGCCGAATGCAATAAAGAAAGTGAAAGCTGCAAAAGATCATGTCATAATCCTTAGCCGTTATTCATGACAAAAGCTCACGAGTATACGAGTACATGAGCCAAGTCAAGGGTTATTAAGCCATAGACTGAGCAAAACATGCTTAGTAATTTAGTATGTGTATTTTAGTATGTGTAATTTAGTATTGACACATCTAGTTGCAGAACTTATAATCTAATTAAGCAATATCTTAATCAATAAACTGTATGAGGAGGTGTTTTAGATGACTGAAAAAAATAAGTGTAAAAAGCCTGAAAATTTGAAAGATAAGCCTGAAAAGTGTTCTCCTGAGCAAATAAAAGAATGTCATGGAGATGACAAAGAACATGAATGTGAAGGCTAATTTCTAATCTGAGTTTAAAAATTTCAAAGATTAGCATAGCCGCCATGATTTAGCCCGTCTTTATCTCTCGTGGCGGCTTAATTTATTATCTTATTAGCTAGCGTCTGCTGTTTTAGCTTGGTTATTGTTAATAACTACTACAGCCCTATTGCCTTTTCTATTATAATATAAACCACTACAGCACATATCAGATACTATTAATCCTTTCCCCCTATTACATTCTTTCGACATTTCAACTAGTCCCTTTATTTTATGTTTCCAATCAAATCCTTCCCCTTCATCTTCGATTTCAGCCACAACATATTTTTTGCTGTAAATTAGTTTGAGATAAACCTTTTTGTTTGGATCAAGTTTATTCCCATGCTTTATTGCATTGTTTGCAAGCTCATAAATTGTAATCAAAAATTTTTCTCGATTATTTAAATCAGGTAATACTCCATCAACTTTTTCATATAAAACATCTAAATTGTCCATCCTGCTGTCAATATCAAAATTAAATACTTCCTTATCAGGCTCGTCTACTCCTAATACAAGATAAGTTACATCATCATCTCCTTGCAGTGAGCCGTCATTAAAACCCGTAAAGTCATCATTTATAATTTTTTTCAAAGCGTAAGGCGGCAGATGTGAACAGCTAGAAAAAAGATTATAAAGTCTGTCTTTGTAATATTTTTGTCCTGATAATTGTTCTGTGAGTCCATCGGTATTTAACAATATAGTAGAACCAGGTTTAAGCTTAATTTTATCTTCTTCAAAATCTAACATTTCAACAGGTAAGGCTGACGTTATTGGTAATCCTTTACTAACAAGCTCAGTAATACCTTCATTGTTACCATGGTCCAATAGTGGCGGATTTTGAATCCCAGCACCTGTGTAGGTTAACTCTAAAGTGTCAAGATTCAATAAAACCATAAAAATGGAGATGAAATAATCTTCGGGATAATTTTCATTATTGTATCTCTCGGTTAAAAAAGTTAATATATTTTTGGGCGTCATTTTTTCTTCAGGATAGACAAACAAATAATCAGTAATTGTATCCTTGACGAATCTGCTCATAATTGCTGCGTCAAGACCATGGCCTGAAACATCTGATATATATAATAAAACCTTATTACCTATCTGTTTTATATCGTAGAAGTCTCCACCTAATTTATTAGCAGGTTGATAATTGACGGTAAAAGAAATCCCTTCTATGTTAGGTAGTTCTTTTGGCAGGGTCAATTCATGTATTCGTCTAGCTTTATCAATCTCGGCATTTAGCTTGGAATATAGATCTTCAATTTCCTTTTTATTCTCTGCTAACTTTTGTTCAGCCTGCTTTCTTTTGGTTATATCCCGAGAAGAGCCCACAATTTGTACCACTTGATTGTTTTTTATTACAGGCGAAATCTTTGTATACCAGGTTACAAGTTTTGACTTATGCTTAAAACTAATTTCGTATTCAACTACCTCGCCATATTTATAACATTTTTTTAGCTTTGGAATTATTTTATTTAAAACACTATTACTGTAAACCTCTTCTACAACTTTACCTTTTATTTCTTCTTGGGTAAATCCAGTTAACTGTTGATGGTAAACATTACTTCTGATAAATTTAAAAGTATTTTCATCTATTGCTTCTAAAATATAGATAGCATCCTGAGCATTATTGAAAATAGTTTCATACTCCTTGGTTAATTTATCTAAACTTTCTTCCTTTTCCTGAAGTCTTTTTTCCTTTTCTATATCTTTTAAATGTTCTATTATAAACTCTACCTCACCATTCTCATTGATTACCGGGGTGGCCCTTCTTTCAACGTGCTTATTTAATATGGATGAGAAAGTTTCCATCTTTTCCACCTGTAAAGAAGCTATTGCCTTGTTTACCAAGCAGTTTGTGCAGTTATTTTTTTGGTTGAATGTTTCATAACACTTTATCTCATTTAGCTTACTTTTCTCGATTCTTAACTTTTCATAACCTGCTTGGTTTACTCTTACTATTGAATGATCTGGCTTCATAACTATAACCGGATCCGGCAATGAATCTAAAGCAACTTCAACAATTTTTAAATCTATCTCACAAGATTTTGACAATATACTTCATCCTTTCGTTTGTTTCCATGAAATAAACAATTGAGAAGCGATGAAAATGATTCTCAGTCACTTAATTTGATTTTACCCCTTCTATTCTAACATGTCAACACTCTTAGAATGTTCTGAAAAAGTATCAAAAAAAATAATTAAAATGAATCTGCAAGTAAATTTTAGCTTAACTTAAGATTTGTATATATTTAAATGTAATATATTCTATTTGACAGAATGGATTAAAAAGTTTATCATATTATTAAGATACCCGATAGGGGTATAACTTGAGTCGCGAGTTTGACAAAGTTGTATATTTATGGTTTATATTTTATCAGGTTATGTTATCCTTTACAAAAATTAAAAACAGATACTTGGGGGTATTGATTTGAGGTACCAGATAACTGATAAATGTAGATTTTGCTACACTTGTGAAGATGTTTGTCCAAATGAAGCCATCAAAAGAACATATCCTATTTTCAGTATTGATCAGGACTTATGTGATGGGTGTGGATTGTGTTACGAAGCTTGCAGACATAATGCAATTATTAAAATGTCTGAAGAAGAAACAGGAAGTTAATCTCAACCTTTAAAGTTAGGCCTAAGGGTTTATCGTATTTAATAACAAATAAATATAAATCGTTATTTAATGAAATTGTTATTTAATGAAGGTTGAAATATGATAATTTATAAGTTATAATGAGTTGTGCGTCGGGGCGTGGCCCAGTTTGGCAGGGCGCTACACTGGGGGTGTAGAGGTCGGTGGTTCAAATCCACTCGCCCCGACCACTAATAAAGACCACCACAAAGGCAAGTATAGTGTACTTAGAAGATAATGCAGCATATTCTTTAAAAGCAAAATGAATGCAACCGTAATGCAACCGAAAACAAAAAAAGAGAGTGCCATCAAAGACACTCTCAAAAACCCTAGTAAAGTTCCATTTTTTAAGGGAGCTTTATTTTTTTGCCTCATTAAATATCCCGTCCATGATATCAGCAGCCTTATCCTTCATTTTGTCAGTTACATGGGATTGACAAAATTTCCCCTCACCAGTGTTTCTAAGTTAATTTCCTCAATATGACCTATCTCAATCCCTGATTTATTCATACCTGATTGAAAATCACTATCATCCCATACAACATCAACTTCTCTACTTGTATTTAATGCAAAAATCCTTCCACTAATGATTAGCACCACAATTATTATAAGAACAATTACAATTTTAATTAAAGTTTTCATTCCACATTCCAACTTTTTTTAAACTTGACTACAGGATTTACTGGTTTGAAAAAGGGTCAATCACACCGTTTTTTACATTATTATTCACAGAGTTTTTCACAGTGAGTTTTTCCTATTATTAAGGGATTTTATATAGAAAACAACCTAAATTCACATGCTTTTTCACACCTATATTCACATGTGT
>CAZCIZ010000065.1:0-14342 GCA_964498995.1 uncultured Clostridia bacterium | reverse complement strand
ATTATAACATCAGCAAAATTGGTAGTTCCAATTTTCTTGCCAAGTATGTATAGAACATGCTGCATAGTACCCATTGGACACACAACACACCAGGTCCTAGGAGTTATGATAGCACCAATCAAACTTCCAATTATTGTTACAACTAAATAAGTTACTACAAACACAAAACCTAGCTGTTCTAAAAATTCACCTTCACCAAAATAAGAAAATGCAGCTGTCAATCTATTAGACATACCAAAAATAAACATTGCAAATACGGCTATTATAGCACCTTTTGACTTAAGAATATCAGGTATTTTCTTGTTTCTGCTAATATTAAGTATTAACTTATCAAACAAACTACCATGAGGACAAAAGTTTCCGCACCAATACTTACCAAGAAGCAGGCTCATAATAATCTCTGCCAAAATTATAAAAGGCACCAGCAACCCTAGTTTAGGGAACCATAGCCCGCCAAAGGCAATTACTAAAGTAAGTATCCAGCCCCATTCTCTGACAAATGTAAAAGTACGTCTAGCTTTAATGAACTGTTTCTTTGCCATGATAAAACCACCTAGCATAATTATTTTATTCTTCTCCCAAGATCTTTAGCATGCACTTGACAAGTTCCGGGTCGAACTGTCTCCCCGAGCAATATTTGAATTCTTCAACAATAGCCCTATAGGACATTGCTTCTTTGTAAGGCCTGCCAGTTTTCATTACCTCATAAGCATCTGCAATGGCAACTATCCTGGCTAAGAGGGGTATATTGTCCTCTTTTAATCCTCTGGGATACCCTCTTCCATCCCAATGTTCATGATGAGAAAGGATGTCTTCAGCTACATGAGCATATTCTTCACTAGCTCTAGCTATCCTGTAACCAATCTCCGGATGCTTCTTCATCTCTTTCCATTCCTCAGCAGATAGGGGTTTACTTTTAGTCAGAATATTTTCTTGTATGTTGATTTTTCCTATATCATGAAGCTGGATCAGGTGTTTTAAGCGATCAACTTCAAAGTGGGTCAAGCCGATATAATCCCCAATTTTAACAGCTATCTCCTCCATCCCCATGATATGTTCTATGGTTTCAAAGCTTTTTGAACGCGTATCTTTTATAAGGGAATTTACAAGCTCTATTTTGATATTTTTGCTTTCCTGGAATTTCTTGGCGTACATATCATTTTCGGCTTCCTGAAGGGTGACATCCAAGCTTTTCTCAACTCTATCTTTTATTGCAGTCCCTAAAGCAAATGAAATTGGTATATTAACAACGTATTTATCCTTGCTATTTTCTTTAATTCGGGTACAAATCTTTTCAAGATTTTTTTCGGTTATATTTGGCAAAAGTATAACAAATTCATCTCCACCCCAACGGGCGATTAAATCTTCTTTTCTACATGTAATGTTCAGTATATCTGCGGCTTTCTTTAACAACTCATCCCCAGCATTATGCCCATAAGTATCATTTACCAGTTTAAGCCCGTTTAAATCAACCATTATTATCCCCATAGGCATTTGCCTATCGGTTTCTAATCTGGACATTTCTTCTTCTAGAAAACGTCTGTTGTATAAGCCTGTTAGACTGTCATGGAAACTTAAATATCTGATCTTTTCTTCTGCTTCTTTTTTGGAAGTAATATCAAAAATCACAATAACCAGGCCGTCAATTATGCCTTTATAATCCCTGATTGGAGCCATAGAAATATTTACATATAACTTCGTCTTATCTCTACAATAGGTTTTTAATTCCAAATCCTTTTTTATCTTACCCTGCAATGCCTTATCACAACATTGATACAAAACACTATCCGAGTCATATAAAAATGAAAAAAGGTTTTTTCCTATAACTTCCTTCTCATGCCAGCCCAATAGGCTCTCGGCAGCCGAGCTCCAACTCTTGATGTTATAATTTAAGTCTGTAGAGATCACAGATACCGGCGAAGCATGAAGAATAGTTCTGTACTTTTCCCCTAATTCCTGTAAATCTTTTTTGTCTTTTATCTGAGAAGTCAAGTCAGTACCGCTTAGCAAGTGAAGCTGAATGGCCCCATCTTTAATTTTCAGAGCATTGTATTTCCATAAAATTGTATAATAATCTTCATTCTTGCTTTTCAATTGGGTTTCAACTTCCATAGGGTAATTTTCAGGTTCTAGCATCATAAAAAAATATTTATATAATTCCCTTTCCTCAGACAGACAAAAAATATCCCAGTAATATTGCTCTCTAACTTGATCATGGGAGATGCCTATAATATTTTCACAAGCTTTATTGTAATACTTGATTTTACCTTCCTGATCCAAAATGACAATAAGGCTATCCAAAAAATCAGTTATAATTGAAAATAAGCTGTGTTCTTCATCGGGAGGGAGTTTTAAATCAAATGATTCTATTTGGTTTTTTTGTTGATTATCCTCTCTTTCAAACATATGCTATCCCTCCAAGCACATTTGCTATTCCAAAACCTTTACTACGGTCAGATCAATAGATTTTGATAGATCAAGATCATAAGGATCAGGGTGAGGTGCAAGATCCTCGCCTTTGTACAATATCCTTACCACAGGGCGTAGGGTTAATCCTGGATTGTTTGCTATTACTAAACCGCTTTCACCATTGCTCAAAAAAACATGGGTCCCCACAGGATAAGCCGCTACGCTGGACAAAAATAAATTCAATGTATTCAGATCATAATAAGTATCACCCCAGCTCATCAACATCTCAATAGCTTCATGGGGTTGGTAAGCTTTACGATAAGGTCTGTCAGATGTTAAGGCATCATAAACATCGGCAATGGAAACAGCTTGGACAAGAGGACTTATTTTATCTTCCTTCAGACCCTGAGGATACCCCTGACCCTTCCATCGTTCATGATGCTGCAATATCATAGCTCCTGCAAGAGCTGAGTATGATGGTGTTTTCTTAAACATTTCATAACCGTATACAGGATGCCTTTTGATTGTATCATACTCCTCTTCAGTCAGTTCCCCGGGCTTATTCAATATATGATCTGGGACTGCCGCCATTCCCAGGTCATGAAGTAATGCACCAGTACCAACCTTCTTGATAACTTCCTTGCTATATTCCATTTTAACAGCTATCATGGTTGACAGTACACAACAGTTAACACTATGAGAAAATATATAATCATTTACGGTTCTAATATCTTGAAGCTGGGCAATCATTTCCTTGTTTTCCAATAATTCATCCATTATTTTGGTGACAGTTTGTAGTAGCTCCTTGTCTCGTAGGTTAATCCCTTTTTTCTTATCTGTACCTTTTTTTGCTTCACCTATAATGTCAGTAACTAAAAAACTTGCTTCTCTACGAGTTTCATCTGATACTATATCATTTACCTCAATATCCTCTATTCTACTGTCATAAATATACAATTGACTTATCCCTAATTTTTTTAAATATGTTAAGTACTGAGGCTTGATTTCTGCCCCAGCATTTAATAGAATCTGTCCCTTGCCACCTACTATGGCCTTTGCCAGCACCATTCCTGGCCGGGCTGAATCCAAAGATATTTTTCGCAAATAATTCACCTTCTTTAATATAAGGTTATAAAAAAAATTAAGTTTAATACGTCAAATTATAGTTCAATAAATTTAAGTAATTTCCTTCTAAAAGGGAAAAAATTGATTAACACAAAGCGAAAATTATTAATATTTGTAAATATAATTTGTAAATTTTGAATTTTGCTATATTCCATGCCAGATACCAACGATCACAAAGATTTGCAAAGAAACGTCCAAATCAAAATTTCGCTTTTGGTAGGTGGCAAGAAATTAAAGAAATAACTAAAAAATCATAGCACATAAATTTACAGTTTTCGCTGTAGTATTAATTCTATCCTGGGATTGCCAAAATCATTAATCTATGTTATCAATAAATTATACTTAGCAATAATATGTTAAACTGTTATTTGATTAATGATTTTCGAAAGGATGTGAAGTGTCTTGATAAGTGATGCTTTTACTTTTGCTTTAAATAGGTTTACCAGTAACTTAGGGTTTTGGCTTCCAGCAGTGATTTTATATGGGATTTTAATGCTGGTTTTAGAACTAATTGCTCATTTTAGCGGAGTTATCATATTTGAAATAATTAATTTCCTTGTTCCAATGCTTTTTTCTCTGGGAATTATCAAAGCCACAATAAGGGCATATAATAAAAAACACTATGATATGAAGATTTTTTTCGATAATAGCATTTTGAAATATTTTTTGAGATATTTAATAGGCAGTATTTTATATGCTTTGACGATAGTGGTAGGAACTATATTTTTGATAATTCCAGGAATATTTTTTGGAATCAAATTCTTTTATTATGATTATTTTATCGTGGATAGAGACCTTGGAGTTATTGATGCCTTCAAAGCCAGTTATAATGCTACAAAGGGTTATGGCCTATTAATTTTTGGTTTTTCTATTTTACTTATAATAATAAATCTTCTAGGAGCTCTAATTTTATTGATTGGCTTGATCGTAACCATACCTATCACTTTCTTGTCTATGGCCTACATCTATTTTACCATCACAAAAGATGTAGATGATGTAGATGATGTAGATAATGATATTGAAAGCCAAGAGAAAATAAATGGTAATATCTAAATTGCAGGTCTATAGTTAGTTTTTTCCATTTAACTCTCAGGACAACTGTATTAGAAAAGATATCCTGCCTTATAAACAATTTTGATATAAAACCACTCATTCATATTTTATTTCAACCTTGTCCAAATGATCTTTTAGTTCATCAATTAGTTTACTAATATTGGATACATCCTCTGCTTTTGCTGCTTCTTCAATATTATAGCCCAGTTCAGTTACATAGTCAAAGCCATACCCTCCACCTACACCTTTAATGGAATGGCCCATCTTTCTTAAAGTTTCGAAATCTTTATCGTGTAAAGCGGTTTTCAAGTTGGTTATATCTTCATACCTATTCTCTAAAAATCCCGGTATTAATTCCTTTAAGTCTTCATCAACATAAACTATATTTTTTCCCAAAATATAACCCTCCAAAGATTAAAAGTAATAAACAAGAGATCACTGTAGGATGTTGTAAGCAACCCTATTTCTGCCCTTTTCTTTAGCCTTATAAAGGGAATTATCTGCTGATTTTATAAGGTTATCGATTATATCCGAGTCTATCACATCATTACTTTCAATTCTATAAGTTTCTTCATTTTCATTGTTAAAATCAGTCGATGTTACTCCCACACTAACTGTCACTACATCTGAGATTTTCGAATCCACATGGGGTATCCTCAATCCTTCAATCTCATGACGCACTCTTTCAGCCACTGCCATTGCACCCTCATAACAAGTTTCAGGTAAAATCACAGCGAATTCTTCACCACCATATCTAGCAGCAAAATCTCCAGGTCTCAACATCAATTCGTTTAATTTCCCCGAAATAATTGAAAGGCACTCATCTCCTTTTTGATGCCCATATGTATCATTGTAGTTTTTAAAATAATCTATATCCAAAATCAAAAAAGCCAGGCAGCTTCTCTTACGCTTACTCCGTTTTAACTCGTTCTTTAAGGTTTCATCCAATAATCTCCTGTTTGGGAGCTGGGTTAATTCATCTATAGTTGCTAATTTTTCCAGGGTTTTGTTCTTTTCCTCTAAAAGCTGTAGTGCATCCTCTAGTTCCTGTTCCCTTTTGATCCTGGTTTTTCTCTCCCTAGTTAGATTTATTGCAGAATTTACCCTGGCCAATAGTTCAACTCTACGCACCGGTTTTGTTATATAGTCAATAGCTCCAGCTGTGAAGGCTTTTTTTAATGTTTCCACATCGGTTAAAGCTGTAACAATAATCACCGGAATATTTATCATTCGGGAGTCACTTTTGATTTTCTCACAAGCCTCAATCCCATCAATTTCAGGCATCATTACATCAAGTAAAATTAACTCCAATTCCGTTAGGTCTAGCACTGGCTCATTATTATATCCATCAATTCCAAGAAACTTAAAAGCTTCAACAGCAGAAGAAGCAAAGTGCAATTCTTGGTAACCTTCCTTGCTCAAAAATCTTTCCAACATATATCTTATATCGCCCTCGTCATCTATAACTAAGATTGCCATTTAATCACCTCTATTCTTCTTCTATTTCACCTAAATATTCTTTTATAGTTGACAATAATATTTTCTTTTTAATCGGCTTAGCGAGATGAGCATCACATCCAGCTTGAATTGCATTATTAATATCAGTGCTTAAAGCATAAGCAGTCAAAGCTATTATCGGTGTATGAGCCAGATTATTTGATGATTCATACTTCCTAATCTCCATTGTAGCTTCATACCCATCTTTTACAGGCATTTGAATATCCATCAAAACCAGGTCATAGCGTTTATTTTTAAACTTTTCCACAGCAACTTCTCCATTTTCGGCTGTTTCTATCTCGTATCCTGTAGATTTCATAAAGGTTTTGACAAGCATTTGATTATCCTTTGAATCCTCAACCAGCAAAATGTTTTTTGACTTTTTGTCTATTTTCAACTGCTTTTCTTCACTAGAAAAACTTGCTGTTGGAACATCTTTCTTTTCATCTGACATAAGTTTTTTATGTTTACGTTTATTTGTTTCATTGATTAATTTAACAATAACATTTATCAGTTGTGATTTTCTTATCGGCTTTTTGATCAATTCATCGTAATATTTAGCACTATTTTTTAACGACTTTAAATCAGAGGATAGCATTATAATAACACTATCTTTAATCTTTAATTCATTTTTGATTCGATATGCCACTTGAAGCCCGTCCAAATGAGGCATCATATAATCCAATAAGATCAAATCATAACTGGAGTTTACCTTGGCTTTCTCCTTTACCTTCTCTATTGCTTTCTTGCCACAATCAACACTGGTTACCCGGGCCCCAGCAGGAGTAAGCATTTCATTTAAAATCAAAAGATTGGTTTCATTATCATCAACGGCCAGTATGTCCAACCCATTTAGAGAGTCGATTTTTTCTTTCGAGGATTCAATTTCTGCCGGAGGATCTTTTAGATCAAACCAGGCGGTAAAATAAAATATACTACCTTCACCAAAAACACTTTCTAGCCAGATTTCGCCGCCCATAAGTTCTACCAGCCTTTTTGAAATAGTAAGGCCAAGGCCGGTGCCTCCATACCTTCTGGTACTAGAAGAATCTGCTTGAGTAAAGCTAGAAAAAATTTTTTCCTGTTTATCTTTTGGAATACCGATGCCTGTATCTTTCACTTTAAACAACAATTCAACTCTACACCAGTCATCAAACTCTTCTCTATCGTTGATATCCACTTCTAGGACAACTTCTCCAGTTTCGGTGAATTTGATTGCATTACCTAAAATGTTTATCAGCACCTGTCTCAGCCTTGCAGAATCTCCTACCAAGTCAGGAGGAACTTCAGGCTTTACCCTTACTGGCATTTCTAGCCCCTTTTCTTGGGCTCTAAAAGCCATTAATTCAATGACTTTTTCGGTAATTGTACCAAGATTAAAATATTGATTCTCTAGATCTATTTGGCCGGCTTCAATTTTGGAAAGATCTAAAATATCGTTGATTAAAGTAAGTAGGCTTTCTCCGGCGGTTTTAAATATTTCTATATATTCCTTTTGTTCTTTATCTAAATTTGTTTCTGACAATAGTTCGGCCATACCAATTATGGAATTCATCGGGGTCCTAATTTCATGGCTCATATTCGCCAAGAATTCTGATTTTGCTTTTGAAGCCTGCATGGCTTCATTTCTTGCTTGTTCTAGTTCCAAATTTTTAATTTCCATTTCACTTGCGTAAGCAGCCAATTTATCCTCGGATTTTTTCTTTTCGGTGATATCCCTAGCAATTCCAAGGATGCAATTCATACCCCGAAATCTTATAGGGACTTTTTGAGTCTGAAACCACCTTTCATTCCCTTCTTTATCAGTCAACTTTTCTTCAAAATCAAGTTTTTCCTTTCCATTTAAAACTTCCAAATCATCCCGACTAAATTCGTCGCTTTCTTCGTCAGTTGGACTTAAGTCGTAGTCTTTTTTACCTATGATTTCATTTGCATTTAAACCGAAAATCTTTTCAAGGGTTTTATTGACAAGCCTGTACCTACCCTCACTATCCTTGATAAAAATAGCATCAGGAGCGGTATTTATAACTTTTTCAAAGGACTCTTTTTGTTCCTTCAATTCTTTTTCTGCCTTTTTGCTCTCTGTAATATCCATAAATTGGGCAAAAATATAGGGTGAATCTTTTAAGTATATCCTTTGGGCTATCACAAAAATATCTAAAATTTCACCGTTTTTAGTTTTATGCTTTGTCTCAAATTCTTCCCTCGAACCCTGCATAATCCTTTGGACCCGCTCAAAGGTTTCAGCAGGATTTTCTATTATTTCATAATCATTTATTAAAAGCTCCTTAAACTCTTCCCTAGTATAACCAAGCATTTTGCATACCGTATTGTTAAATTCTTTGGGCTTTATGGTTTCAGGATCTATTATCAAAATTCCATGGGGGGAATCATTAAATACGGTCCTATAAAGTCTTTCTGCCTCTTCTAGCTTTTCATTAGCTATTACTTGGTCAGTCACATCATAGTTAACTCCAATCATACGAACAGGGTTGCCTTGCAAATCATAAGACAACTGGGCAAAAGCCCTCAAATACCTTATTTCACCTTTAGGTAAAACTATTCTAAATCTAGTGTCAAATTTTTCTTTTTCTTCCTTTGCATTTTTAAGTAATTCTATGTTGGCATCTCTATCTTCAGGATGTAATCTTTCCGTCCACATGACCAGCTTATCAGTAGTAGAGTAAGGGTCAATTCTATATAACTCATACATTTTTTTATCCCAGATAAGCTTGTTTTCTTTAATGTCCCATTCCCAAATTCCGATCTCCGCTGCTTTTGCAGCTATATCAAAACGCTGATTTATTTCTTCTAACTTTTTTTCAGCTTCTTTTTTTGCTGTTATATCTGTTCCAGAGCCCACAATTCCGACTACACTACCATTTTTTATCACAGGGGTTAAAACTGTCAGCCAATACCTTTCTCCAGTGGCTAGACTAAGTTTTTCTTCATAGGAAATAGGCTCTTTACTATCCAGGCATTTTTTATAGTTTGCTTCAACACTTTTACCTGTTTCCGGTCCCAACACCTCTACTGGTGTTTTACCTTTCACCTCTTCTGTTTTTAGTCCTGTTAACTTCTCATGGGTTTTATTAAGCCTTCTAAAGCAAATATTTCCATCTTCGGTGACATCTAAAAGAAATAAAGCATCCTGAGTATTGTTAAAAACTACTTCATATTCTTCCCACATACTATTATCCTTCATTTTTATCCCCCCGTGAGCTAACATTAATTCAAAAAAAATAAAAATTATGAGTTCTATTTTATCATATAATTGTCAAAATTAAAGGCAAAACCTGTTTTTGAAGCTATATATTCCTGCAGCTGCTCAGCTTTCTCATAGTCATCACCGGCATATGTTGATTCCCATGTGAAAATATGAAAAGCTTTTGCTCTGATAATATGTTAGTAAAATGTGCATTGACCTCGTGATTATTTAAGTATAGTATAAAGTTAAATCGAAAACAATAAAAGGAATTTTTCTAATTATTTGGAGGTAAAACAGATGTGTAAAAATAATGAGAAACCCTCTTTGAAGGCAATTTTTAGCAACTGGAAGGAAAGTGAGGCCTCAATAGGTCGAAAAATCAAAATGGTTATTGGAAATAATTTGCTTAAAATCAAAACAGGAAAATCATGTTGTGGAAATCATGGAGAAGTGGGATGTTGAGTAACAAAAAAACCTCCCGGGTAGGAGGTTTTTTTGTTTCCCAATTATCCTTCAGGTTTATCAATGAATTACATTCCTTTCATACACATTAATATTCCTAATATTAGATTTAATTTAACACTAAAGCGAAAAACTGTACAAAGTTATTAAGTGTTAATTTAAAAATAACTATCGCTACAACAAAAATCGTAAAAATTATCTGCTTAGAAAATCTATCAACATATTACTATTTACTTCAGAAAACTTGCCATCCTTCAGCTTTATGAACTGATTATTATTGTCATTACTGGTATGTTCCATTATGGCCCTGATAAGTTCAGGGTGACAGGTCAGCACAAAAACCTGATGGGTTCTTGAGAGTTCTGCAAGTATAGAAACCGTCCTATCAAGGTGATACATATCAAAGTTAGTCAAAGTGTCATCAAGTATTATCGGCAATGGCGGCTGAATATCTTTTATTCTGCTGAGTCTGACAGCTAGAAACAACTGCTCTTTGGTTCCTCTGCTGAGAACTTCTGAAGTATCTACTTGGTCCCCACCTTCTTTTTTTACCCTAAAATCTGCCTGAGTGAGATCTTCCGTAGGCATTATACCCTGGTACTCCCCGCCTGTAATCTTGCTCAGATAATCGTCAGCTTCTTTTAACAATGTATCCTTAGTATCCTGGAGAAACCTTCCTCTTACTTCATTCAATAATAGTGCCGCACCTTTTTGAACGGCGTATTTTTCTGCAAGGGGTCTAATCTTACTCCTGTTTTTATCAATTTTGGCCTGGGCTTGTTTCAAGTTTTCATCAGTTTTAAGTTCATCTAGTTCTAACTCTAGTTTTGGAATGCTTTTACCTTTAACTTCTAACTCTTGTTTCAAGTCATCATATCTTTTTTTTATTTCTTGATAATCTTTTTCCACATCTTGAGTCGAAGCATAATCATTCCAGTAATTTTTGAATAAATCAAGGATGGCATCTTCCTCTGTCACATCGATCTTGAACGCAGTTTTAATTCTATCCATTTTTAAATTTGCCAGTAAATTATCTTTTAAACTTTTATATTCCTCCTGTAAGCTTTTGTATTTCTCATATTCTTCTCTTCTCCTTCTTTCTTGCTCCAAACAGGTGATTAAATCACTATATTCATCTGTATTTATGTGCAAAGCTTGTCCAATTCTTTCTACTACATTGTTTAACATTTGTTCACATCTGCTAAGTTCCTTCGCTTCTACTGCCCACTCAATCATTTGATTTAATTCCGCTAATAAATTGTCACCTTGCGACAAAACTTCATCCTTTTCTATTCCGGTTCTTGCAGCAAGTCTTTGTGCATAAACTTCTTGATTGATAGTTTCTAACAAATCATATAGATTTTCAAGCTCGGTTTTTAGTTCAGTTTTTGTTTCCATCAACTTTTCTTCAGTTAAATTCATCGTCTCAATTTTTTCCTTCAAAGAGCTTATCCTATGGAATAGATCCATAATTCCTCTAGGGGTAATATCATCTGCTAGCCCCAGAGCCTCTTTATAATCATCTAATTCTTTTTGTATTTTTTTCAGTTTTTCATAAGCTTTAGCTTCCTTTTCCTTTTCAACTTCTAGCAGTCCTTCTATCCTGTTTATCTCAGAATTTAAATTATCTCTTCTCATCTTATCCTGAGTCTTAGCCTGATTTCTTATCAACACATACAATCCTAAACCGATAGCTCCCACCGTGCCTACCATGATTCCAAAGATCAAATTAGCTATTCCTGTCAAGCCACCGAGGATCAAAAAAACCAGGGCATATTTATAGTATTTGTTCAGACCCTCTTGCAAACCTGTAGTTTCTATTTCATTCAATTGATCATTCAAATGCTTTAACTCTTGCTCTAATTTTTCTTTTTCTTCTGCGGCATTATTTTTTCTTTGACTGATTTCTTGAAAATCTTCAACACATTTAGAAAGATTATCATAGCTAAGTTGGTCAGTCTTAATCCTTCTAATATCTTCTAGTTCATCTCCAAGTCCAGCTTTTATTTCTTCTGCTTCTAGCTGAAGTTTATTTTCTGTTTCCTGCAGTTCTTTTTCATTTCTATTGTATGATTGCAGCTTTTCCCTTATCCCTGAAGCATGACGGTGATAATTCTCCAGATTATTATGCTTTTCACCCAGGATTTCCTTAGCTGTTTTTATCTCATCTAGAGCATTAAGGTTTACCTTGTTTTTGAATATTTCCTGTTGTTCTTCAGAAGTCTTATAGGCCTTTTCATAATCTTCAATAAGTTGGTTTATTCTTTCCTTTGAAACAATAGGTTCATTATCAAGTATTTCTTTAACTTTAGGATCAGCTAAAATATTTTGAAGTTCGACTATCCTATAAAACCCCTGGTGAAATGTCTTTAGGGTGTCTAGTCTTATAATTTTTAAGTCTAAGCTTTCTAGCTCTTTTTTTATCTCCTTTAATTCTCCTTCTAGCCTATCTTTTTCAGCCTTTTTGTCATAGTATACTGTAACCTGACTCTTAGCTTCATCTTTCAAATCTATCCCAGCTTTAATTTCAGGGTAGATCTCGCCAAACCTTTTTACATTAGGTTTGCCATTCTTACCCCCGATTTTGTCAGCCTCTTTTCTAAGCTCTTGTTCAACCGGGGCAATCTCCATGATATCTTTCAAGCCTGCTCCCAAAAGGACAGACTGAAGCTTTTCTTCTTCCTTTTTTTCTATACTTTCAGGGATCCGTCTCAGTTCTTCTAAACTGATGGTAAAAAGCTGTTGATAAGTAAAAACATCTAGATTATTATAAAGACAATTTGAAGACTTGACTTTAGATTCATCCCCTTTGATACAGCTGACCCTTGGTTCTGAGAGGCCTTCAATATATACTTGATAAAGATCACCCTCCTCCAACATCAGATCCCCTTCAAACCTGTACTTACTTGTAGCCGGAGGTATTTTTCCCTGTCCTTTTAGGCCATAACCAAGACAACGTAACAACTTCAAAAAAGTTGTTTTCCCTGCCCTGTTTGGCCCACCAATGACAACCATCCCGGGAGATATGTTTTCCATGGTTTGATTACGAATGATACCAAAATCATCTATTCGGAGGCGAACTATTTTCATGCTTCTTCTCTCCTCTCGAGAAGCATTTCCACGGCAAGTTCCTTGGCGTGATCAACTAACATTTTGTACTCTCTTTCATCTAACTGCAGTTTTTTTTCGTTATAATCCTCATGGTCTTCCTGCCATTCCCATATATCGCCAAATTCTGTCAACATTTTTCGTCTCATATTTGGATCATTCAAAAACTCAGTTACTACCTGATCAATATATTTAAAAGCTTCGCTTTGGCTTTTCAGTTCATCCAAAGGGGGTATTGGTCTGTTAATTCTAAATTGTATGGATTCAGTCCATAAAAAAGGCTTTTGATTACTAAGCTGCTCAATATTGTTGTATAAAACATCTCTAGCCTCATCTTCCTGCCCCTGAATTCTATCCTGAATAGCAGATCTACCTTTCAAAATCCATCTTATAATGTAACCTTTTACTAGTTCTTTTTCCATCCCCTTTTTACTCTCATAATCTTCATGCAAACTTATCTTGTTAGATTCTAGGACTTTTTCTCCTTCAGATATCATTATATTTCCAAGTTCTGATATATTTTCTGGATGATGATCATAAGTATCATCATCTACAAATAAATCCTGTTCTAACCAAACTACAGGGGAAGCAGGTAAAAAGGAAATCTCAAGCTCTTTATTCTCATCCACTGTGACCAGATGACACCCTTTTATCCCGGTTTCTCCTACATGCCTTCCCTGAGGAGTACCAGGATATACTACAGCAGGATTTTCTTCATTCAGTATATCTTTTTCATGAATATGACCCAAGGCCCAATAATCAATCCCTTTTTTATTTTTCAAGTCCTGTAGAGAACAAGGTACATAGTTTCTGTTATTAGGATCTAATTGGGTATGAACCATGCCAATATTAAAGCTATCATCTCCAGAGGGGGTAAAGTAGTTGATCATCTTTCTAGATTCAGCCCTACCCCGATATGACTGGCCAATTATCCTTATAATCAAATCATCTTTAAGATTAAACTCTTTTTCTTCAGCTTCTTCGCTTCCAAATACATGTAAGTTATCAATACTTTCCAATCTATCATTGATATTTTCTCCCCTGGGATCATGATTCCCGGCAATCATAAAGACATGTATATTCTTCTCCTCTAATTTTTCCATCTGTTTTACAAAGAAATCCTCAGCCTTAATGGATCTAGCTTCATGATCAAATACATCACCGGCTAACAGGATAAAATCCACATCCAAGTTCATTGCCAGATGGCAGATTCTCTCAAAAGCTAAATAAGTGGCATTTTGGATTGTATCCATCAAGTGCCGGGGCACATTAGACGAATTTTCTAGGGGAGTGCCCAGGTGCAGATCAGCCGCATGGATAAATTTAAACATTCCCATCCTAAATAACACCTCTACTGATGACAAATTTACTTTATTATACCATGAAGTGTAAACCTCCTGCCTTACCAGCCAAGGTACATGAAGCTTAATAAGTAAACCTTCCTTTGGGATTTTCTCTTAAATTGCTTGCTAAATACCAT
>CAZCIZ010000064.1:0-14369 GCA_964498995.1 uncultured Clostridia bacterium | reverse complement strand
TTATGGGAACTATTGTTGGCAGGAGTGGTAAATATGAAAAAAACATTAGATGGAAATGCGCTCTACCAAGCCGTTATTTCCGGGGCATCTGAAGTAAGGAAAGCAAAAAATTTTCTCAATCAAATTAATATCTTTCCAGTAGCAGACGGTGATACGGGAAATAATTTAGACTCCATGATGCAGTACATCATTGATGAAGCAACTGTTATGGACACGCCTAAAGAGACCATGGAATCCATTGCCGATGCTGCATTGATGGGAGCAAAAGGCAATTCGGGGATAATCTTTGCTGAATACATCTACGGCATGAGCTTAGAAATTTTAGCCGAACCAAAACTGCCAATTTCTAACCTTTTAACAACAATGGAAAAGGCAGTACCCTACGCATATAATGCTATTAATAATCCGGTTAATGGAACAATACTGACAGTTATGAGTGATTGGGCTCATAACTTAAAAAGCAATATGGATAAAAGTAAATGGGACAAGCTGTTAGATTCTGCTTTTGTAAGTGTGGAAAAAGCACTATCGGAAACGACTCAAATTAATCCTTTTTTGAAAAAATCTAATGTGGTAGATTCTGGTGCCAAAGGTTTTGTGTGCTTTTTAAATGGCTTTATTACTTACTTGAAAACAGGGAAACCAGTGGAGTTACTAGATGCGAACAATCAAGTAGTTCGTTTAGATCATGAGGACAAGCCTTTCAGTTCTGTTCAGCCTATCGAGTACAGATATTGTACTGAAGCCCTTATCAATAGTGATGTAAAAGAGTCAGAGGCAATAAAAGAACAGCTGAATTCTTTTGGAGATTCCTTAATAGTAGCTGGAAATGACAGAAAAACTCGCTTGCATATCCACACCAATGAACCTATGAGTGTTACGGAAATACTGCATGGTTATGGAAATATCATGCAGCAAAAAATCGATGATATGATAAAAGAGTATCAAGTGATTCATGAACGAAAATATCCCATTGCTTTGTTAGTAGATTCAGTTGCTGATATTCCTGAGGAAATCATCGATGACTATCAGATTCAAGTGATCCCTCTGCAAATTTTAATAGATGACAGTATTTTTTTAGATGGCTTGTCCATAGATGCCAATCGCTACTATCAAATATCCGAAAACCTCGACAAGCCTGCTTCGTCTTCCCTTCAAAGCGCTAAACATATCGAGAAAAGTCTGGATTTTCTGAAAAATCATTACGATTCTATAATTGTCATGAGTGTTTCATCTGGAATCAGTGGTACTTATACAGCTTTTAGCAAAGCGATTCAAAGTTTAAGCAAAGATGGATACCCTGTTTCCCTTATAGACACTAAACTGAACTCAGGTGCACAGGGACTAGTCACATATTATGCGGCAAAATTAATCGCCGCTGGTAATAGCCATAAAGATATTGTCAAAGCTGTAGAATCAGCATGTCAAAGAAGTTTCATTTATGTGAGTTTAGCTTCTCTCAAGCCGATCATCCGCTCAGGAAGAGTAAACAAAAAGTTAGGGGCATTTTTGGAATTGATCAATATAAAACCCATAGTTTCTCTAGACAAAGCTGGGAAAGGTAGTTTGGAAGATAAGTCTTTTAGTATCAACGGGTCAGAGAAAAAAATGCTAAGAAAATTGGCATTAGCTCATGAAAAACAGGGGATCATGTCATACAATGTGGTCCACGGTAGAAGTGGTGAAGATAGGGTGGAGCGGATTGTTGAACAGTGTATTAAGATTACCGGATTTGAACCGGAATACGTAACTGAAGTTTCCACAAGTGTTGCTGTCAATGCAGGGGAGAATACTATAGCTGTTTCATTTATGACAAATTAAGGGGGGTATATAAAATGGGTGTTTTGTCCGGTGTGGTAGTCCTACTAGTTTTGTATTACATTGCATTTTTTGTAATAGCACAAAAGATTAAAAACAACTCAATTGTAGATATTGGCTGGGGGTTAGGCTTTGTCTTAGTAGGATGGTTAAGTGCTTTATTGGGAACGACGAATCCGGTTGGTACTTTAATTGTCGTATTAGTTACGATTTGGGGCTTGAGATTATCTTATCACATTGCCAAGCGAAATATCGGTAAACCTGAAGATCCTAGATATGTCAATATGCGCAAAAATTGGGGACAGAACTTTCCCCAGGTCCAAGCTTTTGTGAAAGTATTCCTTCTGCAAGGGGTGCTGTTGTTTATCATAGCTACACCTATATTTACAACACATATCTATCCAGCAGATTCATTGAACTTTTTTGGATATTTAGGACTCATCATTTGGATCATCGGTTTTTACTTTGAAGTTGTGGCCGATGCTCAGTTAAGATCTTTTATTCAAAAATCTAGTAACAAGGGGAAATTAATGACCAAGGGATTATGGCAATATACCCGGCATCCAAATTATTTTGGAGAAAGTACTATGTGGTGGGGAATTTTCATCATTTCCTTGAACAGTGTGCCTGTTTATATCACAATAATTAGTCCTGTGGTTATCACTGTACTGCTTTTGTTTGTCTCGGGAGTGCCTTTAAAAGAAAAATCAATGAAAAAACGCCCTGGATACAAACAATACGCAGCACAGACTAACAAATTTATTCCCGGGCTGCCAAGAAAACTGAAGTCAAAAACTAAAGCTTAATGTGTTTTATTCTCATGTAGTAAGAAGATACTGATAGTTATTACACTACAAAAGTGTAAAAAAGATTTCATAAGGGGGAGTTGAATGATACAAATTTTGAAAATATTCGGCATTGCCTTGGTGGTTTTCTTAATCATTGACATGATTTGGTTGGGTTTTATTGCTCGAAACTTCTACCAAGAACATCTGGGCTCCTTAATGAAGACAAATGTGAACTGGTTGGCAGCAATTATCTTTTATCTGATATTTATTGCAGGATTGGTCTTTTTTGTTATTAATCCAGCTCTAACAAATAACAGTTTCAGCTACGCTTTATTGGCTGGTGCTTTCTTTGGCTTGATCACTTATGCAACTTATGATTTGACAAATCATGCGACTTTAAAAGGTTGGCCTTTAATTGTAACCTTGGCAGATTTAGCCTGGGGAACTTTTATAGCAAGCGCTACGGCTTCTATCAGCTTTTGGATTAGCAAATTATTTAATATAGTTTAATTTTGAGTTGTGATAAATACTATTATAATAGTATAAATTCCTTCAATTCAAGCTTTGATTCCAAAATATAGATAATTTTTAAAGGGCCTCTTTTTTTGATCAAAGAGTTCTAGTTCATGTATATAAGCTTTAGAAAATACAGACTTCATCTCTTTTTTGAAGGATGTATTTTTTGTGGCTGACCAGGCTACTATTATTCCTCCGGGGGTAATGGCTTCTTTTAATATTTGTAATCCTCGACTACCATATAATGCTTTATTTTCTTCCCTTACCAACCAGTCCGGCCCATTATCCACATCCAGGACAATTAAATCAAAATTTTCATTAATCCTATAATCCTCTACAAAGTTCAATAAATCATTATGAAATACATTAACCCTGCTGTCAAAAATTACATTGTTATTATAACTAGAAAAGTACTTTTCATTCCACTTAATAATTGCTTCTTCTATCTCCACTATTTCCACAAACTTAACTTTATCGTGTTCCAAGGCTTCCATTACAGAATAGCCTACACCAAGTCCTCCAATCAGTACATTAATTATCTTTTTATCCTTGAGCTGTTCAATGGCTAACCTTACCATTTCTTTTTCACTCTCACCACTAGCAGTAGACATTAAAAATACTCCGCTAGCGATTATTTCAAAATGGCCATTATTATCTTGTAGTTGTATGTCTCCAATTTCACCCTCAAAACGCTCAAGAACTCTTTTCATCCAAACTCCTCCAAAATAGACTCAACTGCAAATTAAGTCTATTTAAGTAACTTCAAGGGTATTCCCCTTCACCTTAAGCCATTCCCGGCATTCCAAATAGTCAGGTATCACCTTTTTAACTTCAGCCCAAAATTCTTTAGAATGATTAGAATGTATTAAATGTGTCAATTCGTGGACCACAACATAATCCAAAATCGGCAATGGTGCCATTATCAACTTCCAATTAAAATTCAGGTTACCTTTAGAGCTACAACTCCCCCAACGTTTTTTTTGAGTTTTAATTTTGACTTGATTAGGCGTGACACCTACAACATTGGAAAATTGCCCGACCCTATTAACTATAACTTTTTTCGCCATTTTTCTATACCAGTTTACCAGGCCTTCTTTAATTAGCTCCCGTCTTTCATCAATAGTATTATAGTAGGAAAAAATTTCAATCAATATTTTATCCTTTTTAAAAGATATATTGGTTTTTGCAACCCCATTATATTCTCTTACCTCTACAGGAAAGTATTCACCAAGGTATAACAACTTGTCACCATCAACATAATCCTTTGGAGGTGGTGGTGGAGTAATCTCATTAGCTTCTTTAAGTTTTTTCATAATCCAGTTAGCTTTCTTTTGCAGCACAAATTCTATTATATCGTTTTCAGCCTGGTGGGGTGCTTTTACTGTAACCTCTTTAGCATCGTTTATAGAAATACCGATAGTTTTTCTCTTGCTTTTAATCACTTTATATTCCAATCCGTACTCTTTTCCCTGATATGGTAAATTTATTTTTCCTGTTCCCAATTATAAATACACCTGCCCCAAATATTTTCTACCACTTATATCTATATCAATATAGTAAATAATAGCACATAAATTATAAAGTTTTCGCAAGTGTTATTCAGTTAGATTTAAAATATCTAAATATAGCGGTAATAACCTTTATAAGTGTAGTAAAAAACCCTATTATCCATCCAAGTAACAGTATAAATATCCATCTCAAAATAATGCCGAGCTTGCTAGATTTATTATAATGATCAATAATGTCATATGACCACAAGATTCCAAGAAAATAGATTATGATAGCAACAGAAAGATAAAAGTTGCCAACGGCGGGAGATAAAAAAGCGATTACGTTTGCTACAATCACACCTAGGATCACAACCAAGAACGAGCTAAATATGGGAATTTTTAAATGCTTATCATATTTTGCATTGTATTCTTCTATACAAACTTTACAAGCGGTTACACCATGACCATAATCACAACCATCACACAGCAAGCTCCCGCAAAATACACATTTTCCCCTGGCTACAGTATCAGGGTGATGCTTGCAATGAGCATTACCTACCCTATCTAAATTAAAGCTATCATGATTCAAAAGCTGTTTATAGGCTTCAGTTATCCTCTTAAACTCTTCTTCGGCGCTATGGTAGTATGGTGTATTAAAATGCTTATCAGGATGATACTCCTGTACGAGCTCCTTATATTTTTTCTTAATTTCTCTTTTACTGGCTCCCCTATTAAGGCCAAGAATCTTATAGTACTTGTCCAAATCTACCACACCTCTATAATTTAGGAAAATGATATCACAAAACATCTCTGATAGCAATTAAGCAGCCCTTTATAAAAAAGGACTGCTTATTATAAAAATCGACAATAACTATCATTTACTAATAGTTATCCTTTACACTCCACTCTTTCCATACCTTTCCTGCCAGTTGCGGATTTGGCTTTAATGTTTTCTTGCCAGGCTCCCAACCTGAAGGAGTAACTTCACCTGTCTTTTCTACATGCTGATATGCTTTAACCTGCCTGATCAGCTCAGAAACATTTCTACCTACTTCAGGGGTCAAAACTTCCATAGCCAGAATCTTACCCTGGGGATTAATAATAAACCTACCTCTGATATTAACCCCGGCATCCTGGTTGTAAACACCATAAGCCCTTCCTATTTCACCATTTGTATCAGCAACCATGGGAAACGGAATTCCTCCATCAACCATCTCGTTAAGCTCAATTTCCTTCCAGATTTTATGACTGAAATTGCTGTCCGTACTTACAGACAACACTTCCACTCCAAGCTCTTGTAATTCGCCGTACTTAGCAGCAACTGCTGCTATTTCCGTAGGTCAAACGAAGGTAAAATCTCCTGGATAAAAACACAATACTAACCATTTACCTTCATAATCGGACAACTTCACCTCTTTAATCTCATCTCCCACTAGAGCTTTCCCTTGAAAATGGGGAGCAAACCCTCCTACTTTTGCAGTCATAACAATCCCTCCTAAAATTCTTTAGCTAAAGTTAAAGTTAACGCTAAATATTGTTCAAATCTTCCTTTAATATTATTTCGACATTAGTATTCATTATCCTTGTCTATATTTACAATTTTATCTATTGATTTTTTCTATATTAAGGCTTGTCTTTCTTTCAATCCATCTTGGAACGATAAAACCTATCAATATTAATAGCTTTTTGCTTTCTGGCATGTGATACATGAAATTATTATAACTTCTATAAGTTACATCCCACTGAAAATCCGGTAGTTGAAACCCTTCTTCTTCACAAAACAAAAAAGTTCCATCCCTCTCAATATAACTATCCTTTTTCCCGTCATAATGAACCCAAAAGTGATTTATTGAATAGCGAAGTTCATAATCTCGATCCAAAGCTTCCAAAATAGAAGCTAATAAAATCATCCTGGACTTGCAGTCACCTGTTTCGTTAGCCAAAACCTCATCTACACTCGGATAGTACCAGGGTAAATTAAATGTTTGCCAGTCATATTGATAAGGAATATAATTCAACACAAACCTTTCAATTTCATTATTTTCCAAATTTCGAGCATTGTCTAAAATTTCCACGGGGATAGTTTCTGGTGCAATTGGGGGATTAATTAATCTTGCGAAGGTAACACCAATTTTGCTGGGGTTTGGATAGAATACCAACAGAGTCCAAATTAATAAGACAAATATTTTCCACCTCAAACTAGAATACAAGCCATTGTTGATCAAATTCAAGTCATTATCCTCTCCCGATAATTATTTCATTACAAAAAATAACAAAACAAAAAATAACAAACAATCATAGCAAAACATTTTTTAATTCATCGACACTTTCAACCAGGTAATCCGGCTCACAAGCTGACAGTTCCTCTTTAGAACCATATCCGTATAAAACTCCAATACTGCTAATCCCGTTTTCCTTTGCCCCAATGATATCATATTTTCTATCTCCTATCATCACAGGATTATCATTGGATCTTTGCAAAGCAAGCTCAATCAATTCAGCCTTTGATACCTTGGTGCCATCAAGATTACTACCAAAAATCTCTCCGAAATATTTTTGCAGTTCAAAGTAATCGACAATTTCTCTGGCAAAGACAGCAGGCTTTGAAGTTGCTAATATGAGCTTTTTGTTTGCATCATACAGGTTGTCCAAAAGCCCTCTCATTCCTGGATATAATTTGTTTTGATACATCCCAAATTCTGAAAAGTATTCCCTGTATAATTCTACCACTGTATATAATTCTTTTCCTTCAAAAAAGTAAAAGTCTCTAAAAGCATCATACAAAGAAGGACCTATAAACTTTTCTAGAAATTTATCATCATCTTCCTGTATCCCAAATTTTGAAAGGGCATATTTTATAGAATTCACTATGCCTTCTTTGGGATCAGATATGGTACCATCTAGATCAAAAAGTATAACATTGTACCGATTTTTGTACAGATTTTGTCTTTTATTAGCATTAGTGGTTTCAACCAAAATTTTTGCCCCCTCTAAACCCCGTTAATCTTTTAAATATTAGAGCCAACAACACGCCGAGAATAACACCAAGGCTATTCAAAATAACGTCATCTACATTTGTCTGTCTTAACGGATGAAATAGCTGAAGGGTTTCTATAAATAAAGACAGGGTTATACCAATCAGGATAATTCTAAGCAGGGAAAAAGAACCAGCCATACGAAGGGTCAAAAAAAAGATAAAAGGCATGAATAATACTATGTTTCCCCCTACCATTCTAATTATGGTTTCATTAGTGGAAAAGGCAAACATCTCCATAATATTATTAAAAGGAACCAAGTTGGCGGATAGGTACACAGGTTGAAGTTGAAATCCTTGTACAGGAGATAATGTTAACAAGAACACACCAATTAAAGATAATACAATCATAATATCCAAAAACAAGCTTGATAGCTTGAATCTATAGTCCTTGAAAAAAATAAATTTATATGCCAAAATTCCTCCATACAGTATCAAAGCCAGCCCTGTTATTACGAGGATAGTTGCTAGATTTATTTGAAAACCCATATACATTTTTCAATATGGCTCCTTTCTAAACTTTTCTTAGGCCAATTCTACCCCTATCTTTATCTAAGCTTATAATTTCAACAGTTACTACATAGCCTATCCCCACTACTTCCAGAGGGTGTTTGATGAATTTATCACTTAAGTTGGAGATATGAATAAGCCCGTTTTCTTTAATTCCAAGATCAACAAAAGCACCAAAGTCTACAACATTTTTGATTTCGCCTTCCAATACCATGCCTTCTTTTAAATCTTCAAGTTTTAATATATCTTTTTTAAGTCTGGGTTTGTCAAATTTTTCTCTGGGATCATGTTGAGGTTTGTTTAAAGCCTTTAAAATATCCATTAAAGTATATATATCACAGTTAAATTTCCGGGATAACTTCTGGCCTTTATCGCTGTCCCTTCCTATTTCATCTAGCAATTCGCCGGTTTTTGATTTTAACTCTGCCAATCCAATCGTATCCTGATCCATCCCCATAAAATCAAGGAACTCTTTTGCAATGGAATATGACTCAGGATGTATAGACGTCTTGTCCAGAGGGGTTTTGCCATTTACAACTCTTAAAAAACCAGCGCTTTGTTCAAAAGTCTTCTCTCCTAAGCCTTTTACTGACTTCAATTTTTTTCTTGATTCAAATCCTCCTATTTCAGACCGTTTTTTGACAATGTTTGCAGCGGTGTTCTTATTCAACCCTGAAATATTTTTAAGCAAATACAAAGAAGCGGTGTTCACATCAACACCTACCTGGTTTACCACTTTTTCCACCACAAAAAATAAAGCTTTATCCAGCTTTTTCTGGGAAAGGTCATGCTGATACTGACCAACGCCCAAGGACTTTGGGTCTATCTTGACCAACTCCGCAAGGGGATCTAAAACCCTGCGTGCTATGGAAATCGCACTTCTTTCCTGCACATCAAGTTCAGGAAATTCTTCCCTAGCCAATTTTGAAGCAGAATAAACGCTTGCTCCATCTTCACTTATAATCGCATAATGGACATCTTCAGTATCAGACCTTGATGTAATAACCCCTGCCACGAACTCTTCTGTTTCCCTAGATGCAGTTCCATTCCCGATGGCTATAATCTCTACCTTGTAAGTTTCAATCATATCCAAAAGAGTAGTCTCAGCTTTTTTCCACTGGTTATGAGGTGAAGTAGGGTAAATAACCCCTGTCTCCAATAAATCGCCTCTACTGTCTATTATGGCTACTTTACATCCGGACTTATATGCCGGATCAATTCCCATTATTACTTTACCTTTTATGGGAGATTGCATTAGTAGGTTTTCTAAGTTTTTACTGAATATGCTGATTGCTCTTTCTTCTGCTTTTTCTAATTTAGTCGCCCTTAATTCTCTCTCAATTGAAGGAATTAGTAGCCTCTTGCATCCATCTGTGATAGCAGATTCTATAATCTCCTTCGAAGTACCTTTTAAATAAACTGACTCCTTTTCTTTGATTTTGTCGATAATCTTTTCCCCTGGAGAAAGAAATTTCACCTTCAATACATTTTCTCTTTCCCCTCTATTTATTGCCATAAATCTATGATAAGGAACTTTCGAAAAACCCTCATCATACTCATAATAATCCTGATAAACTTTGTTATCATCGATAGCCTTATCTTTCTTCTTAACACTTATAAAAGTTTCTCGTTCACATAGTCCCCTGGCTATACTTCTATTTTCAGGTTTTTCCACTAATTTCTCTGCTATTATATCCTTGGCACCCTGCAGGACTTCATCCTCTGCGCTTACGCCCTCTTCATCACTGATGTAGTTTGCAATTTCCTGTTGTAATTCATCAGTAGAACAAATTTGACCCTTGATCAACTTTGCCGCCAAAGGGCCTAATCCTCTTTCTTCTGCTTTCATTTTCCTCGTCTTTTTCTTCTGTTTATATGGTTTGTATATTTCCAAAAGTTCTTGTTGGGTTTTTGCCGCCGCTACAGCATTTTCTAGTTCCGGGGTAAGAACATCCCTGGTTTCCAAAGTTTCCTTTATTTCTTGTTTTCGCTGTTCCAAGTTGTTTAGGTAATCCCATTCATTCACAATAGAATCAAGGTCTTCTTCAGACAAGTTTCCTGTTTCATTTTTACGATACCTGGCCACAAAAGGGATGGTATTCCCATCCTTTTTTATCAAATCTATGACTCTTTGTACCTGGCCAGATTTAATATTAACTTGCTTAGAAACCTGGCCTATTATATCTACCAATCAGCATCCACCTACCTAACTAGCTACAGTCTTATTAATCAGCAAAGGTATAGTACCTAATATGAATGATTTTTAAATTATTGAAATAGCGCTTCATGAACTTTTTTGATACAGCAATCCATGATATAGATCACACCTTTTTCTTCTGCTATTGACTTTCCTTCTTCACTTATAATTCCTTCCTGGGCCCAAACACCAGTAACATTTAGCACTATAGCTTCTCTAACAAGCTCAGGCACCTCTTCACCGGGCCTAAATATACTTACAAGTTCTACCTGCTCATCTGCAGAGATATCACTTAATGAATTATATGTTTTTTTCCCCATGATTTCATCATAATTCGGGTTAACGGGTATAACATTGTACCCCTTCCCTTCTAAATAACTAGCAACTATATTGCTATACTTGCTTTCATCAGGCGACAAACCTACCATCGCTATATTTTCCACATTTCTCAAAAGCTTGCTGTTCAGACTCTCCATAATAAGTCACCCCTTTATTAAAAATCATATTCAATTTACCTTCTCTTTACACTTACTATATCAATAATTCTCTGATTTGTACACATATCCCTTGTATTTATCCGAATACCCATAATCTCCCTCTTCAATATTTTCTAATGCATCTATAACCTTGTAACACTCAGCATCCATCAAATCAGCATGATGAACCAAAACTGCCTCAGGTGTTTTGGGCTCGGTAATCGCCCCGTATTCTTGTTTACCATGATGGCTGGCAATTATATGGAGTAAAAGCCTTTTATCTTCATTTGATATATTAGTATCTTGGCATAAGCCTTTCACAATTTCCATCCCCAAAACTTTATGTCCAAACAACATACCATCCTGGGTCATCTTTGTGGCCCCACTTTCGAAGGAATATTCATGGATCTTGCCAATATCATGGAATATCGCTCCTAACATTGCCCGGGCAAAATTTACTTTAGACTCTTTCTTGGAATAGGAGTAAACATGACGAGCCACATTCAAAGTATGCATCAACAAACCTCCGAGTTTTTCGTGATGAAATTTTATCGCTGCCGGCCAAATCAAAAAATCCTCATAGTACTCACTTTCTAAAAAATTAGACAGTATTTCAAAGTATCCCTTCTCACTTTCTTTAAACTCATTTTCCATTGTACTAACCAGTTTATTAAAGTCATCCTTCAATCCCTCATGATTTTCTACTTTTGGGATAAAATCAGTTTTATTAAAATCGCCCACTTCCATCTCTATCTCATCTACAATAACCTGCTTAGCACCTCTGTATTCACTCACCTTACCATTTATCTTAACTATGTCCCCTGTCGAAAGAGAATCAAAGAGCTCCCCTGGATCTTCCCACTTTATCGCCATAATCTTACCGCTATCATCAGATAATTCCATAGTAACAAAACTACCCGGCTTATTATTAAAAGATCTCTTGTCTTTTTTAGTCAACATAAATACTTGGTCTTTAATGGATTCATTGTTCTCCTTTTCTATTAACTGCTTTACTTTCATATTAACTTCCTCCTTGTCGAGAATTTATCAATGATTATTTATTTTTATTTTATCATTTATAAAACATTTCCCAAACAAAAAAAAAGGCCAAACTGGCCGATTTAAACAAAGTATCTTCAAGTAGTCTTTTCAATTAAGGGGTATCAAAAATAACCAACCTTTCCTGTATGCCCCATTCTTGCGAGGTTTCTTTAGATTCGGTGGCTAGATCTATCTCATTAGCTCCAATTCTGCCTCCTCGATCCTTAACCGTGTACCAACCTTTTCCTTCAACATAGATTTCAGTTCCAAAAGGAATATTGGGACCAGCTGCTGCAGTTTTTCCAGGCACAACTTCTTCACCGCTCGCTGTTATCTCTCTATCACCTGAATAATCCCAGCCTACCCTAGCAGCAGAGTCAAGGGGCGCGTATTTTGTAACATTCATCCTGCGGATCTCATAATCTTCAGCCATTTCTAATGTAGAAAGTTCCTTTTTTAAAAGAGCATTTTCGTGCTCAAGCTCAGACTTAGCCTCACGCAGATTAGATGTTGAATAAGCAAATGTAATTAAAGTAAGTACCAGGCACAAGCACAATACTGCAATAATAGTTCGTTCAACTCCCTGCTTTTTAATAAACTTTTTGGACTCCGAATATATTTTTTTTAGTTTGTTTTTCATATGTCTGATTTTCATATGTTAACAAACACACTCCCTTAAAATATTGACACCATTATAACTCTGTTCTTGGTGTCTCTCAAATCGGGGGAGGTTCACTGATAAGCATTGTCGAGGTTGTAAATAGAGTTAGTCAGGGCAAACTTGTCTACTTCTTTTAGCCATACAAATTCTTTCTTTGGTGCTAGCTAGTTGCTTGAATTTGGCGGAGACGAAAACCTTTCATAACATCAGAACGTGTAATGATTCCAAACAGATTTTCATTTTCAACCACCATAAGACGCCCAATATTATAACTAGATAGTTTTTTCAAGACTTGGTAGACATCATCATCAGGTAAAACTATTTTGATATCTCTAGACATAATATCTTTTACTTTATAATTATTACGTTCACCGGGATCGACTTTTTTTGTATCACTAATAGTAACACAACCCGTTAAATCTCCTTCTGAAAATACGGGATAACCTGAATGTAATTCAGTAAGCATCTTTTGTAATAATTCTTCTACAGTAATATTTTCATCTACAATTGAAACATCTTTTGTCATAAGATCTTTAACTTTAAAATCTGTCAGGCTTGTCCGGTATAAAGTTTGCTGATATTCCTGGGAAGACCCTATAAATATAAAAATTGCAATAAATATCAAGATGAAATTGCCTGAAAGAAACCCAAACAAAACAAACAAAAAAGCAAAAAACTTTCCTGCAGTTGTAGCAATTCGTGTGGCATCAAGATACGATGACCGTCGTGCGATAAGTGACCTCATAATCCTGCCGCCATCAGTAGGAAACGCAGGTATAAGATTAAATAAAGCAAGAAAAATATTGATCTGTCCAAGATGAATTCCTATAACTTTTAAATCCGGTAAAAATTGAACATTAAATACAGAAAAAGTTATTAAAAGAATAAATCCGATTATTAAGCTGGTCGCAGGACCGGCCATTGCAATCCAAACTTCTTTTTTGGGATCTTCTAAGCCTTCTTCTAAATGTGCTATTCCCCCAAAAAACATTAACGTTATACTGTTAATGGCAAGCCCCTGATTTTGTGCTACACGGGAATGAGCCATCTCATGTAAAAGTACACTAACAAAAAGGGCCAGAGCCATTATGAGACCGGATAAATAGGGATTTAATAGAAGACTTTCTACAGGTACCCCTACCCTCTCTGCAGAAAAACCAATATTACTTCCCAGCACCCAAGCCAAAAAAGGAATAATAAACAGAAAAGTAAAATGAATTTTAACAGGAATTCCAAAAACTCTACCAACAACTATCGACTCTTTAAACATTAAATGTCCTCCTAAATAATTAAATAGTACTTAACACAGATATTAGCTAATTAATATCTGTAGGCTTTTTTAGCTTTCCTTTGGGCGGTTACCCTTTCGTTAATCCGAAATGACAAAAACAGGGGAATATTAATGATGGCGATTAAACCAGGATGATACTGACTGCTACTTTATTTTTCATATTTTTTGGTGAACTAAAGATAATAGTTCCATTTTTATGCTTAAAACGCATTATATAGTTGTGCAGCCCACGTCGTTGCTTGCTATAACCCTCTTCATCAGGTTCTCCAAGCACTTCCTTTATTTCAACAAAACTTTTGCCTAAAAGATTCATAGCAAAATCTTCTTCAAACATGCTCACAATAGGGCTTTCAGCACTGTTTCTTCCTTTTTGATAAGAATATTCAGGCCCCTCTACAGATTCATAACTCATTTTAAGTCACTCCTATGCTAATCTTCTCTAACATTAGCATAACGCCTATTACTTAACATTTTATAAACAAATTCTTAACTACCAGTAATGAAAATAACTGATTTATTTTATTGCAGCAGTATATGGAGATAAGTT
>CAZCIZ010000063.1:0-14660 GCA_964498995.1 uncultured Clostridia bacterium | reverse complement strand
CGTGTACCCCATTCTTAGATGTATTAATAAAAACTTTTAATATCGGAATATACTGCAGCAGTAAAATTAAAGTTTATTTTTTACTAGTTTATACTTATAACTTTATCAGTTTCAGTAAGGAGTTCCACATTTAGCTGCATATTACTTACCTCACCAACCTCAATTTTATCTTCTAAAGCAAAATAATTAAGGCATGTGCCACAAGCCAGTATCTTCACGCCTTTCTTTTCTAGTTCCTTCAGTTCATCCAAAGAGTTCGATTCACCGGTTACAAGATAAACCCCTGAATTAATAAACAAAATATGAGTTGGTAGTTTTTCTACTGCCTCAATTTGTGCCAATGTGTATATATAACTGCCCATAAGTTTCTTGCCAAGTTCTTCAGCGCCACTACCTAGAGATTGTGATGTGATTAAAATCAGGTAATCTTTAGCAGCCATTTTCCATATCCCCTCTTTCAAAATCATAATATAGCCATAATATAGCTCCATTAATTTACACTTCTATCTCTAATTATAATAAATTACAGCTCGTTAACAAATAGTTTTTGCCAATAGTTTCAATAACAACTATAGATCATATCTATAGATATGATCTAGCTTTTATTTATGTGAAAAATTTTTACCACAAATTTGTACAAATTTATATTTAAAATTTACAATACCTAGTTTCATATAGCTGATATACTTAATAAGTAATCTTAATTTAGAAAGATTAGCAAAGATGGTTAGAAAAAGGAGAGGTTATTAATGACTAAAAACCAAATTTTTGAAACATTTGAGGCAAATTGTAAAGAAGGTATGAACGATTGTTTGAAGATGCAAAAGGAACTTTTATCATCCTTTGAGGAAATGTCTAAAGAACTTAATTTAGATGATTTCGCTACAAAATTTAGTTCAAAAAGTTTGTCTGTTTGGCAGCAGATGGCCCAGTCACAACAAGAAATGATGAAAAAATGGACAAATAAAATTAACGAGAACAACATGACTAATTTTGTTAATCCCTTTAATGTTATGAATACTATGCCCGATTCAGAAATAACCATGGCCCCTGTTAAAGCAGCAGAGCAACAATTTGAAAGTTGGATGAACATGATGAATAAAACTTTTGAAACAATGTCAAATCAGGTACAGAGTTCAACAAGTAAGAAAAAATCTGCCTAAACTAAACAGCGAGCGTATGAATAAATAATAAAAGTTTATTGCAGTTAAAAAGAGCTGTTATACTTATTAAATAGGTATAACAGCTCTTTTGCTTTTAACTGCAAAAATTTATCCAATACCTTCAGCAAGTTATTAATATCCGCGTGCGCAAGGGGACGGTCCTTTTGTGTTCTTGTTCCCTCTTAATATCACCCTTTTGGGTGATATACTTTCTTATTTGTTAGTGGTAAACTAAGATAAGAATTTAAAATGAGAATTTGAGGGGATGGTTAGAATTTTAAAGTATTATGGCTTAATTTTATCTACTTTTTTTGTGTTAACTCTTATTTTGAGTTCATGTGCTTTTGAAGATACTGCACAAGAAGTATCCGAATCAAGACCAGCAACAGCAGATGAAAGCAGGATTGCAGAAGAAACCGCTTCTAAAATTGCTGATGATCTGAAAATTGATATCACCACCAAAAGAAAGTTGATTCTCAACGGTCACATGGGTATTTTAGTGGAAAGTGCTGAAGATACCAGGGCAAAAATCGAAGGTTATTTAAAGGATATTGACGGCTATATGGAAAGCTCTAGTTTTAGGACTGACAGAGATGGAGTTATTTCGGGAAGTGTCACCGCTAGGATTCCTTATGAACTTTTCCAAGAATGTATGGATTTTTTTGAAAGCTTGGGAGAAGTTACATCCATGGACACCTACAGCGATGATGTAACTACTGAATACGTTGATATGGACGCTAGATTACGAAACCTACTCAGACAAGAAGAAAGATACCTGGAAATTCTTGATGCAGCTGATACTGTGGAGGATATCATAACTGTAGAAAAAGCCTTAACAGAAGTAAGAGGAGATATAGAGACAATGAGTGCCCGGTTAGAACAACTCGACGATCTGATAAGTTACTCCACCATCAATTTGACTATTACGGAGAAGGAGTCTTTAGATGCTCAAATAGAAGCGGAAGGGATTATCGGCCTTGGCCAAAGAATGGCTGCCGCCTTTACTAACAGTATAAATGGAGTTATAGCCGCCGGAACTGGCCTGGCAGTATTTCTCTCTGGTACCCTCCTGTACTTCATCATCTTGGGAGGAATAGGGTTTGGAATTTATAAGTTAGGACAAAGGCTAAAGCAGAGAAAACAAGGTTGAAATATAACTAAATATAAATTCAAATAATAAGTCATAAGAAGGCCCAAGCAATTTTAGATTTGTATATAAGATTGTACTTGGGCCTTCTTTGTATATGAGTCTTTTCTTCTACCAATACTAAGCCATGAATCATTATTACGATATTGCAAAACATGAAAAGCTGGCATGGAATTGGGCTTAGTATTTTTTGTTTGAATCCGAGGTGCTATAATGGTTAAAATCCATGATAAAATAACATTAGGCGTGGTAGCAGGAGTTGTAGCAAATACTATTAAGATAATTATAGAATACATTGTCTACAGGATAGATAGATCGGTAGAACCTCTAAGTCACCTCGCCAGTACTACTGTTTTACCCGTTGAACCCCATGACGCTTTTTCTTATCTGGTCGTAGGTACATATGCTGATTATGCCATTGCAGGTATTTTAGGAATATTGGCAGTTTATTTTTTGATGGCCACTAGTACAAGACAATCCATTCTAAAAGGAATCGTAATAGGTTCCGCTGCCTGGCTCCTCATATACATCCCTGCAGCTCAGTTGAATATTACGGCAATAGATCCTACTACCGTTAGTGCAAGTATTTTTCATTTGATCTATCATTTGATCTTAGGGGTGATTATAGTATGGGCCATCGCGAAAGTCAATCACCCATCACTAAAGTGAAGGGCTTGTAAAAGCTCTAATTGACTAGCCTAAGCACTTTGACTTTAAGTATTTAGCCTTTGTTTGCCATAATAATAATTGGCAATTTACAACACACATCTCGGTAGGGAAGGTACACGAAGTTTAATAAGCAAACCTTTTGGATTTTCTCTTAAATTGCTTGCTAAATACCATAAGCGAACTTTTGATTTGGACGATTTTGCAAATGCTTGTGAGCGTTGGTATTTAGCAAGCAATCTATCAATAAAACACAAGTATTTACGATTAAACTTCGTGTACCCGATCCGTAGATGTATTAATAAAAACTTTTAAATATCGGAATATATTGCTGCAATAAAATTAAAGTGTATTTTCTTACTAAATTGGGATTTTGTTTTCCATCTGCAAATACTTGATGCTCAATATTATCTGCAAGGCACCATCCAAAAGATGGGGTGTATGTCCAGCACCTTATAATAGGGAAATAAAAGTAGAGTATATTTAAACAAGTCAAAGAATACATTTAGTTTATGCTAAATAGCTTATTTAATTATCTTCATCCCCTTTAGTTATGGATATAGGTGAATATAGGTTTGATATCAGAGTTTGATTTGAATCAATTACTGGTATATAATCTGAACCTGTTAGCTAACAAAACTATTCAGGAGGGATTAAACTTTGAAAACAAAATTAAGCATATTGCTAACCTTAGCTTTTGTAACAGGGATTTTTTTGGTGAGCATTACAGGATGTGACGATGTGGACGGAAAAGGGGAAGATGCAAACAATGAAATACATTTGCCTTATGCTGACTGGTCATGTACATCAGCGAAAACTTATGTAGTAACAGCAATCCTTGAAGAAGAGATGGGCTATGATGTTAACCTTACTTTAGCTGATCTAGGTGGAATATTTACAGATGTAGCAGCAGGTAATCAGGATTTTTATATGGCCGCATGGCTCCCAGTAACTCATATGGACTACTTTGAAGATAATAAAGACGGTTTAGTCGACCATAATATAGTGTATGAAGATGCAAAAATAGGTTTAGTAGTCCCAGAATATATGGACATAGATTCTGTTACTGAATTAGATGAATATAAAGAAGAACTAGAAGGAGAAATTACCGGGATAGAACCTGGGGCCGGATTGATGCAGGCGACGGAAACTGCCCTAGAAGAATACGATAGCTTATCAGATTTTACTTTGTTGGATAGTAGTGAATCAGGAATGGTAGCAGAACTACAAACCAGATATGACAATGAAGAGCCAATTGTCGTTACCGGATGGACTCCTCACTGGAAATTTGCCCAATGGGATTTAAAATTCCTAGAAGATCCTGAAGGAACTTTTGGCGAGGCCGAAATGATTCATGTTGTCACAAGAAATGGCCTTGAAGAGGAAAAACCTGATGTTGCAGAATTATTAAGCAATTTTTATGTAGATGATGAAACATTGGGAGAACTTATGAAAATTATGGAAGATGTAGAAAGCGAAGATGAAGCAATTGAAATTGCATTAGAATGGATAGATGAAAACAGAGAATTAGTTAATGATTGGATCCCTTAAACTGAATTAAAATACCGCTGCCATTTTATAGGCAGCGGTATAACTTTTCTACTAACTTCCCATGTTTTGATTTTAATATTTTAAAAGATCAGTTCTCCCGATAAGAATTTTTCAGTTATCTCACTTCTAGGATTATTAAAGAACTCCTCCTTGTTATTAACTTCTGCTAATTCTCCCTTATAAAGCAAACTAACTTTATCTGCTAGTCTTTTGGCTTGAAAAACATTGTGCGTGACCATTATTATAGTTGCTTTTTCTTCACAGGCATAATCATAAATAATATCCTCAATGATTTTCAAATTTGCAGGGTCCAAGTTTGAAGTAGGCTCATCTAATAGAAGAACCTGGGGTTTGAAGATTATAGCTCTAGCTAGAGAAACCCTCTGAGCTTCACCACCAGATAATTTGTCGGCCCTTTGCTTTTTTAAGTCAGTGAGCCCTAGCTTATAAATGACTTTTTCCACCTCATCATGGTCAACTATTTGATTTCTGATTTTGAGGGGATAAACTACATTTTGCCACACTGATGTAGTCAATAAATGAGGCCTTTGAAAAACCGTAGTTATTTCGCGCCGGGTTGATAAATCCGGAAGGGTATTTTTATCATAGGTCTCGTCCAAAAACCTTATTTCTCCTGTATCAGTAGGCTCTATAAAATTCAATAATCTCAACAAAGTACTCTTTCCAGAGCCGCTAGCACCTAGTAGTCCCATGATTTCACCGCTGTAAATGGATAAATCATCAATATTGAGGACAGTTTTACCACTATAAGTTTTTGAGATATTCTTTAAATAATATGTCTTGGTATTAGTCACGGCCCAACAACTTCCTTTTTTGAAAATGCAGCATTGTAAAGTTTACTATAAAGGTGATGGCAAGAAGTATCAAACCAAAGCTCATGGCCACGCCAAAATTACCCTGCCTTGTTTCTAACACCACTGCTGTGGTAAGCACCCTGGTTTTACCTTCTATATTTCCACCGACCATCATTACAGCTCCAACTTCTGAAATTATCGCCCCAAAGCCAGCAATTATTGAAACCAAAACCCCTAATCTAGCTTCCTTCACGGTAGCCCAGAGTATTTGCTTTTTAGTGGCTCCTAGGGCCTTGAGCTGCTGCAGCAAGCTCTGATCTACTCCCATCACAGCAGTCATGGTAAACCCAGCGACTAATGGAAAAGATATTATTGACTGGGCAAAGATCATTGCATTGGGTGTGAAAAGCCAATCAAGGGAACCCATGGTACCAGCCCTAGAAAGTAATATAAATACGAACAATCCTATAACTACAGGAGGAAAACCCATCCCTGTGTACAATAGAGCCACTACAAAATGCTTGCCGGGAAAATTAGTTAGCCCCATAAAAGCCCCCAAAGGAATACCTATCAAAGCGGCTATCACTAGAGCTATACCAGAAACCGTCATAGAAACTGAAATTATATCTAACACATAAGGGTCTAAACCTATCAGTAAGTTAAATGCTTCAGTTAACCCTGATATAAAAACATCCATAGGAATTATTCCTCCGTTAATTAAGAGCAAAGTTCAGCTCTATTCAAAAAATTATTCAGAAACAGGAAAAAACAATGGTTCTCCGTACTCATCTATCCCAAATTCTGATATTTTCTCTTGAATGTCATCCCGAGTAAAAAAATCCACCATATCTTTCGCCGCTTTATATTCTACATGCTCGAACTCATCGGGGTTTAAAGGAATTATGCCGTAAGGGTTATTAAGAAGTTCATCCCCTTCGCTAACAACTTTTAAATCCTCCACCTTATTTACCATCGATAGATAAGTACCTCTATCAACTAGGGCATACGCTTCCATTTCATTCGCAGTTATCAGAGTATCGCCCATGCCCTGTCCAAGGGAATCATACCACTCATGACCCTCATAATCAATTTCGAATTCTTCCCACAAACTCACTTCTTTGGCGTGGGTGCCTGATTCATCTCCCCTGGAGGCAAAAGTTGCCTTGCCTTCTTCACCTCCAGCGGAAATAGCTTCTAAAACTTCTTCCAAACTATCCAAATCATAAGCCCCTGCTGGGTCTTCATTAGGCCCCACTATTAAAAAGTCATTGTACATCACATCATATCTCTCTGTTCCATAACCAGCTTCCACAAATTTTTGTTCAAGTTCAGGGGCATGAACCATTAAAACATCGGCATCTCCACTTCTTGCTATTTGCAAAGCCTGTCCTGTACCGACTGCAACCACACTAACCTCATGTCCTGTTTCGTCCTCAAATATTGGCAACAGTTCATTTAAAAAACCTGAATCCTCTGTACTGGTGGTAGTTGCAAGTCTTATTGAAACACCCTCGGCTCCAGCTTCCCCTTCTGGTTTTTCTTCTCCACATCCTACTAAGATAAGACTTAGCGCTATAATTAAAATCAATGCTGATAAAGCATTTCTCATGACTTTTACCACTTTTATCCCTCCTGGTTTTTCATCTTGGTTGTTTTAATTGTGCATATCGATAGCCTCGTTACAGAACTTTTATAAGAAAACCTTGCCAGTGCAAACGGACAGTGTTATGTTTTTCAGTGCATATCGCTGATAAATTAGTTCTCTATTCGCTACACAAATTCCTTCTAATTCTTATAAAATTAAAAAAATATATAGGAATATATAGGATTAAAAATTTAAAAAACACTGAATAAAGGTTCACCATAAGTATGAATGCCAAAATTAGCAATAATATTTTTCGTATTATCTTTTGTCAACCAATCTGCAAAAACCGATGCCTCTTGAAAATGTACTTTTGGCATAAAGCTTGGATTAACCAAAATAAGCGAAAAGATATTCTCTAAGTAGCTACTACCCTTGTTATTTTCAGTTCCATCACTTATTATAGACATTTTATCTTTAGCACCTGCCATAAGAAAAGTGGCACGATCAATAAGGGTATAAGCATTTTTTTCTATGGCTAACTGCAAGACGCTGAGATTTCCCATTAAACCAGAGCTGCAAAAGTACCACTGCCCTTCAGGAGTAATTCCTGCAGCTTCCCATAATTCTTGTTCTTTTAAATGGGTTCCAGACATATCGTTTCTACTAATAAATAGCACCTGATCTTTAGCTATCTTTTTAAAAGCATCAATCGGGTGAATATCCACAGAGTCATTGTTATTAGTAAAATGATTATATTTAGGTCCTACTATTATATAGTTATTTGTCATAATAGGTTTTTTGAATTTTCCAAACCCATCTTTTATAAATTGATCTTCCAAGTCTGGAGCGTGACTTAGTACCATATCGACTCTTCCTTCCTTGGCAATTTCCAGTGCACGCCCGCTGCCAGCAGCTATATGCTTTACCATTATGCCAGTCTCTTGAAAAAAAGCCTGCTCAAGGACATCTAGCAGCCCTGTCTCCACAAGCTCCCTTGTACTTGCTAACAAAAGATACTTGTTACTTTTTTCTGTAGCAAAGGAATCCGAATCCTCATGATCTTTATCGGCATTTTGAAAAATTTTCTTCACTTGAGCATCTATCTCATCGTTCAAGGTTTTATATTTTTGAAGTAGTTTCTTTCCTTCTTCGGTAAGGTGAGTACCTCCCCCTGAAGGCCCCCCTTTTTGCCTATCTACTAATTTGGTGTTCATGGCTTTTTCAGCATCCTTTAACAAACCCCATGAATATCTATAAGATATTCCCAGCTCACTAGCCGCTTTGTTTATAGAGCCATGAATATCGATGTATTTTAGTAGATCAAAAAGATCCCTACCGGATAGGCGTTTATCTTCTCCCAGTTCTATGGAGATTTTCATATTAGGATATTTTTCTTTATCCATATAATCACACCCAATTTTTGATACTGTCATTTTTATTATACCAACTATTATTTAATCAATAAAGTTGATGTGACTATTATCAGATTGCTTATAATGAATGGGATCTTGAGGACAATCTGTAAGAAACAAGGCAATATATAATTTTGAATAGTAAAAAATATTAATTAAGAAATTTTACAGTTACAGCCAAAACAGCTTTCAAATTTTACTGTGCGTTATTTCAATTCCTTTAAGGTAAGATCCTAACTCGTCTATGGTATAATCAAACCATACATTGCCAAAATCAGTTTCAATCCCTTCGAGGTAAGATCCTAACTTGTATATCCCAAATTCAGTTCGTTTCAGGTCTATGTTTCAATCCCTTAAAGGTAAGATCCTAACGTTATAAGCCTTCCTGTCTTTGTTGATTCGTTTGTTAGTTTCAATCCCTTAAAGGTAAGATCCTAACTTAGAAACAATAGTAGGGTTTATTGCTGACTTACCCAGTTTCAATCCCTTAAAGGTAAGATCCTAACGTAGCGTCACTATCATAATGTAAATCCACTGTATCTTTGTTTCAATCCCTTAAAGGTAAGATGTGAACTCTCACATTAAACTATCTTAGAATTAGAAGTTTTGGTCAAAATAAAATCACTAAAAAGGCAACACTTCCCCAAGATAATCTGATAGAATTAAATCATATTATTTTGGGGGTGGTAAGATAAGTGCAGTACATACATGATTTTGAGATTCCAATTAATAAATATTGTGAAAATGGCCAGAGAAACATATACCCGGAGTTTTCTAGATGTTTGATATGTAAGGCAGTAACACCCATGAAAAAGCATGGTTTTTACTCGAGATATGCTATTGTACATGGTTTTTGTTTTAGGATTTCTATCCGCAGGTACTGGTGTAGATGTTGTAAGCAAACTGTTTCAGTTTTACCTACGCTACTACTTCCTTACTACCAGCATTCTATTGAAGTTATCATGAGTAGTTTAAATAATTTTTTTCAAAAGAAGAAAGATAGGATTGTTTTCTACAAACAGCTTGTTGAGTCTCACGGCAAGAGATTTATAAAAAATATTCCCAGATACATATCATTCTTTCGGGACATGGATAGCCAGCTCATTTTTAACGGTGATAAAAAAGAAAAAGCCATAAAACTGTTAGAAATGATTTGCTCCTTCCCAAAGGAAGCCTTCGCCAAAAGGTTTTTCAATCACTTCGACACATGTTTTATGGCAAATTAATTTTACTACATAGGTGAAGAAATTGAAAGTATTTTTTCAAACACAGACTATTTGCTTTGTTATTAAGGTTAACTAACATTAAAATAGTATTTACAAGAGGTTAACCGGTTGGCCTCCTTAATTTTACCAAAAGGAGGCAAAAATTAATGACAGATAATGACAGAGAACAGATAGCTTTATTTCGCTATGGGTTAATTGCTCCTATCTTAAATGGACAGGTAGAAAATCAAAAAGATTATTTCGCAAAAGTTTGTGGTCAGGTTCACCAGGTGCCATATTATGGCCCCAGGGAGTTTGTCTGCTCCCTCAAATCCTGCAATAGCACCAGGGATGCTGACTTCAGATTCTCTAAATATTTGTTGGAATTTTTCCCTACCCAAAAGTACTGCCACATGACCGGGAAGAAGCAAGCTGCCCAAGCTTAAATTTTCATCATTTAGTAAGGTTAAGCAGCAGGGTTGGAAAATGACATTTTGGATTTTAACTATATAACTACAGAAGGCTCAGATAATGTGTTTGAGCTTTTTGAAGCTTTAAAATCAAAGCAGCTAAACAAGTCTTTAATAGACATTCTTTTTTGCAAAGGCTGTATAGACGGACCTGAGATAAATAATGATAAGAGCTTTTATTACAGGAAAAAACTCGTGGCCGAGTTTACCAAAAAGAAAGCTAAAGCAAAACCAGAAAATAATTATCCTCAAATTGAACTAAGAAGGTCTTTTCTCCCAACAAAGACAGAAGAAAGTTATCCAGATGAAAGCAAGGTCGAAGAAATCTTAAAGGTCGTAGGCCAAAACAATCCAGAAGATCAATTAAATTGCGGTGCATGCGGTTACAATACCTGTAGAGATAAGGCAGTAGCAGTCTACAGGGGAGTGGCAGAAATAGAAATGTGCTTACCATATCTATTAGAAAAAGCTAGCACTGAAAAAGCCAGGTATAAAGAAGAGTATCAAAGAATTAAAAATTTCCAGGATTTTAAAGATTCCATAGTAAGTAAGTCCGATAAGATGCAAGAAATTAAAAATTTTATCTATAAAGCTTCAAGATGCTATTCTAATGTTTTACTCCTGGGCGAAAGCGGAACCGGTAAAGGCTTGATTGCTAAAACCATCCATAAATGCAGTAACAGAAACAAGGCACCTTTTATAAAAGTAAACTGCAGTGCTATCCCGGAAAATTTAATGGAGTCAGAATTATTTGGCTATATAGGTGGAGCTTTTACCGGAGCAAATAGGGAGGGCAAAAAAGGACAATTCGAAGAAGCAGATGGAGGAATCATTTTCTTAGATGAGATTGGAGACATGTCTTTAAACATGCAGGCAAAAATTTTACAAGTGCTACAGGATAAAGTGGTCCAAAGAATAGGATGCAATAAACCACAAAAAATAGACACCCATATAATAGCTGCAACCAATAAAAATTTAGAAAGGGAAATTGAAAAAGGTAACTTTCGGGAAGATTTGTACTACAGGTTGAATGTTCTCTCCATAACTGTGCCACCTTTACGGGAAAGAACCATTGATATACCTCTTTTAGCAGACCATATCTCCAGTAATATTTCTCGGGAACAGGGGTTTGAACCGAAAAAATTTCACCTTGAAGTAATAAGAGCGTTTCAAAATTATTCTTGGCCCGGTAATATTAGAGAACTAGAGAACATAATAGAAAGACTATACAACCTTGTAGAAGAAGATACCATCGAATTAAGTCATCTCCCCAAAAGCATAATTGAAGAAGTAGAAACGGATATCTCTAGCGGAGCTTATATTTCAAATCACAAAACCCTAGATGAAGTCATAGCAAAAGCTGAAAAAGATGCTATCAAAAATGCTTTATTGAACACACAAAACAATCGTAAAAAAGCCGCTGAAATTCTCGGGATCCATAGGTCTAGTCTGTATGAAAAGCTGAAAAAACACAACCTGGACTGAGTAGGAAACATGAAACCCTTGCTAACTACCAAAAGATAACTTTTCGTTTGGTTAATTTTATAACTTTGGGTAATGAATAATATATAATGTTACATGAAAAAATATTACATGAAATTTGACATTAAGTACAAAATAGTGTATACTTAACTTAAGATACCCTATAGGGGTATAATAAAATAGAATTCAGGGAGGGAAATATATTGAACAGATTAAAAGATAAATTGTTTATTGGAGCGCTGGTGGTAGCTTTGACAGTAATGGCTTCAGCCACAGTTGGTGCTTATGGTTTTAGAGGAGGACACATGGGAAATCACAGGGGTAGTAACAATGCTGAAGTTACAGGTGAAGAAAATTATGAAGGTGATTATACTCGAGGTTATGAGTATAATGTGGAAGAAGAAGAGGTCGAAGAGATAGTAGAATACCGGTTGGATAGGCATGAAGAAAGATTAAGCTATCAAGTGTATGAAGGTATTATCACAGAGGAGCAAAAAGATGTCTATTTAGATATCAAGGAAGATGAAATCAGAAACAGATTAGAAAATTATGAAGATGAATATGGAAGAAGTCCCGGTCATTATCGCGGTCACCGCGGTGATTTTGGAAGAGGACACATGGGAATCGGGTCTAGATCTTGCTCCATGTATAATTATTAAACCAGTTTCAATTTAACTGTTGATAAATTAAAAAGCTTTATCCCAAGTTTGCAAATGCATTCTTGGGATAAGTATTATGGTTTAAGAGATTTAAAGCCGCCTTACAGAATAACCTTTGTCATTCTGTATGAGGCCGGCAGAGGAGGTAACCATGTCAGAAAACAAAAGTAACATAAAAACAGGTTGGAATCTGGATCACAGTTATCTACAACTTCCAGATTCCCTTTATACTCCTTTGAATCCAACTCCGGTACCCGCGCCAAGACTGGTTTTGTTTAACGAGGAGTTGGCTCTGTCACTGGGGCTTAACGTCGAACATTTACGTAGAGAGGAAGTAGCTACAGCTATCTTTTCCGGAAACCGTCTGCCGGAGGGGGCGCAGCCGCTGGCCCAGGCTTATGCTGGTCATCAGTTCGGCCATTTTACCATCCTGGGTGACGGACGGGCGCATTTACTTGGCGAGCAGATCACACCGCAGGGAGAGCGGTTTGATATACAGTTTAAGGGGTCCGGGCAAACGCCCTACTCCCGGAGTGGAGATGGTCGTGCGGTCCTAGGCCCCATGCTGCGCGAATATATCATTAGCGAAGCGATGCATGCACTGGGTATCCCGACGACTCGCAGCCTGGCTGTGGTCACCACAGGAGAGTCTGTGATTCGCGACACGAGCTTGCCAGGTGCCATCCTAACGCGGGTAGCAGCCAGCCATCTCCGTGTCGGCACCTTTGAATTTGCCGCCATTACCGGCTCGACAGATGAAGTTAAGTCCCTGGCCGATTATACCATCCAGCGTCATTTCCCGGAAATCGAGGCAGGCGAAAATCCCTATCTTGAGCTCCTTAAGGAAGTCATCCGAAGACAAGCTGACCTGATCGCTAAGTGGCAGCATGTAGGTTTCATCCACGGTGTAATGAACACGGATAATATGGCTCTAAGTGGTGAAACCATCGACTATGGTCCCTGTGCGTTTATGGACACTTACTCCCCTAATACCGTGTTTAGCTCCATCGATTACCAGGGGCGCTATGCCTATGGCAACCAACCCTATATGGGAGGATGGAATTTAGCACGCTTTGCAAAGACGCTGCTCCCTCTTTTGCACCCCGAGATGTCAAAGGCAGTAACCTTGGCCCAAGATGCCATTGATGAGTATTTTTCTTTATACCAGCACAACTGGCTTGACAAAATGGTCGCCAAGCTTGGCCTTTTCCATCAGGAAGAAGGTGATGAGTCCTTAGTTAATGAGCTGCTCAACATGATGCAAAAATACAGCGCGGACTATACAAATACATTTTTGGCCCTTACCTTTCCGGAAACCTGGAACACGCCGATGTCTGATTCAAAGGAATTTCAGCAATGGCTAGAAAAATGGCAGTCAAGGCGGTCGAGTCAAAAGCAGTCGACCTCAGATTCACAAAAGCTCATGCGCGATACAAACCCGGCCATTATCCCCCGTAACCACCAGGTAGAGGCCGCGTTAGAGGCTGCAGAAAAAGAAAATGACTTCAGCCCGCTGCATCGTTTGCTTGCCGTCCTAGAGAAGCCTTATGCCCATACTCCGGACCAGGCCGAATACGCCGCACCACCAGAACCAACCGACAGGCCTTACCGAACATACTGCGGGACATAACCCGTATCGATACAGGTTTCAAGCATAATGGATAATGTACCAAATGCTGGCTGTGACATCTCCTACAGCTTCTGATCTTGCCGGAGATTCTCTAAAAGAGAGTCTTTGGACTTTCCCTGGGACTATCTCTTCACCTGGCAAAGCCTCTTTTCGTCCAGGGAAGTGAACTTATCACAAAGGTTCTAACCGAAGAGAGGATAACATTACCAAAGCAGCAGATATTTTAGAAAATGAGATAATGAAAAAGAGAAAAGGGTTAAAGCTAAATAATTAAAATTTTTCCCCACCCCCTGTCTGACATCACAACACATTTCATGACAAGGGGGTGGTTTTGGATTTTCCTGTCAATTATTTCATACCTAAAATTATCTTAAGTACCTCCCTTAAAATTCTCCCTTAAATTCCTTGACAGTTTTTATTAAAAATAATATAATCTTTATTGATTTAATTAAGTGTTTGCTAATTTGTTTAATGGTTTTTTTGTTTGGTAGATATTAATTATGTAATAAAAAATGTCTCCCTGAACAACAGTACATATTTTTAATTATATGGAGGGATAAAATGGAACCCGCTATAAAAGCTAGTAACATAAAAAAACAGTATGGTGAGGTGCAAGCTGTAAATGGAATAAGCTTTCAGGTCAATAAAGGATGCTTATTTGGTTTTTTAGGTCCTAACGGTGCAGGTAAGAGCACCACCCAGCGGATGTTAACGGGTGTTATATATCCAGACAAAGGGGATATACAAATAATGGGGTATTCAATGTTTAAAAGCCCCATTAAAGCAAAAGAGTTAATGGGAGTAGTACCTGAACAGGCAAATGTATATACTGACCTCTCGGCCTGGGATAATTTGATGTTCATAGGAGAAATCTA
>CAZCIZ010000062.1:0-14725 GCA_964498995.1 uncultured Clostridia bacterium | reverse complement strand
GCTGGAGTTATAGGTTCTGCTACGGCTGCCGGAGTACTTCTGTCTATGCTTTAAAGAGTTAATTGCAGTAAATATAATCCATAGTCGATTTATACAGGAACTCATTTTAAAATTATATTTGATAACAAGAGCAGGCTTTGATATTATTCGAGGCCTGCTTTTTTTTAAAAAGCATATCAACAACGAAAAACAACAACCTTAAAATAGCGAAATAACAAAAGTTTGAATTTGGATTAAAATTAGACTAGTAAGTGTTAAACTTTTCAGATATAATAATTGTAATATGGGCGAAATCAATTGATAATTTTAATATTACAAAACTCTAGTATTTTTAGTTTTATTTAGAAGGAATTTATAGATATCTATAGAATAAATACATTTATGATTTCTGCAATAATAATTATTAATATTTTGACTTTAAAACCAACTGAGAAATGTATACACAAAACAATCGAGTTTTTTCCTGATAAGGGGAGGAGGCAAAACTTGAGGATAGAAGACGATTCTGTCACTAAAATTTTAGATGTTATAGGTGCCCTGGTGGTTATCATGGATAGTGGGGGTAGAATAAAATATTTTAATCCGACATGTGAAAATGTCACAGGTTTTATCTTTGAAGAAATAAAAGACAATTTTATTTGGGATGTTCTGATATTGGAAGCTGAAATAAAAAACGTAAAAAGTGTATTCAATAAGCTAAGAGCTGGAAATTTCCCCAACTGTAATGAAAATTACTGGAAAACAAAAAAGGGAGAAGTCAGATTAATCAACTGGCATAATACAGCCCTGAGTGATGAAGAGGGGAATGTGGTTTACGTGGTTGGTACGGGAGTTGATATAACTGAACTGAAACATAAAGAGGAAAGGCTAAAATATCTAAGCTATCATGATAGATTGACAGGCTTAAACAACAGATTGTTCTTAGAAGAAAAGATGGGACAGGTTATCCTAAGGGATTAAAAGGAGAAGATATTCCCTTACTTGCCAGGATCATAGCTATTATAGATGCATATGATGTCATGACTAGTGGAAGGCCCTATCAGAGGCCAAAAAGCAAGAAGGAAGCTCTAGAGGAAGTAAAAAGGTGTGCAGGTAGCCAGTTTGACCCTTATTTAGCAAAACTTTTTGTTAAACTCATGGAAGAAGAAACTGGTCTATAATCAAGCTGTAAAAAAGGTGGGTAAGTTATGGTAGAATCCAATGGTTCGCCATATGAAAATGAAAATCTAAGTGAACTAAAAGAAGAAAAAATTATGATAGTTGATGATACTCCCATGTATCTTAAAATGTTGGTTGAAATGTTGAGAGAACAGGGCTATAAAGTTGCAGGCTTTAGAAGAGGCAGCCAAGCCTTAAAGGCAGCTGCTAAAAGCCCCCCTGATCTTTTCATATTGGATATAAATATGCCAGAAATGGATGGGTTTGAATTATGTGAGCGCCTAAAAGCTGATGATTTCCTGGAGGATATCCCGGTGATTTTTGTTAGCAGTTTAATAGGAACCAAGGAAAAGGTAAAGGCTTTTAATCTTGGTGCTGTGGATTATCTTACAAAACCTGTTCAATTAGATGAGGCTAAATCCAGAATTGAAACTCATCTTGATATGCGCAGGCTCCAAAATAAATTAAAAGAGAAGAATAGAGTTTTGGAAGAAAATGAAGCCAAGTTCAGAGCCATTAGCGACAGCGCACTAGATGCCGTTATAATGATTGATGAAAAAGCAAGGATTGTATATTGGAATCATGCTGCAGAAGAGATTTTTGGATACACCAGTGATGAAGTCATGGGGCTAGATCCCCATGATATGATAATGCCTGAACAGTACAGGAAAGATTATGAAAAAGGGTTTGAAAAATTCAAAATGACTGGTGAAGGTAGTGCAATAGGCAAGGTATTGGAATTGACTGCAAAGCACAAAAACGGAGAGGAATTTCCAATTGAAGTTGCCTTATCACCTATCAAGATGGGTGATAAAACTTATTGGTCTTCAGCTATTATTAGGGATATTACCGAACGTAAGATGTCAGAAGAGGTCATTAATGAATATGCCAGGGAGATAGATAGAAAGAATCGCTATTTAGAAGAGATGGTAGAAGAAAAAGTTGAAGAAATATCTAACTCTCAGATAGCCACCATAAAAGCCCTAGCAAACCTGGCTGAATCTAGGGACGATGAAACAGGCCTACATATAGAACGAACTCAGTCTTTCTGTTTTTTCCTGGCTACTGAACTTAAAGAAGAATTTCCTGATTTTAAGGATGTAATCGATGAAGAATACATTGAAAACCTCACCCGTGCCGCACCTTTGCATGACATAGGGAAAGTCGGGATACCTGATAATGTTTTACTCAAAAAAGGAAGGTTAAGCGAGGAAGAATTCGAGGTAATAAAAAGCCATTCCCTCATAGGAGCAAGGACTTTGGAAGAAGCAAGATCTAGCTATCCTAATAATAAATTTATCAACATGGGGGTAGAAATAGCCCGCTCTCATCATGAAAAATGGGATGGCTCTGGATATCCCGATGGACTAGCAGGGGAAGATATCCCCTTAAGTGCAAGAATCATGGCCTTGGCGGATGTTTATGATGCTTTGAGGAGTGAGCGGGTGTACAAGCCTGCTTTTTCCCATGAAAAATCAAGGGATATTATCAATGAAGAAGCGGGCAAACATTTTGATCCTAGAATTGTGGAAGCATTTAATTCAATTCAAGAAGGTTTTGAAGAGATAAGCAGTTCCATATGTGGTGAATTCAAGAGTGAGCTAAACTCAGGTGAAACTGAAATTGGATAGAACAAACTTAACATTATTTGTTATTATTGCCTTTGATCCTAAATACAATAATATAAAAGAGGTATTATTGTATTTAGGGTAGGGCAGGTGAAATATATTGAGTTTAGTTACTAACATGGGTAATAATGGGAAAGGTCTAACCGGAAAAAAGCTGGTAATAATTCTTGGTTTATTTATGATTCTTGCTATTATTATGGTGGTAGCAAAAACTCATCACCAGGAAAGGTACTCTGATAAAATTCATCCTGGGGCAAAATTGAAGTTAAAGGAAAATTCTGAATTCACCAGTGAATCATTTAGTTACTTTTTGGATAAAATTACTGATATAGACAAATTAAAGGCGGGGAAGGTTAAAGAACTGTTTGAACAAGAACTTAGCCCTGGTGAAAACAAAGTGACTTTTGTGATAGAGGATAAAGAAAACTGGAATGAAAAGGATGACATTAAGAGTTGGAGTTATAATTTAGACGACTTGAAGCTAAATTATAAGCCAGGTGAAACCATCGATAAAATTATTTCTGTTTGGAAGAACCAAGGATATTTCAAGATTTTGAGCGATATGATAGGGTTAAGGCCATATTCTCTAGAAAAAGAGTTAGCCTTTGAGATAGATGAAGAAAAACTAGAACAAAGGATAGGAAAGCTAAAAGATGAGATTAATAAAGCTCCCCGTAAAGCAAGCTATTTCCTTGATGAGACGACCGGAAAGCTGGAATTAAAGGAATCGAAAAAAGGCAAAAAAGTGGACCATGATCAAACTATAAATTACTTTAAACAGGGGATCAAATATAAGTTCGGGGAGTTAATTTCGGGAGATAAAATCAAAGTGCCCCTTGCAATTGAAACCACTTTACCAGAGATAACTACCCAAAGATTAAAGGATAAAGAAATAGATACCAAGACAAGCGATTTTGAAACCCAATTTGATCCTGATAAAAAAAATAGAGCCTATAATATAGATCTTGCTGCTAGCTATTTTTACGGGAGTATTATTTCCCCCGGTGAGACTATATCTTTTAATGAAGCCATCTCAGAGTTAAGGGAAAATGATAGCCTTAAAAAGGCTCCGATAATAGTGGATAAGGAATTTGTTGATGGAAGTGGAGGAGGGGTTTGCCAGGTATCGTCTACATTTTATAACGCTGCCTTAAAGGCGGGTCTTAAAATCGTAGAAAGACATAATCACAGCCGTCCTATTACCTATTTGCCCCTTGGGCGGGATGCTGCAGTAGCTTATGATTACCTCGATCTAAAGGTTAAAAATCCCTTTGAAGAACACGTGTTGATTTTTTCTTATACTGAAGCAAACAATTTGATATTTAAGATTTTTGGGCCCAAAAATCTTATTGGGGTGAAGGACAATTATAAAATCGTATCTACCGATTATAAAGAGATAGAACCTCCAATTGAATATGAAAAAAATAAGGATAAAGAGGCTGGATATGAGGAGAAGGTCCAGGAGGGATTGCCAGGATATGAGATAAGCACTTGGAGATACAAATTGGACCGGGAAAACGGTCAGGTCTTAAAAAGAGAGTTTTTGTATACTGATTATTATAAGCCGGTGCCTCGTATCTATGAGATTGGTGTTAATAACTCGAAATATTGAATAAATAGCATCTAAAATAAGATAAATGTTGCTATTTTTTACTAAGTCTCTGTATTTTCTGAATATGGGGCTTGACATTGACTGGGGGCTAAAAAAGACTTACAATAATATTTAGAATTACTCATATACACCCGGGTGAAAGAGCTTAAAGTACAGGCTAATGGACTAGGAAGACGCACAAGGACTAGTAGACAAAGGAGAGTAATTCCAAATGTTTGACCTAGTAGTTGGAGTATCCGGTAGGCATATTCACTTAACCCAGGAACACTTGGAGATTCTATTTGGTCCAGGTTATACCCTTACCCCACTAAGATTTTTGAACCAGCCTGGCCAATTCGCCGCCGAAGAAACGGTGACCATTGTAGGGTCAAAAGGTAGTATAGGTAGGGTTAGAATCTTGGGACCGGTGAGAAATCAAAGCCAGGTAGAGCTTTCTGTAACTGATGGCTATACCCTGGGGATAAACCTCCCTGTCAGGGATTCTGGAGATATTGAGGACTCTTCCCCTATCATTTTGGAAGGTCCCGAGGATGAATTGGAACTTTCCCAAGGTGCAATTATAGCAAAACGTCATATTCACTTAAATACCGAAGAGGCGGAAGAATACGGGCTTGAAGATAACGACCTGGTAACAGTTGAATCCCAAGGTGAAAGAGGACTGATATTTAAAAATGTACTGGTTAGGGTAAGGGACTCCTATGTCGGGGAGTTTCATATAGATACCGACGAGGCCAATGCTGCAGGGCTTATTACAGGAGAATACGTCAAAATAATGAGCCAGAAAGCATTGGATAGTGTACGGATGTTATAGGGAGATTTTTATGTACCTTTGAAGACCCGAGACCCGGGTTGTGCAAGTACTGTGCTAGATAAGGATAGCCCTCGATATATGAAGGCTATCCTTAAATTTTCATGACATGTATAATTCATATATAAATAGTAAGAAAATAAACTTTAATTTTACCGCAGTAGTATATTCCGATATTTAAAAGTTTTTATTGATACATCTACGGATCGTCGCCAGGAAAGGTAATGCTTCCAAATTAAAGGCACATCCTGTGCCAATTTGCTAAAAACATCCTGTTTTTAGGCATTACCTTTCCTGGCTCCTCTCCAAGATGTATTAATAATAAAAACTTAAAACATATCTCCATATACTGCTGCAGTAAAATAAAGCTTTGGTTAAAACTCAAGCCTATTCACTTTAACAGTCCAGGTTTTATCACAATGAGGACAAAGGATCCAGTGAATACAATTACCTTTACTGCTAGATATACCAGTTAGATTGTAATTTTCTTCAGACAAGTCAAAGTCTTCATAAGGGGCATAAGGCCCAAATAAATTGTCAATACTGCCCGAATCTTCTAGAATTTCTTGACAGTTAGGACATGATTGTTCTAAAGTTATAAGACCGTTGCATACAGGACAGATGTTTTTACGTTTATATATGGTTTCCCTGGGGCTAAGTGCTCTAATTTGAGCATTAAAGCAGTTATCTTAGCTGGCCAGGTTTTCACCTCCTATAGGTAGATTAAGTTAATTTAATTTATCGGGATTTCTTTTAGTATCTCCATTAAGATAGGAATTTTACCTGGTGGTTTATTGGCATTAATGGAAATATAGATATGATAATCGAAAGGAATTAGGCGGTGATAACTAGAAATATTAACTATAAGATCAACTAACACTACTTTTCTAACCTAGAAATAACTGTTATTTAAATACCAAAGGAGGCGGAAAATTATGAAAATCCTTGTTTGCACCGATGGTTCTAATCACAGCGAGGCTATCATAGAAAAGGCGGTTGAAATAGCAAATAGGATAGGAGATGTAGAAGCCAGTATCATTTACGTGGATGATCTAGAGCAAAGCATGGTACCCTCTCATGCCATCAGCCACTTTAAAGAAGAGAAGCGAGAAATAGAAGAAAAGATATTGAATGAGGCCAAAAAATCCTTTGAAGCTGAAGGAATTAAGGTTGATACTATGTTGGAAAAGGGCAAACCAGCATCGGTTATAAGTCGTAAAGCATCAAAAGGTGATTATGAGCTGATTATCCTTGGTAATAGGGGACACAGTGGTATGGAAAGGTTTTTCCTCGGAAGTGTGACTAACGCAGTTGCCCAGCAAACTGATACTGATGTTTATATTGTCAAAAAATAAAAATAGATATTAAATTATAGTATATAATGATATCTATGATGAGGATATCTGCTTATTTTTTTTTAAATAATGCTCCTGGATCCAAATTATAGTTGAATCTAGGAGTTTTTATTGTCTAAAAAGAAAGGTTTCTGATATAATTTGTTCACACATTAATAACTTATATATGAAATCGTTGATAAATTTTTCTATTATATGGTTTAAGGTGGAGATAACTCAATGGAGGAACAAACTTTTTATGTCCTTATCTTGTTTGGCTTTGGAATTATCGTGGGTTCATTCTTGAATGTGTGCATAAGTAGAATACCCCATAACAACTCTATTGTCCATGGTTTTTCTTACTGCCCTAGTTGCGAGATGAGGATTTCTCCAATAGATTTAATCCCAATTGTCAGCTACGTTATATTGAAAGGAAAATGTAGATTTTGTCGTGAAAAAATAAGTCTTCGTTATCCTTTAGTAGAGGTTCTGACAGGAGTTTTATTCATCCTTACCTACTTTGAATACGGCTTAACCTTGTTTCTATTTAAATACTTGTTTATATTTTGTGTTTTAGTGGTTATCTCTTTTATTGATATTGATCATAAAATAATCCCTAATAAACTGGTCTTGGCGTTGTTCGTCTGGGTTTTGGCATGGCAACTGCTTTGGTCTGAAATATCTTTTTTGGAGGCAGGGATTGGAAGTTTGATAGGTGGTGGCTTTCTACTCCTTGCAGCTATTATTAGCAGGGGTGGAATGGGAGGCGGTGACATTAAGCTCATGTTTGTTGCAGGCTTTTTTTTAGGCATTTCATTGACGGGTCTTGCAATCTTTTTGGCAACCTTGGTTGGTGGGATTATAGGGCTGATATTGATGGCTCTTAAACTAAAAGGTCGAAAAGATACTATCCCTTTTGGTCCATTTTTGAGTGGAGGGATAGTAATAGCCTCTCTTTGGGGAGAGGAAATGATCAGAGTATATTTGGAGCTGTTGTAACGAACTTAATTAAAATAGGACTATTATACTAAATACTGCCCCCCAAGAAGGAATAAAGACTTAAATGTCGAAAACCTAAAAATGATGTTTATGAACTGAATTGTTTTTTGCTAGGCCAAAAAGCCTAATTTAAAGGGTGATATACTGGTGGTTAAGTGGATAAGTATCGATCAAATTTCAAAAAGAACGGGCATATCTGAAAGCATGATCATTAACTATACCTATTCCTATGGGGAACACCTTGATTACAGGCGTACTCCTGATAATGCAGGAAAAAATAATGGGGTTATGTACCACCCGGAAACTTGTGAAAAAGTACTCAGGATTTATGAATTATCTCAAAAAGATTATACTAAGGAGCAAATCCAAGAAGTCCTTACCCAAGAATTTGACAACCAGGAGCAAGAGGTGGATTTGCAAGAATCAGAAACCGGTCTGAGCGAGAGGGATAAAATCGTTTCCCAGAACATAAAAGCTTTTACAGAGGCCTTTGATAAAATAGTTGAACAGCGTCAGGAGATAAATGGGCTTAGGGATCGCTTGGACGAGCTAGAGTCGAGACAAGAGGATATCAACCAAAAATATGGGGTAGAGATCAGCCAGTTAAAGAGGGGAACATCCAGGCGAGAAAAAAATAAAATCCTTGGATTCTCTCCTTCTGAGCTCCTCATGGTGGTACTAATTGTGACTGCCTCCGTGGTAGTTGCTATAATGGTTTTAGAAATTATTTAAATATTAGTTCTCGAGTATCCTCGAGCTCCTCGAGTATATGAGTGGTAATATTACATATAAAACCAAGCAAGAAAGCCGCCATTTTTAAATGTCTTTAAATGTGCAGAGCGGTCAGTTGATTTAATTGCTGATTTAACTGCTATTTATCCACACCACATTACATGGTATAATATATATACGCACATTAAAATTACTAAGTCGTGGGAAATGTACACCTTTCTGAGTGAGAGGGATAAGATAGTTATTTTCATTCCTTGTTGTGGTGTTAAAACCCAAAACATGGGGCGTTAGTAAAGTTAATCTTAAAGGAGGCGGTATTAAGTGTATAAGAAATTGATTCAGATGTTAAATGGGGAAAAGGGTTTTACCTTGGTAGAGTTGATGGTGGTTGTTGCAATCATAGGTATTTTGGTGGCAATAGCTGTTCCTATATTCGGGGAAGTGACAGATTCAGCCGAGAGAAGCGCTGCTGAGGGTAACCTGAGGACAATCGATGGAGCGATAATGATGTACAGGGCCCAAGAGGGGCAGTTTCCAGAAGGGACATGGAATGATGATAATGGTTTTGATGATAGTGATTTAGACTCTGTTGATGGTTACATCGAAGATTTTGACCCTGCTGGAGGAGAAGTATATGGACTTTATAAATCCAATGATCGTAAAGTAAAAGGTGCTTTTTATATTCCAAGTGATGCTTCTGTAGGTGGAATGGATGGTAACTCTGGGCCACATACCTTACCTATAGATTGGGAATAGGATTCAGATAATAATGATTAAGTAAGAAATAAATCAGTTATTTTCATTACTGGTTGTGGTCTGAAAATTAAAACATGAAAAGTTAGTATTATACAAGGCAGGTTGAAAGCACGATGTCTTTAAAGTTAGAATCTAGCCGTAATGTTTCTGTACAGGCTTTTGCCTTAATGATAGTCTTGAGTGTTTTGCCCCTTCTTGACGGGGGGTTCGATCACGATGTCATGTACTGGGCCCTGTTTGTACTTCTACTTGCAGCCTTAATAATTACATTTAAAGCCAAAGCGGGTGTATATGTTGATATCTATCACCCGCTTTTTTGGTATGTTCTTTTTTTATTGTGGACTGGTTTTAGTGTCGCCTGGTCTTTGAATCCCCATAGGACTCTAGTGGAGCTTTTGCAGTTGTGTATTTACGGCCTTGTGTTTGTCCTGGCTATGAAGTTAAGGGAAGAAGATCTGTACAGGGTTGGAAGGATTGCTATTTTTGCTGGCCTAGGAGTAGCTTTTTTCGGGATAGCCGAGTATTTATTTGTATCCACGGGTAGGATTGAGAGTACTTTTCCAAACTCAAACCCTCTGGGGACGTATTTGTTGTTGATATTTCTCCTTTTCTGGGCTTATAGCCTTAGGGCCAAGAAAACTTCCTTTTATTTCTTAGCTGTGATCATCCTGGCTGCTCTCTTTTTATCGGGATCTAGGGGTGCTTTTATCAGTTTTGCCTTTGCCCTTCCTTTTCTTTTTCTCGGGTTTCAAACCAGAAAAGAAATTTATAAAGCTGCCAGCAAGACCTTAGCATGTATTCTGCTGGCTGTCCTGTTGACTCAGGGGATTATGGCAGCTGGCCCTAGGGTTCAAGATGCGGTTGGTGAAGAAGGGGAAAAATTTGTCCAGCATGTCACCCGGCCCGAATCCTTTGTAGCAAGATCGGGTGCAGGTCGATTGGAGTTTTGGAAAGTCGGAGCCAGGCTTGGAGCTTCTGAGCCTGTACTGGGGCATGGCCTTGGAACCTTTTACACTGCATATTTTGAAGAGTATGTAGATGGCAGATGGTTTTCTAGGTTTACTCACAATCATTACATTCAAGTTTTCGCAGAAAACGGTATAATTGGTTTACTTTTATTTTCCGGCTTTATTTTGGCTGTTTTGAGAGTGGGGTTATACAAATTCAAACAGGGGTTAACTTCTGATTACTTTGCCGGGCTGATATCTGCTTGTATAGGGTTTTTGATCCATATCGGTGGGGATTTTAGTTTCAATTTCCCCGGTGCTACCGTTATATTTTTTGCAGGGGCGGGGGTGCTGGCAAGAAATCTTCGTTCAATAGATTCACTAGAGATTAGGAGCCCTGTGTCCAAACTTCGTCTGAAGTTAGCGGAAAAATACCTTGGCTACAGAATGATTGCGGTTTTTCTGGCATTTGTATTAGCGATTACTGCCTGGCAATATTCCGCCAAGGTTTTTTATGCTAGAGGAGTGGAAAGAGAGCTAGAAGGAAGATTTCAGGATGCTGTAAAAACTTATGATAGGGCTAATTCAATCTATCCCATCAACCCTGATGCATATTCATATGCAGCAGAGAGTTACTTGAACCTATATCGCTTCAGCGAAGAAGAAGAGCACCTCCAAAAAGCTCTAGACAGGCAAAACCAAGCTGTTAACTTAAATCCAGTGGATAGTGTGAACCATCATACCTTGGGTTTGATTTACAAAGATTTAGATGACCTTGAGCAGGCAGAAGAACACCTTAGAAGTGCTGTGACCTATGCGGGGTTTAGAATAGGTATGTACTTGGAACTTGCAATTTTATACCTGGAAAAGGAAGAGTTTTTAAAGGCAGAAAGGGTTTTAATAAAAGGCCTAGAAGTCAAAGAAGATGCCCTGGCCAGCTCTAGAGACGATGAAACCCTAGAAAAAAGGAAATCAGAAATAGAAGCTATGAAGTCTTTGCTTGAGCAGCTAGAAAATAGAAAGCAAGATTAAGGTAATATTTAATCTAGGTTGTGGCAATGTCGAAAAAAGTAGATTGAAGTCTAGCTTTTTAGAATTTTTGACTTATTTTACAGGAATTCTATAGTTTTGTGTAGAAAATCGTTAAAATAATTCTAAAAGCAAGATTGCCGCTCTTACTGGCAAGTTGCTTTTTCCATATTTTACAACTGAGACAAAGGTCATATTAAAGTGTAGTAAAAAACCGTTTTTTGTAGTAAAATGGATATACCTAGGGATAATTTGGTATTCAAGACCTAAAAATTATTTGGCTCATAAGCTTAAGAAAGGATTAGGTTAAATCTATGACTGAAAAAAAGAATCTTAATGAGGCTCCTTCAGAATATCCGGTGGATATGGATACTCTGTTAAAAGCCACCGTCAAGGTGGAGGGTTCGGACTTACACCTGGCAGTAGGTGTGCCTCCACTGGTCAGAAGCAAGGGTAAGCTTGTAGCATTGGATTTTCCTGTTTTTAAACCCGAGAGTTTGGAAAAATTGATCTACAGTTTATTAAATGAGGACAAAATTAATGAATTCAATAAATCCTTAGAATTAGACACGTCATATTCCATTGATGGAGTAGCCAGGTTTAGATGTAACATAATGAAACAAAGAAATAGCATTGCGGCAGTATTCAGGGTAGTTCCTTATGATGTACCTGAGATCGATGAGCTTGGCATGCCGGACAAAGTGAAAGATATGTGTCATTTAAGTAGAGGGATTGTCCTGGTAACAGGTCCCACGGGTAGTGGCAAATCTACCACCTTGGCCGCTATGATCAACAAGATTAATAATGAAAGAAGGTTGAATATCGTCACAGTAGAGGATCCCATAGAATTTCTTCACAAGCATAAAAAATCCATAGTCAAACAAAGAGAAGTGGGTATTGACACTTATTCCTTTGCCAATGCATTGAGGCACGTGTTAAGACATGACCCCGATGTTATATTGATAGGTGAGATGCGTGATTTGGAAAGTATCTCTATAGCCTTGACAGCTGCAGAAACAGGGCATCTTGTGTTTTCAACCCTTCATACTCAAACTGCTCCCATGACTATTAGTAGAATCGTAGATGTTTTTGAAGATCATCAAAGAAGACAGGTTCGTCAGCAGTTGGCCAATTCTTTGCGGGGGGTTATTTCCCAGCAATTACTTCCTACAGCTGATGGAAAAGGCAGAACCGCGGCTATTGAGCTTATGCTTGATACTTCAGCGGTTAGAAATCTTATCCGGGACGAAAAGGAACATCAATTGTATAGTGCTATTCAAACCAGTAGGAATATGGGTATGCAAACAATGGATCAAGATCTTGCCAGGTTGTATTTGAAAGGAGAAGTTACTAAAGATGATATTATGGAACGCTGTATTGATAGTGGTGAGATAAAGCGGTTAATACAAAAAGGGGAAATAAACTAGCCTAAACATCAACAAACCTACTTACAATTTATCAATTACCTACGAAAGGAGTAACTTCTTTTGGATGGCAATAATGAAGAATTAACAGGAATGGAAAAGCTAAAAAATACTGTGGAAGCAAACAAAAGACTTTTTGTACTAATCGCTATCTTCTTTGTTTTGTTGATAGTCTCTTTTGTGCTTAACCTTTATATATTTGGCGACGATATGGTAAATGACGATCCAGAAGATGAGCAAAAGGAAGTCAGTGAAGAAGAAATAGATGAAAAAGATGCTTTGGACATGCTGCCTGACACTGGTGTAGATGAGGCTGAAGAGGAACTAGACCCTGATGATGTGTATGATGAGCTAAAAGAGGATGACACGGCATTTGCTGATCCTTTTAGTGGCCCTATGGAGCTTAAGGGAGTTGTACATGAAGGTGGAAGAGAAAGTTATGCTATCGTTTCTGCCGATGAGAACAGTAAGGTTGTTACAAGAGGAGACACAATATTTGATGGTTGGGAAGTTATCGAAATAAGAGAAAATAGTATAATTTTAGAGATAGGAGATAGAAGTACTGAGATCAAATTAGATTGAGAAAGTTATGTTTTAGATGTTTTAGATGTTTTAGATGTTTTAGATTGATAATAGATATATTAATATACATGGAGAGGAAGTATATGATGGAAATCTTGAAATCATTTAGACAAGCTTATTTTTTGCTTTGGTTTGGATTTATAATGTTTATGTTTTCGGTTATAATTATATATTCAGGCTTAGCTTTAGCCAGTAGTGAGAGCCAAGATGAATTTCTCACTGATGAGGAGAACTTTATTATAGCTGATGGTCTTCCAGAGGAAAAGATTGAAGATCCTAGTAGTACAATAGATCCTGATAGGACAATAGAAACTGGCAATATCTCCCTGAATGTTAAAGAAGCTGATATAAGAGATGTTTTAACCATCATAGCTATAAAAACCAATACCAATATAGCCTATACAGAAGAGCCCGAAGAAGTAACCTTAAAGTTAGAAAATGTCCCTCCAAGGGAAGCTTTGGAACTCCTGGTTGAGATGGTGGGACAAAAATACATAGAAGATGGAAATATTATTGTAGTTGGTAGTTCTGAGAGATTGGAAGGAGACTTTTTTAACAGGTTAGAACTTAGCAGGTTTGATTTTGATTATGTTACTGCAGATCAAGTAATCGGATTGATAGAAGAGTTAGATATGCCTGTACAAACCACTAAACTAGATGCAAATCCTAAAGCCATATGGGCTCAGGGGACAACTCCTGATTTGGTTAAGATGAAAAAACTGGTTGATAGTGTAGATAAATCTGAAAATAGATTGGCCATGGAAGATAAAGATATAGATAAGTTTCAGTATATGGAAATAGCTCCAGAGAATCTTTCGCCCGAAAAAGTTGTGATGGTTCTAGAAGAAGCGGGGATTGAAATAGATGGTTATATAGCTTTAGAAGATAAGTTGGTAATTTTTGATGAAAATATCCTGGAAGACTGGACAAACTTTGAGAAATTGGTTAAAAGTTTTGATGAAGAAGGAACAGAAGAGAAGTTTGACCTTGAAAAAAGTGTGGTCGAATATGAAGAGGTAAGTACTGATTTTATTTCTCCTGAAAGGCTGTCAGATTTAATGGAGGAAATCGATAAAGAGATAGACAATTATCTTGTCCTTGGAAACAGGTTGTTGATATTTGACGAGGATATAATAGAAGATATTGATAATTTTAAAGAATTTGTCGCTGACATTGACTCTTTAGAAACTAGAGAAAAAACTTCCTTTAGATACACTTTTGATAACCTGACGGCTGCAGATGCCATTGAAAAATTTGAGGCATATGATTTTGATGAAGTTGAGATAATCTCTTTTGAGCCGACTGAATTTAATAATGAAATAATCGTAGTAACACCTCCTCATAAGGAAGATGAGATTTATAATAGCCTTGCAGACCTTGATGTGTCAAGAAGCAGTACCAGGGTTCCAATAACCACTGCAAGAGGAGAGAATGCCAGGGACAGGTTGGTAGCCAAGAGGAGATTACTGAGTGAGATGTCAGATGTAGCAACTGCCGACATGAATATTTCTGATAATATTTCCGGGGATGATTCAGAGCCTCATTATGTATTGTGGGCCGATAAACCCTCGGATAAAATACTTGAATTACAAAATCTTGTGGAAAGCTTTGATTATGAATAATCAAACTTTAGTACGAAAATACACTTTAATTTCAGTGCTGCAGTATATTCCGATATTTAAAAGTTTTTATTGATACATCTACGGATCAGGTACA
>CAZCIZ010000061.1:0-14753 GCA_964498995.1 uncultured Clostridia bacterium | reverse complement strand
GTTGTAAAGGTACTTTTGCTTTAATGGCTTAACCATGCCTATTACATCTAATCCCATGTTCTTAAGTTTTTTCAATACTGGGGCATGAGTAAACCAGCTGTCCATCAAAACATAATCTGCAGTAAATCCAGCATTAAGCGCATTCTCTACCAGTTGTACTAAAGCATCGGTTTTTTTCATTAGTGCTTCCTTACGACGTTTATAGCCATGGGAACGTTTATCCACATTTTCGTCTATTTCGCAGCACCTGTTTTGATAATTTGGTGAGCTGAGTATGGAAAAATCCACAGGCAAAAAGCTGTAACCGTCAGACCAGCCCAGAGCCAGCATATTGTGCCCTTTGATAAATTTGTTTAATGTATGATCATATACTTTGGCTAGCAGCTCGACTTTTTTGCTGCGATTTCGGCTAAGTACTGAATCATCTATTATAAACACCTTTTTTCTTGAAGAAGAAGTTAGCTTTTCAAAACTTTTTACTATTGTAAGGCTGAGATTGTGTAAGAATTTCCTCCAGGCTTGATTGGGTGAATTGAGAAAGCGATAAACTACATCTTTAGCTGGATAGGATTTACTTTTGTTACTGTTTTGAAAGCGATCCCAATTCTTTCCGATAAAGACTAGTTGAAAAATCATATTAAACACCATATAAACTGAATATCCTGTGGCTTTCTTTATGCCAGCATCGTTTAGCAGCTTACTTACTTTTAACCTAGCAAAAACACTAGAAAAAAAATCTTGTTCCTGCTTTTCAAAGGAATCATTTTGGTTTAACATATAGGTACACGCACCTTTCTGTTTGGATTATTTTGGTTTGTTTTCTCTAACTTCCATTTTACCAAACAGAAAGGTGCGTATGTTGTCAATAAAGGTTTTTTAATCCACAGATTTTAGAGTATGACGGTTTTTTTAAAAAATTTTAAGGTGCGAAAGTTGAGTTAAATTATATAAATTATAAGGTGTGCTCAGCCACTTTTTGCAGTGGAATCAAGATTGCATTGGCATATTATAGAGATATTTGATAAATATAACATCACCTACGATCACAGACGAATTAAAAGCCGTTAGCCAAAAAAGGCACCAAAACTAGCAACAATCGAGTAAGACGCATCATGAATGAAAATTGAAATAAAGACAAGGTTTAAAGGTTATGTTATAATAGCATAACTAATAATATTGAATATTTATTTTATTAATTTAATATAGAGGTGATATGGCATATGATACCAAAAAAGAAGTTGGAGTATATAAACATTACTTCAGAAACTCCTAGAGACTATTGGAGCACTGATAATTATGTGGTGTTCGAAAAGGAAAATTTGAAACTGAGAAAATTTTATGATTTAAAAGATCTAGAGGGTTGGAAGAAGAATAATGCAGTACTTATAATTCCGCCCCAAGCTGGTCACAGCAGTAATATTTGTGATTATGCCCCCGATCAAAGTTTGGTGAAGCTTTTTTTGAATTATGGGTTTGAAGTTTATGCGACAGATTGGCAGTCAGCTAGGTTGGATCAGGCCCATTTAAGTATTGAAGATCACATAAATTTGACCGATGAAGCAGTAGAGAAAGTCAGAATGGATACGGGCTTTGACTCCATTGTTCTTGTCGGGCAGTGTCAAGGTGGCTGGCAGGCAAGTATGTATACATCTTTGTTTCAAGATAAAATTTCGAAGCTAGTTGTAGCTGCTGCCCCCATAGATTTTTATGCTGAAAGGGAATTTTTAAACGATTATGTAGATGATTATCCTATGGAGTTTTTTGAATGGCTTGTTAAAATGGGTGGAGGTGTCATGAAAGGCGAATTTATCCTGCATGGGTTTAAAAGTTATGATCCATACCAACACTATTTTAAAAAGTATCAGGATCTGTGGAAGATGATTTTAGAAGATGATAGAGAAGGTATTGAAAGATATAGACAATTCTATAATTGGTATGAATATACTCAAGATCTACCAGGTAAGTTTTATCTTGAAGTGGTTGAGAAGATATTCAAGAAAAATGGGATGGTAAACAAAGGAGTTATAGAGATAAACGATACTCCTGTTGATTTAAAAAACATACATTGTCCAGTATTTTTATTGGCAGGGGAAAAGGACAATATTACTCCCCCTAAACAGTGCTTAGAAATGGAGAAGTACGTTAGCACCCCAAAGTCAAATATTGTTACAATGACTACTAAGGGTGGACATATTGGAACTTTGACAGGCAGAAATGCCCTTAAGAATTACTGGCCAAGGATAATTGAATTCATAGAAGAGCTTTCTAAAACTGCATAATATTAAAATTTGCGAAAAGCAGCGAATTTAAATTGCTTGTTTTATAAAAGCTAAATTTTTAAACTAATTCTTAGCAGTTCTCAGTTTTATAGTTTTATAGTCCTGGGGAATTTAAAATCACTCTAAAAGGTGATTTTTAATTCCCCAGGATTTTTATTTACTAACTTCCCATATGAAAAAAACTGGTTTATTTTACTGCTGCAGTAGCTACAGTATATGGAGATTAATTTAAGTTTTTGGTAAAATAGAATTATACATATAGGAAAATTTATGAAATAATTTATAAAATGGAATTTTATAGATAACATTAATTTGGGAGCAGGTGAATCCTTTGAAATCAAGCCTTGGTACTATTAAATATTTTAGGGATTTAGTAAATAAAATAAATCAGATTAGATCGAAAAGAATTATCAGTAAAAGAGTCAGTGACTTTAACATTAGGTTGTTTATAATTTTTGTCATGGTGTTATCATTGAGTCCATTTTTATCTAGGTTTATTGAACATTTGCTGACAAATTATATTTTTATGGATAGTTATGTTGTTGCGCCTTTTATTACTGCAATAATAAATTTAACGGTCTCAGTAATTATATTGATTATAGCTTTAAATCGATATGTAATATCTCCTATTCTACAGTTGAATAATGAGCTTGAAACTAGAAATAAAGAAATAAAAAGGCTTTATGATCAAGTTAATGAAAATATTAATAAGACAATAGATATACACAGTAGAACATTGCCAGAAGATTTATTGGAAAATGATAAAATTTCAATTGCTACCTTTTATCAGCCAGCCGATAAGCTCGGAGGGGATTTTTATAATTATATTTTGACCGGTGATAAAATGATCTTTTATCTTTCCGATGTAACAGGCCATGGAATGGAAGGGGCTTTCGTAAGTGCATTTGTCAAAGAATGTGTCAGAGGTTATATAAACTTTAACTCTGAGGCTGATATTGATCCAACTGAAATAATGCTATATTTAGAAAGAGAATACAGAAAGGAAAACTTTCCCGAAGATTACTTTATTAGCTGTTTTATGGGAGTTATAGATTTTAAAACTTATGAACTCAGTTTTACAGGGGCAGGATTTCAAGAGAATATGCTTGTAAGTACAAAAGATGACAGGTTTTTTAAATTAAGCAGCAAAGGTCTTCCCATCTCAAATGCTATTGAACCGGAATTGATGGAATTTAATTCAACAACTATTAATCTGTCTTCAGGCGCAACCTTGATGTTAAATACTGATGGATTAACAGAACAGATGGTAGAAAATACTGATTTCTACAACATAAGGAATGAAGTTTTTTATAAATGCAGACACATGTCTCCATCAGAGATTGTTCAAGCAATTAAAACTAATTTTAAAAATTTTAATCATGGTTCTCTTGAGGGTGACGACGATATAACCTTACTTGTGGCTAGGTTAAAATAATATCACAGCTAAAACTGTAAAATTTATATTCTAATCATTTTCTAAAAAATTAACCACTTTACTATCAAATTGATATTTTAGATCATCAAAGGCTCCATGTCCGGTTTTTTTAAAAAGAGTAAAACTTGATTTAGGCAAATATTCAGCTAGAAGCTTTCCTAATTCTGGTAGCATTATCTCGTCTTTGGATCCACTTAAAACAAAGGTGGGAATTTTTATTTTAGGTAGAATTTTCCTAGCATCAAAATCATAACTGGCCTTTGCTTGATTTAAAAACCTTTCAAAATTCCTAGGCCAATATAATGGGCTTAATAGGTAATCATTTAAAATGTAAAAAATGGATTTTCCCGGGTGATATATTTTACTGTTCATATCGGTTTTAAGCCCCAAATAATTACCCCTGTTGGCATAGTTCATCCAGGTGCTAATAACTTTTTTTAGGTTATCATCTGCAAAGGGTACGGTAACTGCAAGGGTTAGTTTTTTTATACCTTCAGTAAGATAAGCCATGTATTGACCAATCATTCCTCCCATGGATATTCCTAGTACATAATAACTGGTGTGTCCTAAGCTTTCCATAAGAGAAATATACTCCTTGGCCATGTCTTTTATTGAAGTTCCATCTTTAACGGGTTCACCTCGACTAGCTATTATTACATTGTACTTAAAGCCGTAGTTAAAGTAAAACAAAAATTTATCCATGGATCTTGTCCCCACTGTTGTCAGTCCATCTTCTATACCGGGGATTATCAATAACGGTTCTCCTTTGCCAAAGGTAATATATTCCATCTTTTGTTTCTTTAGATTGTGAACTCCTCTGTTAAAATCAATCATTTATAACTATCCTTTTTTATTCTTTTGGCTATTTTTAACATTTATATTGTTTATAGCTAGTGTTCCCTACTTAGCACCTTTTATCCGAACTGCATTTTGCCAAATTTTTCATAAATTAACTTTTGGGCAGGAACCCGGGTTAAATTGTTGAAGAATGTTAAGTGCTACAAAATATTACAATCAAAGGAGAGCTCAAAACAAATGATTTACTATCAACATTGGCTAGATCTGTACCAAAAGCAATTGAAATTTTATGAAAGATTATTAAGACAGCCTGAATCCTACTGGTCTACTTTCAATCAAGTGATACTGGAAAAGGAGACATTAAGGCTGAGATATTTTCCCAGTAAAGATAAAAGAGTTACTACACCAATTTTAATTTTACCCCCCCAAGCAGGCCACCATAGCAATATTACGGATTATTCTCCCGAACAAAGTCTTGTAAGAATATTTCAAAATCAGGGTTTTGATGTGTATGTGACTCAATGGCTTGATCCTAAAGAAACCTATGAAAACTTGGGAATAGAAGATTATATCGGATTTACAAATGAAGCAGTTGATGAAATTTTGGCTGATACTGGAGAAAAAAGCTTGCACCTGGTGGGCCAATGTCAAGGAGGTTGGCAGGCTGCTATTTATACCTCACTTTTTCCTGAGAAAATCTCTAGCTTAGTTGTTGCAGCTGCCCCAATTAATTTTGAGGCTGAGAAAGGGCCACTAAATGACATTGTGGATAGATTACCCCTTGGGTTTTATGAATTTCTTGTAACTTCAGGATTTGGCTTACTTAGAGGAAATTATATGCTGATGGGTTTTAAGTATCTCGATCCGTACCAGCATTATTATAAAAAATATATTGATCTATGGAATTTAATTTGGAGCCAAAATGAGGCTGGTTTAGAAAGATTTGATAGATTTGAAAATTGGTATGAATTGATTCAAAACTTGCCTGGCAAATTTTATTTAGAAGTTGTAGAAAACATATTTAAAAAAAATGGGATGATAAATAAGGAAACTCTAAAGCTAAAGGGTAAGTTTGTAGATTTAGAGAATATAGAATGCCCATTGATACTTATGGCAGGGGAAAAGGACAACATCACTCCCCCGGAACAATGCCTGGATATGAAAAACCATGTTTCAACACCAGAGGAGGATATTATGGAAGTAACTACAAGAGGTGGTCATATAGGAACCTTGATGGGAAGAACTTCTCTTAAATATTACTGGACTGCTGTAAGTGAAAAACTGATGAAGGTGAGCTAAATCTCGAAAGGATATTTTATCCTGTTAACCATTTGATTGTGGCCGGCCAGGAATGATTGATAGCAAAATGTCCGGCAGTAGTGCTAAAATGACCGCCCTGAACGCATAATTCCTTACTATTGGGTAATTGTTTTTTTATAGGTCTGGCCATTCTTCTAGGTGCTATATCATCTAAGTCGGCTACTATGCTGAGTATGGGAGTTCTTATTTGTTTTAAATCTATAACTTTTCCATTGAATTTAAGTCTATTTTTTGCTAGTCGGTTTTCTTGATAAAAATATTTTATCCAATCTTTAAAAACCTTTGTTGGCATCGGGATAGCATCATTCTCCCATTTGTTTACAGCTCTTAACCACTTAAAGTTTTCTTTTAGAGTTGAAAGTTCAAGAAGACCTAAAACATAGTCCCCTGGGTAGGTTGGAACATCTGTGAACTGAAAAGGCAATTGATTTAAAGGTATTAAATCTACCAGACCCGGGGTAATAAATTTAACACCTTGAAAAAGGCCGGCTGTTGTAAAATCAACTGGGGTGTTAAATAAGACCGCCCGATTAAATAGTTCAGGGTAATAATACATTGCTATCAAAGCATAGGTTCCCCCCTGGCAGTATCCTGCCAGGTTTATTTTTTCAATTTCAAGGGCTGTTTTGACCTCTTTTACTCCTTTGATTAAATGGCTAAAGATTTGTTCCTCGATAGAAATTGAATGTGTAATAGAAGTATCTACAGCCCATTCGAGTAAAAAAACATTGTATCCCTGCTCATTTAAATATTCTATTAAGCTATTTCCAGGATATAGATCTAGGATGTATGGCTTATTAATAATAGCGTATACTATAAGCAGATTTTTTGTAGGACATGCCAATTCTGGATTTTTTTCTTTATAATAGTGTATTTTTATCCCTTGATCCTGGTAAAATAATTCTTTGTTTTTAAAAGATGCTTCTAGAGAGCCGGCTAACTCTTTATTGAACCCTTTTAATTGCTTGGGTAATCTGAAGTAATAGGTTTCTAATAATAACTGTAGGTTTTTATTCATGGGTTTTTTTTGATCTTGTGTGATAATTTAGTCTCCTTCTTGTTGTTTCAAATATGAATTGATCAAGTTCTCACTGTCATAGCTTTCATCTTCACTATTTATGTTAAAAAACGCCCCTTCTTCAGTAATTAATTCACTTTCAGTAGATCTAACTTCAATATCTTCCCCAAGTTCTTTAGAACATTCCTCCATTAAAAATTCAGTGAATTCTTCTGGCTTTTTTTCTCCTAACTCCTTTGAAGTTTCGTATTCGTAATCCAATGGACTTTCGTTAAATTTCATTTCTTCACTTCTTTGTTTATGCTTGTAAAAGATATATCCACAAATATTTTTTATCATTATTTAATACCTCCATGTTAATTTGATAAATTCTTATCTAAAATTTCCCCATAAAAAAATTATTTTATTCTTTTATATTTTTTATTTTTCTCAAAAAAATATGTATATAACCTCTTCTATTAGAAAACACTCTTATATGAGACATTTATGAAAAGCTAAAAAAGTTAAGGAGGTTGTCGTTTTGAGTGAAGAAACTACAGTTATAAATCCGGTTAATCCGAATAAAGTCTGGGAAAGCCTAGTTGAAAGTCAGGAGCAATTTTTAAATACATGGTTTAAAGGCTTTAGATTTTTTCAACCTGTTCAACCTGGTGACAATATGCAAAGAAATTTAGGAGAATCCTTTCAAAAAATGATGGAAGAATGGATTAATAATCAGAGAAGAATGATAGGATTTTGGCAGGATAACCTAGGGAAATCTAAATCTGAATCTGACAGTAAGTCAGACAATATGATGATGCCTTTTATGCCGGCTATGTTCAATCCATTTTTACCATTTTTGATAAACCCACGAGATATTCCTAGAAGGTGGAATGACCTTTTTGAAGATTGGTATAAGGTAACAACAAAAAACTTGACTGAAATTTCAAAGACGATGCCGTGGATGCAAAGTTTTATGGGGCAAGAAAATGTAGAAAATACATTTAAAGATATGAATTTCATGGGTCAACTTTATGATATCTGGAACAAAATTTTAACTGACCCTCAAAATATTAATCCTAATCAAATAAACGAGGTTAGTAAAGAATTGATGGAGACAAACAGGAAATTTATGGAACAAACTTTTTCACAGAATACAATAGAACCCTTTAACACGTTATTTACCGGTTCTACCGAAATAGGTGAGGCATATACAAAAACACTGGAGAATTTCATGAGTCCATGGATGAATGCTTCTACCGACTTACAAACTAATTTTAATAAAGCAATCCAGGGTGATAGAAATGCTTATATAGATTTTCTAAAAACCTGGCAGGAAGCCTTTCAAGATTCCTTTGGAAAACTTTTTAACGTTCCTACTCTGGGGTATACAAGGGAAACAAACGAAAAGTTATTAAAGAGTATAGATGCGTATCTTGATTATATCTATTCTTCAAGTGAGTTTGCTATTACCTTGTATAAGGTTGGTTTTGATGCCATGGACAGTCTGATGAATAAGATTAAGGATAGTTATGAAGAAGGCAATCCTCCTGAAACTTTTAAGGAATTTTATGATCTATGGATAGAAACCAATGAAGAGGTTTATACAAATATGTTCAGGCAGGAAGGCTTTGCAAAGATGTTGGGGGATTTAGTAGATACAGGAGTATCTTTTAAGCGTAGATTTGATGATCTGGTTATGGATGTTTTTGATCAACTACCTATTCCAACTGATAATGATATGGAAAGTGTTTATAGAAAGATATATGAGATAAACAATGAGATGAAAAGACAAAAACAAAAACTTGAAGAGTTTAGTAAACAGTTAGATGATATTCAATCTAAACATAGCCTTGTATTTACGAAAACTAATACTTAGACAACAAGAGGTGATAGAGTAATGATTGCGTTTGATATCCAAAAATCTACAGAAGAATTGATTCGAACTCAGAAAAAACTTTTAAATGGAGCAGATACTTTACTTTCTTTAAGAGAAGATGACGTCGATGTTGCCAATACTCCAAAAGAGCTAATATATGAAGAAGATAAGATGAAGCTTTACCATTATAAACCAGTATACAAAAAAAACAGCCCCATACCTACTTTGATAGTTTATGCCCTGGTGAATCGCCAGTACATGATGGATATTCAGGATGAAAATAGCGTAATTCGTAATTGGCTAGACCTTGGCTTGGATGTTTATATAATAGATTGGGGTTATCCTGATAAATCAGATAGATTTTTAACCCTAGAAGATTATATCGATGGTTATCTGAACAATGCTGTTGATGTTATCAGAAAGCGTAATAATGCTGATAAAATCAACATACTTGGGGTATGCCAGGGGGGCACTTTTAGTACTATTTATTCGGCTCTTTATTCTCATAAAGTAAAAAACCTTGTAACCATGGTTTCACCTATAGATTTTTCCATGGATGAAGGGCTTCTATTTCACTGGAGTAAATTTATGGATATCGATAACCTGGTAAAATCTTACGGTGTAATACCAGGAGATTTTATGAATTTTGGTTTCTTGATGTTGAAACCTTTCCAGTTAAATATAGATAAATATGTTGGTTTGCTCGATAATATTGACAAACCTGAAGTGGTAAAAGATTTTTTGAGAATGGAAAAGTGGATTTTTGACAGCCCTGACCAGGCTGGAGAAGCTTTCAGAAAGTTTATTAAGGACCTGTATCAAGAAAACAAGCTGATAAACAATGAATTTGAGCTTGGAGGTAGAAAGGTTAATCTAAAAAATATTGATATGCCTTTATTGAATGTTTTTGCTGAAAATGACCATCTAGTTCCTCCATCTACAAGCAAACCTCTAAATGATGCAGTATCTAGTAAAGATAATGATACTCTTTCTGTCAGAGGGGGGCATATAGGAATATATGTTGGGTCTAAATCTCAAAAAGAGGTAGCACCTGGAGTTGCTAACTGGTTGAATGAACGTTCAAAGGTTAAAGAGCCACTTAGAAGAGAAGATAGGTAATAAAATACAATCCAAACTAAATCCCAAACTAAATCAAAAAAACAAGGAGGGAAAAGTCATGTCACTTTCAGAGAATCCTGCTGCTGAAAAAACTCAGAATGTAAATGACAATTCTATTTTACAAAAACTCGATTATGACTTGAAACCTTTGCCTCTAGAAGGAAAAGTAGCCATAGTAACAGGAGGAGCTAAAGGTATAGGAGCGGCTATTTCGGAAAAATTGGCCAAACTGGGTGCTAGTGTAGTGATTAATTACAACAGAAGCAAAAAAGAGGCCGAAGAAATATCGGATAAACTCAAAAATGATGGGGGAGAGGTACATTATCTATCCGGTAATGTTGCCAACATGGAAGATATGAAAAAAGTATCTGATCATGCTTATAATGAATTTGGCAGAATAGATTTGCTGGTAAACAATGCAGGTATAACAAAGGATAATTTAATGATCAAGATGGATCCTAATGAATGGTATAAAGTAGTGGATGTCAATTTAAACGGTGTGTTTAACATAACTAATTCGGTGTTACCATCAATGAAAGAACAAAATGATGGGTGTATAATCAATATAAGTTCGATTATAGGTCAAATGGGTGGAATGGGACAATGCAACTATTCTGCAGCTAAAGCAGGAATAATTGGATTTACAAAGTCTTTGGCTCAAGAGATGATAAAGTATAATGTCAGGGTAAATGCTGTATGTCCAGGGTTCGTTGAAACAAGCATGACTGAAAAAATTCCAGATGAAATAAGAGAAAAGATAATTAAGAGAATTCCCATGGCAAGATTTGCAGACAAAGAAGAGATTGCAAATGTTGTTTTGTTTCTTGCCATTCACGGAACCTACATAACCGGACAAACAATCAATGTTAATGGTGGAATGTACATGTGAAGTCAGTAAGAGGTTCAAGAAGTTTAATCGTAAGCATTTAAATTTTTGATAGATTGCTTGCTAAATACCAACGCTCACAAAGATTTGCAAAATCGTCCAAATCAAAAGTTCGCTTATGGTATTTAGCAAGCAATTTAAGAGGAAAATCCAAAAGGTATACTTATTAAACTTCGTCTACCTTCCCTGCCTAGATGTAATGTATTAATAATAAAAACTTAAAATTTATTTCCATATACTGAATCAGTGAAATAATCAGTTATTTTCCAGGCTCCCTGATTTGGGGAGCTTGATTTGCTAATATGGATTTTATTGATTACAAAAGTGATAAGTTATGATAAAATTACATAAGTATGCTTAAGTTAGATTATATTTAATGATAATAGTTGAAAAAGGTAGGGAAAAGCTATGGAATACGATAGTGGAAAAATTGTACCTATTGACATAAATCAAGAGATGAAAAGCTCATTTCTTGATTATGCTATGAGTGTAATTGTGAGCCGGGCTATACCTGATGTGAAGGACGGTCTTAAACCTGTTCACCGTAGGATATTATATGCCATGTATGATCTTGGACTTGGACCGGACAAGGCTCATAAAAAATCTGCCAGAGTTGTAGGAGAAGTTCTGGGTAAGTATCATCCCCACGGTGATGTGGCTGTATATGATGCTATGGTGAGAATGGCCCAAGATTTTAATACTCGATATCCCCTTGTTGATGGCCATGGCAACTTTGGCTCAGTAGATGGTGATAAAGCCGCAGCCATGAGGTATACAGAAGTTAGAATGGGCAGAATTGCCATGGAAATGTTAAGGGATATAGATAAAGAAACCGTCGATTTTATGGCAAATTTTGATGAAACCCTTCAAGAACCGATTGTACTGCCTTCAAGATTTCCTAACCTCCTTGTCAATGGTTCTTCCGGGATAGCTGTAGGGATGGCTACAAATATTCCGCCTCACAATTTGGGAGAAGTAATCAATGGGATCATTAAGATGATCGATAACCCCGAGATTTCCTTGGAGTCACTAATGAAGGAAATTAAGGGTCCAGATTTCCCAACAGGGGGGGTTATCCTGGAAAAAGAAGGAATAAAGTCTGCCTTCGAAACAGGAAGAGGAACGGTAAAGGTAAGGGCAAAAACTGAAATTGAAGAATTAAAAGGCAATAAACACCAGATCGTAGTTTATGAGATTCCCTACCAGGTTAATAAAGCTAAACTGATAGAGAATATTGCTGAGCTTGTTAGAGATAAAAAAATTGAAGGTATCAGTGATTTACGAGATGAATCAGATCGAAGTGGTTTAAGGATAGTCATAGAAATTAAGAGAGATGCAAGGCCTAAAACCATACTAAATCAACTGTTTAAATTTACAAGCTTGCAGCAGTCCTTTGGTATAAATACCCTTGCCCTAGTGGAAGGTCAGCCCAAAGTTCTTTGCCTAAAAGAGCTTTTAGGTCATTATATAGAATTTCAAAAAGAAGTTATTATCAGAAGGACCAAGTATCTATTGGCTAAAGCTGAGGCCAGGGCGCATATACTTGAAGGACTCAGAATTGCCCTAGACAATATTGATGCAATAATTGAGCTGATAAGAAGCTCAGAAACTGTTGACAAAGCCCGGACTGGTTTGATGGAAAATTATAATTTGAGTGAAAAGCAAGCCCAGGCTATCTTGGATATGAGACTGCAGAAGTTGACCGGTTTAGAAAGGGATAAAATAGAAAACGAATATAAAGAGCTTTTAGAAACCATTAAGGGTTATAAAGAAATATTAGCTGATGAAAACTTAACTTTGAATATAGTTAAGGAAGAATTATTGGAAATAAAAGAAAAGTTCTCCGATGAAAGAAGGACCAAAATAACAGCCGAAGAATCTGACTTTGAAGATGAGGACTTAATTGCTGAAGAAGATGTGACAATAATTTTGACCCATAGGGGCTATATTAAAAGGGTACCTCTAAATTCTTATAAAAGCCAAAAACGTGGAGGCAGAGGTATAAGTGGTATCAAAACCACGAAAGATGACTTTGTTGAACACCTCTTTGTTACCTCTACCCACAACTATTTATTGTTTTTTACAAATAAAGGCAAAGTATATTATTTAAAGGTATATGAAGTTCCTCAGACATCTCGACAAGCCAGGGGAATGGCCATTGTAAACCTTTTAAACCTGGAAGCACAAGAGTTTATAACCACTGTTATACCTATTAAAGATTTTGATGAGGGCAATAACCTTTTCTTTGCCACCAGAAAGGGAATAGTCAAAAAGACCAAGATCCAGGAATTTAAGTCCCAGCAAAAGAGAGGAATAGTTGCTATCAGTCTGATGGCTGATGATGAGCTTATCAATGTAAGCTTGACTGATGGGAATAGGGATATAATTCTAGCTACCAAAAAAGGCAGTGCTATTAGATTTGATGAACGGGAGGTCCGCAATACTGGCAGAAATGCCAGGGGTGTTAAAGGGATTTCTCTCTCTGATGAGGATGAGGTAATAGGAATGGATATAGTAAAAGACCATGGGAATTTGCTTATCGTCTCGGAAAAAGGCTACGGTAAAATCACAGACTTAGATGATTACAGGGTCCAGAGCAGAGGCGGCAAGGGTATTTATACTGCCAAGATTACCGATAGGACTGGAGAGTTGGCAGGGGTCAAGATAGTTGAGGATGAAGATGATCTAATGGTAGTTACCGCTTTTGGTGTGATCATAAGGTTAAATGTGAGTGGGATATCAAGGATGAATAGACAGACTCAAGGTGTAAAGTTGATCAAACTTGACGAAGGAGATAGGGTGGTTACACTGACGACTGCTCTTAAGAAGGAGGAGGAAGAAGAAGAAAATAAATGATGAAAATCTTTAAACTGTATTTGGATAAAAACACCTCAACTAATATCCATGGTAAAATTTATGGCATGGATTATGAGATTGAGGAAGAGGATTATTACTTGAAGGTTTTTTTGGATATTTATAATAAAAGGATTAGGGTACTAGACTATGAAGGACCCGACATAGGTGGAATGGTAACCAGGTTGGATTATCTGGCTGAAAAGAATAAATTTGGCAAGGTTTATCTTAAAGCTAAGTCCTATGACTGGGAAAAATTTTTGTCAGAGGGATATATTTTAGAAGGGATATTTAAATATTATTACAAAGGGAACAATGCTTATAGCATGGCCAAATTTTATGATCAACAACGCAGGATAAGCTATGATATAGAGAAAGAAAACAAAATAATAAAAGAAGTGACAATGGATAATCAAAGTCTAAATGATATTGAAGTAACATATAAAGGTGAGGCTCCCACGGGCTATGTCTTGAGGTATGCCAACTATGATGATTTAGAAAAAATTGCTAAACTATATGATAGGGTATTTGAAACATATCCCATCCCCCTTAATCAAAAACTATATTTGGAAAGATTAATGGATGGAAAAACTTTATTTATGGTAATGGTTAAGAAAATCATCAATAATGAGGTTAGTAATCCCTCATTAGGTGAAAATAATACTAAAGAAGATCATGATAAAGATGATCATGATAAAGATGAACAAACAGATGAACAAGAAAATGATGCATTAGAAGATAAAATTGTAAGTGTAGCCTCTGCTGATATGCATCATAATAATTTAAACGCTGAAATGACCGATTGTGCAACTCTACCTGAAGAAAGAGGAAAAGGTCATATGGGCTACTTGATGAAAGCATTGGAAAAAGAGATGATTAAGCAAAATATGATATGCTTGTTTTCCCTTGCTAGGGCTAACTCTCCTGGAATGAACTTGATTTTCCACAGATTTAATTACAGCTATTGTGGTAGACTGATTAAAAACTGCAATATATACGGGAATTTTGAAAATATGAATTTATGGGTAAAAAAGTTGCAATAATTACTTGACACTGGTTGCAAAGCTATGCTATTATACGAAATGTCGCTTAACACAGCGGACCAAAAATTTATCAGAAATAAATTTTGATCTTGCTCTTTGAAAACTAAACAGGGATAGTAAGCATCTAAAGTTAGAAGTCAGCAT
>CAZCIZ010000060.1:0-14911 GCA_964498995.1 uncultured Clostridia bacterium | reverse complement strand
AGAATCAAAATTTATGTTTGACATCAGAGGATAAATATAATATTATACATATCAAAGATACCCCCTGGGGGTACATGTAAAATTCACAAGGAGGCCAGTATATGAGTGTGCCAGAATATTATATTAAAACAGACAGGTCCTTTTCAACTGTCAGAAAGTATGCCTGGATAGTGACTGTTTTAGTTGCTATCGGGGGACAATTTTTTCCACCCATAGGATTAATAGTTCCCTTAATAATGATTTCTTTAATAATATCTAGCTTTTTTAAGGGCAGATATTGGTGCGGCAATTTTTGCCCACACGGAAGTTTCTATGACAACTTGATTCTCCCAATAACACGAAATACCAAGATACCTAAAATTTTAAGGTCACAAACCTTCATGGTCCTGTTTTTCTTGTATTTTATGTATCAATTCGGGGGAAATATGATCGGAGCTATTCAGAGTATTGGGCAAGTACCTATGGCTTATAGCTTTGGAAATATCTTTTCCAATACTTATCTGATGGTCCTTGTAGCAGGAGGTCTTTTGGGGGTTCTTTTCAATGCCAGGACCTGGTGTCATTTTTGTCCCATGGGAACGATTCAGAAGATATTTTATAAACTTGGCAAGGCTGTTGGAGCTACAGCATCCTTGGACGAAAAAGTTACAATGACCCATCCTGAACTATGTCAATCTTGTGCTATGTGCGCAAGGGTTTGTCCCATGCAGCTAAAACCATATCAGGAATTCAAGGGTGATAATAATCAGCTTCACGAAGAAAAATGCATCAGGTGTTTTACCTGTGTAAACAACTGCCCTGCCGGAGAACTGCAAATAGTCAATGCAAATCAAGCTCAAAATTTAAAAGAAAATGCTGATTTAGTTGGCTTTGATAAGAGTGCTTTCTATGATGGTGAGATTACAGCAATAAATGAATTGACTGAAGATATTAGAGAGTACAAGATTAAACTGATGGAACCTAAAAAGATGAACTTGGCCCTGGGGCAGTTTGTCATGATACTAATCGATGACGAGGAAGAAATGTACAGATCTTACAGTGTATCATCTATCAATGAGGATAAAGACGAAATCACCATAACCATTAAAAGACTCGAAGATGGTTACGGAACAAACATTATATTCAACAAATTTAAAGAAGGAGATAAGGTTAAGTTAAAAGGTCCCATGGGCAAGGATCTGATGATTACTGAGGAAATGGGCAACCTACTGTTCATTGCCAACGGAATCGGCATCACACCTTTTGCTGCGGCTTCCAAAGGGCTGTTAGAAGATGAAGATTATCGGGTAAGCGGACAAATAACTCTGCTTTATGGAGCCAGATATGAAAAAGACGTGATCTACGATGAGCTATTCACCAAACTAAACAGAAAACATTCCAACTTCCATTATTACAAGACCCTCTCCAGAGAAGAGGTTGAAAACGCCAGAAAAGGTTATGTAACTCATATCCTAAAAGAGTTGGATATCGAGCCAAATACAATGGTTTATATTTGCGGCACAAAGGCCATGGCTGACGAAGTGACAAAGATTCTACAAGACAAAGGTTTATCAAAGGAAAATATCAACTACGAGAGCTTTGCCGCCTAAAAACTCCCTGTTAATTTGTTAATTTAAAGCCCAAAAAAAGGGAGCAGAAGTTTTACTTCTGCTCCCTTTTTTTTATTCATAGATTTTTTCATCCACAGCATCCGCCTCACACGCATCAAACTCAACATCACGTTCTACAGATTCTTGACGCTTCTTTTCATATTCTCTATACCATTCATGAGCTGTAACTACAGACATGACCTCATTAGTGCCTACCCAAATTGAAGCTAAGCCAAGATCTCTAGAATGTCTCTCTATCGGATAGATATTGGTATAACCTATTCCTCCCATTACCTGCATGCAATTTCTTACCGCTTCCTGGCAAGATTCAGTGACAAACTTTTTGGTCTGGCATATATACCTCCTGATTCGTCTTTCTTCTATACCTCTATCTACAGCACAGCTAGTAGTATAAACCTTTGACCTGCAGGCATCAATCAATTTCGCTGCATCAGCCACCTGAAAGCTTACACCCTGAAACCGATTAATGGGCTGACCAAACTGCTTGCGGCGACTAGTATACTTAGTAGCTACTTCCAAGGCGGAACGGGCAGGCCCTATGGTCATTGCAGAGGTGCCCAATCGTTCCGGGACCATCATTGTATTAAACACCGGATAAGCTCCGTGAAGCTCGCCGACAATGTTTTCTTTTGGAACTTTGACGTTGTCAAAAACAAGTCTCCCCGTTCCTCCTCCACGACAACCCATTAAACCATAAATATATTCCACCCTAACATCATCTGTCCTGTCAACGATAAAACAGGTAAGAGCTTTTCGAGGATCTACATCGGAATCATGGTTCGTTCTGGCATAAGCTAAGAAAAAATCCGCCCCTTCAGCTCCAACGATGAATCTTTTTTGCCCATTTATCACAAAATGATCGCCTTTATCTTCAGCTATAGTAGAAGTTCCAAAGAAATCAGAACCTCCCCTGGGCTCGGTCAAACATTCTGCTGCAAACTTTTCTCCTGCCAATAATGGTTTAACATACTTTTCTTTTTGGTAATCACTACCGTGTTGAATAATAGCATCACAGACCAGCTCAGCCCCAACTCCAAAGGTGCAAGCAAAGATATAACCTAAAGTCCCTACCTCTTCCATTACCATGGTAGTAGTAACCCAGTCCATATCCCGGCCGCCCCACTTACTAGGGTACCTACAGCCCATCAAATTTCGCTTGCCCGCTTCTTGCAAAAATTCCTTGGGAAACTTTATGTTATCTTCATCCATATCTATAATCATCTGCCTGGGGACCTGGGAAACAAAGTCCCTGACTTCATCCCTAAATTTCAATTGTTCCTCTGTTAAAAGATAATCAAACATTAAAAAACCTCCTGATAGTTAATTTAGCAAAATTTACAAATTGCATTTACAAGTGTTAACAGTTTCCAATGTGTTAATTTTTTGATTTCTAGCTCTATAATTCATTTCTCAATTCAAATTTCTTAACTTTTCCGGTGGGGGTGTGGGGGAGCTCATCAACAAAGTATATTTCCCTGGGGATTTTGTACTTGGCGATTTCTTTTGTCAGATATTCTTGTAATTTTTCTGCATCGATTTCAGAACCTTCATTTTTGACTACAAAAGCCGTGACTATTTCTCCCCACTTGTTATCGGGTTTTCCTACTACCGCTGCCTGGGCCACGTCAGGAGAGGAAACCAAAGCATCTTCAACCTCTTTAGAATAGACGTTTTCGCCACCGGTAACAATCATATCTTTTTTGCGATCTACTATATACATATATCCATCTTCGTCCAACCTGGCCACGTCCCCCGTCTTATACCAGTCTCCTTCAAAAGCGTCTTCAGTAGCCTCGGGGTTTTTATAATAACCTTCCATCATGCAATCAGCTTTAATCCATATTTCCCCTGTTTCTCCAGGGCCAGCCACAGACCCATCCTCCTTCATCACAACTATATCAGCACCCGGTAAGGCTGTCTGGCCTATAGAACCAGCCTTCTCCACCTGTTCTTCGGGATATAACACCGTTCCCGTAGGCCCTGACTCGGTCATCCCATAAACCTGGTAGAAGTTTCTACTATCATACTTTTCCATTAACTGCAGGGCTGTATCTCCAGCTATGGGGCCGCCACCATAAATCCAGCATCTCATAGAACTTAGATCATAATCGTTAAAGTTGGGGACCATTTGAAGAGGAGCTAAGTAACTAACAGGAGCACCAAAGTAGACAGTGCATCTTTCTTTTTGGATTGCTTCCAAAAAGTGGACTGGATGATATTCTTTTAACAAAACCGTTGTTGCGCCCACGTATTGAGCTCCCATGAACCAATTATTAAGGGGTGATGAGTGCCAGATAGGCATTGCCATCAGCATCTTATCTTTTGAATCCATTTTCATACATAAAGCTCCAGTTATTCCAGCAAATATAACATTCTGATGGCTGTGGATACAACCTTTAGGATTACCCGTTGTTCCTGAGGTATATAGAAGTTCTGCATAATCACCATCACCAATATCCACTTCTTTAAAACCTGGATTGGATGAGATAAGATCAGTTAAATAATCACAACCTTGAACGGCTTCATTAATCGCGATCAAGTTGATATCTGAGTTTATGTCCTTGATGTTTTCATGTAAATTCCCATCAAAAAAGAAAAACTTTGAATCACTATTTCCCAATATATACTCCGTCTCCCGAGCTGTAAGCTTATGATTGATGGGAACTACAACTCCACCTGCTTTTGCAATTCCGTAAAAAACCCTGACAAAATCCGGCGTATTATAACTCATTAGCGCAGCCTTGTCACCTTTTTTAAAACCCTTTTCCTGAAGGATCCCGGCGACCTTTTCACTGTCCTCCTTAACCTGCTTAAAAGAAACCCTCTCATCTCCAAATACAAGACAATCCTTCTCCCCGAATTTCCTTGCATTGAGATCAACAAGATCAACAAGGTTCATAAAATATTCCTCCCTTAACAAAAATTTGTTTTGATTAATCAAGAGTTCAACTTATTTACAAATTCCTCTCTTAAACTAAGAAGTTCTTCTTTTAGTAGCTTTAGCTCTTCAATTTTCTCGTCTATTTCCATAATTTTTTCATCTCCGTATTCTATGGTTTTTTTAAGCTGTTCTTTTTCTGTAGGATCCACCTTATACAGTTCGATCATTTCCTTAATCTCATTTAAAGAAAACCCAAACTTTTTTCCTCGCAGGATAAGTTTCAACCTGGCCCTAGCCTTCCTGTCATACAACCGCTGTTTTCCTGTAGTTCGATCCAGAGGTGCAATCAGACCCACTTCCTCATAATATCTAATAGTACGTGTACTTATATCGAATTCATCAGCTAGATCGGATATCGTAAACATTTCCATCTAAACACCCCTTTATATTATTTTACAATCCGTTTACGTAAACGTCAATATGTTTAATATTCTGAATTTTTGTACTAGTAATCCATGGCTATACCAAAAATAAATTAGCTATAACTGCCGCATACAATATAGCCGGTAACAAATTCGCTATCTTTATCTCTGCTATGTTCAGAATGTTTAAACCAATAGCCAATATTAAAATTCCACCCACCGAAGTCATTTCAGAAATAACTATATCGGCTAGAAATCCTGAAATACTATCTGCTAGCACTGCTATAACTCCCTGGTATAGCAGAACAGGTACCGCTGCAAAAGCCACACCTATTCCCATGCTTGATGTAAATGCTATGGCGGAAGTCCCATCCAATAGAGATTTGGTATATAAAATTTCATGGTTATGGTTCAGTCCACTCTCTAGAGCTCCCACTACAGCCAGAGCACCCACACAGTAAATCAGGCTAGCAAACACAAAGCCTTCAGTAAACTGTCCCTCTTCACTTCCAATCTTATGTTTTAATCTATCTCCAAGGTTATTCAAGCGCCCCTCAATAGATAAAGTTTCACCTGTAATCCCGCCAAGAACCATGCTGAATATTACAATCAATATATTTTCGCTTTCAAAAGCCATGGACATTCCCAGGTAAATTACTACTAGACCAAGCCCTTGCATCACTGTATTTTTCATCTCAGCTGAAATTCCTTGTTTAAAAATCAGGCCAAGGATTGAACCCAAAATAATTGCCAAAAAATTTATTGCTGAACCCAGCAGAACATTGAATAGTTCTATTAATTGCATTCTAGCTCTCCTTTAGCTGTCTTTTAAATCTAAACTCCCATAATAATAATCCCCCGGTAACCAAAAAAGCCAGAAAATCGCTTATGGGCCTAGATATCCAAACCCCTTGCAAGCCCAAGGAGTTTGATAATATTAGTAGCAAAGGTACAAAGAGCATGGCTTCTCTTAAAAGGGATAAGAACAAGGAAGGAATCCCCCTGCCAATGGCCTGAAAATACACAGAAGCCATATTATGTAGACCAATCAAGGGAAACATACTCACCATAATTCTCATTGCTCTAGAACCAAGCTCTATCAATTCTTGTTCTGAAGTAAACAATCCCAGAAAAAATTCAGGGCTGATAAAATACATCACCCCAAATCCGGTTATAAAAGCAGTGCTAATTCCTACGCCTTTTATTAAAATCTCCCTGATCCTTTCCGAAAAACCCGCCCCGTGATTATACCCGATCAAGGGCAGAAGTCCCTGTTTGAAACCTATTACAGGCAAGATAGCGAGCATCTGAAGTCTAAAAAACAACCCCATAACAGCAACAGGAATATGACCATATCCTGCTAATATAGTATTAGCTACCATCAAAGAAATATTTATAGAAAAAGGAAGAATCATGGCCGCAATCCCAATCCGGTAGATTTCCAATATGGTTTTAAAGGTCAATTTCAGGTTTTTAAGCTTTAGCTTTATCTCACTATCTTCCTTAGAAAATTTCCATAATAGGATTATAACCCCTAACACCTTGGCAAGAACAGTAGCAATTGCCGCTCCCTGTATACCCATACCAAAAAGAAAAATGAAAATGGGATCTAAAATTATATTCGTTACTCCAGAGAGGATCATGATTTTCATTGAGAGAATAGGACTTCCCTCTGCTCTCAATACATTATTCAACCCCATCAAGAGAAAAAACATCAAGGAACCACTTGTGATAACCAAAACATATTCTGAAGCTAATGGTAAAATTTCCGGTGTAGCACCCGCTATTACCAAAATGGGTTCTAAAAAGATGTAACCTGCTACTGCAAAAACCACGCTAAAGATCAATGATAAACCAACTACATGTCCCAAAGCTTTTTCAGCCTCATCCTTGTCTCCCGTACCTAGGGATCTAGAAACCAGGGAGGCCGCACCTACACCTGTCCCTATACCTATTGACGCGAGAAGCATTTGAATAGGATGTGCAATAGTGAGGGCAGCTATAGCCTCACTCCCAAGGATTCCAATAAAAAAAGTATCCATAATATTATATGTAGCCATAACAACCATTCCGATAGTAGAGGGCAAAGAAAACTGTATCATTAATCTGGTAATGTTTTCAGTACCCATTCTCGTAGCGTCGCCATCTTGCATCAATAAGCCTCCTGATCATCAACAATATATATGCAAAGAATCCAAATAGGTGAGTGGCACAGGTGGAGAAGGAATATATGGGGTTTATCAAAGTTAAGGTGCTATAATAACATCAACTATATTTAAAGAATAATCCCTGCTTAAGTCTATAAATCCATCACCAACTTTTATAAGGGGCCGGGTTAAAGAATGCATATTTAACATAACTATTTCCCCAACCTCATCATTATCTAAGACTACACTTGCACTTATAAACATGTCCGAAATTTTCTCTAAAAATGTCCTGGCGGCTTTTGGGTCCAGTTTATAGAAGCTATCATCATGCAATTGCTCTACAGCTTTAAAAGGGGAATCCTTAGGTTTATAAACCCTGTTGCTGGTCATAGCATCAAAAACATCTGCTACAGCAACAATCCTAGCTACCGGAGATATTTTCTTGCCGCTTTTTCCTTCAGGGTACCCAGAACCATCCCTCTTTTCATGATGTTGCAAAGCACTCATCAACAAACCTTGCCCGTAGGTCAATTTTAATTCTTCACATTCATTCAATATCTCATACCCATAGATAGTATGTTTTTTTATTTCTTCATATTCGTCCTTGGTCAAAGGGCCAGGTTTCTTTATAATATCTTCAGAAATTTTTGCTTTTCCAATATCATGAAATAAACCAGCAATCAATAAACTCTCCTGGTTTTTCTCCGTAGCTCCTAACCATCTACCCAAAATAGCAGAGTAAATCCCCACGTTCATCCCATGTTGGTAAGTATATTTATCCTTCTGTTTCAATTGATTTATTAATTTTAGATAACCAAAGCTATCTGTGTATTCAATAAGTTCGCCACCAAGCTCCTTGACTTCTTTAGCTGGGATATTGTCACCTTTTTTGGCGAACTCAAAAAAATCAGTTACCGAGTTTAAGGCTTTATTATAAGATTCCTTAAATTCCTCTAAATCTTTCCTTCTTTCCTCTTGAACTTCTTTTTTTTCCTCTTTTATAACCACCTTGTCAAATTTCCAATATTTCAAATAAGATATGATCTTATGATTCAAAACCGTATCAATAGGTATAAGCTTGACGCCGCTGGAGGAAACGATATCTTGTCCCAATTTCATCCCTGGAGATAATTCCGATACTTTAAATGTTGGCAATTTCCCCCCGCCCCTTTCTAAATCACACACTAACCAGTAGCAATTGCAATGATCGAAAAACTATGCAATAATATTATAACACAACTTAAAATTTAAAGGAGGTTTCAAGATGTTAAAATTTTACTGTTATCCCCAGTGAAAAACCTGTCAAAAGGCGAAAGCGTGGCTTTCCCAAAAAGAAGTCGAGTTTGAGTATATTGACTTGGTGAAAGATACACCCTCAGAAGATGTACTCCTTGACCTAGCAGCTAAGGCGAGTGAAGACACAGTAAAACTATTGAATAAGAACAGTAAAGCTTATAGGGAACTAGATCTCGATACTGATTCATTAGATGATGAAGGATTGGCAAAAACCTTGGTAGATAATCCGAAAGCAATAAAAAGACCAATCATAACAGATGGCAACAAGGCTTTTATCGGATTTAAAGAAAAAGAGATAGAAGAACTTTTTTCTATATAATCTATCTTTAAAACTATCTAGAACTAAATCATTAATAATAGATCCTATACCTGGAATTAAACTTTTCTATTAGCTGCAGCAATTTTTCATCCAAGCTAGATTTTACAGGATTCAAAATATAATCGGGTATTTCTTTATAATATGGATGAGCAATACTACCGGCGATACAAGCCATTGTATCACTATCACCACCAAGAGATATAGCCTTTCGTACCGCATCTTCATAGTCCGCTGATTCCAAGAAGCAAATTATCGACTCAGGAACTGATCCCTGACAACTAACATCAAAGGTGTAATTTGGGCGTATATCCTCGATCTTCCTATCTAAATCATATCCAAATTCTATTTCTATGTATTCTTTTATTTCAGCTTTCTCATGGTCTTTTCTCGCCATACATACTGCTACAGCCGTCGCCCTGGCTCCCTTGATCCCTTCGGGGTGATCATGGGTGACGGCAGCAGTTTTGTGTGCCTCTTCATTAACTTTCTTTATGTTGTCATAAGCAAATCCCACAGGACTAACCCTCATAGCTGAACCATTACCAAAGCTTCCATAGGGTGCATAGCTAGGGCTAAAAATCCAGCGCATAAAATTTCCGCCGTAGCCTGCATTAGGGTACATCCTACCATATTCCTTTAATTTTTTAGCATAATTCTCATCATTTAAGATCGCGTCAGCAACAGCCACAGTCAAAACACTGTCATCGGTAAAACGGCTCCCTGTCGGGAAAAGATCAAAATCTTCTTTTTTTACAGGACTCCCTTCATAAACAGAGCCTATAACATCACCACAAATTGCACCCCACATAAAAAACTCACTCCTTAAGCCAGTTCCAAATATAATTTATAGGTAAGTGCAATGATTAAAACCCCTATCACAACAGGAAACTCTTCAAGGTTAACTTCAACGCTAGCTCCTTTTATCTTACCACCTAACCTACCGGTAACTAAATTTCTTTCTTTATTTGCTTTCAGATTAACATTATACCCTTCATTATCACCAATCCTACCCGTAAAACCCTCTTTTTCAGAGCCTTCAATGGAGACATCCGATTGATTAGAATATCCGCTTATTCGACCTATAACGTCATAATTTAAAAAAAGATCATCTTCATTTTCTTTATTCAAACATAATTTAAGATCCTTTTCCAACTCTTCACGTCCAAAGCGCCCGCTCAGTTCTGTTGTCTCTGAAGATATTTTTATTTCCAGATCATGGCCTTCCAATTTTCCACCCAGCTTGCCTGTTATGGTGTTATCGTCAACCATTTCTGCTTCAATATAATATCCTCTTGTTTTTGCCCCAACTTTTCCATAAAGTTTTGCCATAATAACACCTCATAATACAAGCATAATTAACCATTACACTTTAACAAACCTTATAGCTACAGGGTACCTGTAGTTTTTTCCTTTGCTAGATTCAACTGCAGCAATTATACAAAATATAAAATCAAAAATTCCGATAACAAAAGCGAGTACAAAACCTATCAATATTAACATTAACACAAAAGAGACTATAAAGGCTATGATAATAGTCAACTGAAAATTCAAAGCTTCTGCAATTTGTTCCCTGTTAAAATCCCTGTCTTTATACACTAAAAACATTATTAAAGGCCCTAAAAAACCCGTTAACAATCCAAGGACATGGGCAACAACAGCCAAACTGGTATCCCTTCTTTCTTCCATCAGCAAAACCTCTCCTCATAATTTTTTCTTGCATTTAAATTCCTTGTGCTTACTTTTTTAGATATACCTACCTCCATAGTCACATATTAGTTCTTCGGGTTTTTTACCCTTTTCTTCTATCTCCTTTACAGCTCTCTCGACCTTTTCATAAAGACCTTGATCCATTAAGTCATGTAAAAACCGGTAAGCTCCCAGTCTCCTTCCTACCATGAAATTTTTCTTGTCTTTTTCCGGTAAATTAAAAAAATCATCAATTACTCGTATCATATCAGGCTTATCTTCAGGCAGTTTACCGGACACTTCTTCCAATAGATTAAGAATATGATCGCTGTAAAAATAGCTATTTTTCACATCAAGATGTTCTAAAAATAGCCTTAACTCATTCAGTATTTCCAGGTCATTAGCCAAAGTAAGCTCATTTTGGCGTACTTTTTCTACAAGGGGCACTCCATCCCTAACTCCCAGAGTTCTAACCCTGATAAAATCCGGATCAATTTCCGATAGAACCTTGGCAGTATCAATTGCATGTTGTCTACTGAGGTCTTTTCCACCCAACCCCAGTATTACGTATTCACTTAAATTAAGACCTGCCTCCTTAATCTTCAGCCCAGCCTCAATTTGTTGGGCAGAAGTAACCCCTTTTTTTACATACTCTAATAGAGGATCATGACCTGTTTCTAACCCGACATGGACCCTGCTAAGGCCTGCCTGACTTAATTTCTTAAGCTCTTCAACTGATTTTTTGGCCGCGGTTTTCGACCTGGCATAAGTGGTAATCCTGCTTACATTGCCAAAATTATTCTTAATTTCCCCAATTATTTCTGCTAAATCATCAGCAGGTATAACAAGATTATCTGCATCCTGTAAAAAAACACTCTCCGGTTCTTTGCCGGCTTTTATAATCTTTCTCATATTACTGATATCCGACTTAACTTCGGCCACTTCTCTTGTGGAAAATTTTTCGTTTTTATAAACCGGGCAAAACAAACATTTATTCCAAGGACAATTTCTTGTCACCCTTATAAGTAAACTATTTGCCTCACTTGGCGGCCTAATAGGCCCTTGTTCAAAATTTCCAAACATTTTTTAGATTCCTCCGTTTGAACTCTTAAACCAATGATTTAGTTTAAAGTATGTTCAAAATAAAATAGGACTATATAAAAAGAAAAATTTCAGGCCCATAAAAGAAAAAATAATCGCTAGGGCGATATATGCGCCTATTTTAGCTTTTTTATTCTTTTCTTCATACATTTTTGTGCATTTATCACATAATAACACATTTTCATATTCCACAGGAAAGTTTTTTCCAAAAGAAAATTTTGTTCTTATCATCTGATTGGAAAGGTTATCACTATTCTCCCCGCAGAACCTGCAGTGCTTTTCCAAAACAGAATGTTCCATAACCATTCCCCCTACTCACAACCAGTAATGAAAATAACTGATTTATTTTCTTACTAACTTATTTGAAAATTAACTTCTACAATTTAGACAAAATTCCTACAAAAAAAATAAAAAATGATAATAAATAAAATTCACACTAGACTTTCAGCTAGATCAGCAATCAAATCATCGGTGTTTTCTAATCCGACTGATAGTCTGATTAAGTCGTCGCTAACCCCTTGGCAAAGCATGTTCCCTATCAGTAAAATCACGTAAACCGAACAGAAGCTGCCCAAAGTGAATTGGTTTTACGTCTCCTCCACAGGCTCTATCCGCTTTCATGGCTTGCCTTTCACACCACAACCAGTAATGAAAATAACTGATTTATTTCACTGCCGCACTAAAATTAAAGTGTATTTTCGTACTATTTTATTGTATTTCCATTAAATCCGACATTGTCATTATATTTATACCTTTGTCTATTGCATAATCCACTACGGACTTGAACTTCTCGGTTTCTATCCCATATTCATAAGGTTCCTCTTGAACATCATGGGTAAAAAGAACCAGCAGTTTATTTTCCTCGACGGCTCTATTGATAAAATCCTCTATGGATTCTTTCGAATGTATTGCCATATCAACTGCATCTATAATAATATAATCATCCTCGTCATCTAAAGGAAAAGTATTAAGATCATTTTCAACAGTTCTCGCCGTTTTTCTGTATGAAAAAACCACGTCTTTCACATCATCATTAAACTCCCCATGGGTAAAGGCATGATGCTTAGGAATGTCCAACCCTCTTTCAGTTAAAACTTCATCCACTTTTTGCATCTCCTCATGGATCTGGTCTTTTGTTAATTCCGTCAAGTTAGGATGAGAATATGTATGATCTTCTACATCCCATCCAGCTTCATCAAGCTCTTTCACCTGTTCCCAGCTCATATATTCTTCTACCTTTTCATCAATAAAAATCGGCGAAATGTAAGTTACAGCTTTTAAGTCCCTTGATTCCAAAATAGGATATACCACCTCATAATCGGTTCTATACCCATCATCAAAAGAAAAAATAAGTCCACCGCCTTCTAGGCCATCTGAATCAACTCCATCAACAGGCTGAGATTTTACCTCCTCAGTCTCCTCAGTCTCCGATTTCTCTTTAGACTCCTCATCTTCAATCCCCTCTGAACTGCAACCAACAAAAAGCGACATCAAGATCAAAACCAGGAATGTTAGTATGACTACCTTAGCTAAACGAAAAATATTTATCATATTGTTTAACACCTATTCATCTACCCCTTTAATATATTGAATTAAAGTTCATCTTTTTAGCTATGCTAATACATTATAAAATATTTCACTAAAATTGTCACTTTAACTTGACAAGGAATTTTTTCTGCTAACTTTTTCATGTTTTGGGTTCTCAGGCCACAACCAGTAATGAAAATAACTGATTTATTTTCTTACTAACTATTTAGCAGATATTATCCAAATTTGTAATTAAATTTTATTATGTCAAAATACGATATTATAGAGGAAACAATCAGTTTTTGTAGAATTTAAACTCAGAGATCATAAAATAAATAATCGAAAGTTTATAAAGAGGTGTTTACAAATTGGATAAAAACAAAAAGATTACCATTACTTTTTTTGTCGTTGTACTCTTTTTCACCGTATTTACCGCGTACTACTCTCACGCTGATTCTTTTCCACCCGAGGAGGACATAGCCGACAAAGAAAAGGAAGAAAAAGAGCAAGAAAGAGACAAAGAAAGCACAGAAAAAGACAAGGAAAAAGCAGCAGAAGAAAAGGAGAAAGAAGAAGAAAAATCAAAAGCAGATCATGGCTTTGAATTTAAATATCCCGATGCTGTCAGGGGAATTTATCTGACTGGGCATTCAGCTGGGGGAAATAGATTAGAAACCTTATTGGATTTGGTAGACTCAACGGATTTAAATTCAATGGTTATAGACATTAAAGATGACACTGGAAACATAACTTATAAATTGGAAGGCACCCCTTATGACGAATACAGTAAAAATTATATTTCAGATCCTGAAGGATTACTAGAAACCCTAGAAGAACATGAAATTTATCCAATTGCCAGAATAGTTGTTTTCAAAGACAGCGTTTACGCTCCCGACAACCCTGAACTTTCCTTTCGTAGATCCGATGGTAGTATCTGGAGAAATAACAGGGGAGAAGCTTATGTAAGCCCCTTTAAAAAGGAAATCTGGGAGTATAATTTAGAAATCGCCAAAAAAGCAGCCGAAATGGGCTTTCAGGACATACAGTTTGATTATGTCAGGTTTCCCGAAGGTTTTGAAAACCGAGAAGATAGTTTAGATTACAGCTTTGGCGAATATTCAGAAGATAGCTTAATGCCAAGGATACATGAAAATTGGGAAGAGGAGACTAAACAAATTGAAGAAAAGATGAAGGAAGCCGAAGAGGTTATCGAAGATGAAGTTGAAGTTGAAGAAGATAATAACAACAATAATGATAATGATAACAGTGAATCAAAAAAGGACAATAAAACAGATGCCAAAGAAAAGGATGACGGTGATAAAGAAATTGAAAATGAGGAAAAAGAAGAAGAACCAGAAAAACCCGAGTACAGCTATGGACTTGCCAGAACCCAGGCAATCACAGACTTTGTTGAGTATGCCTACCAAGAACTAGAGCCATATGATGTTGACGTTTCCGTGGATATATTCGGATATACTGCAGTAGATATGGATGCTCATGGTATAGGGCAGAACTTTTTAGATATCAGTAGAAACGTGGATGTGATTTCTTCCATGATTTATCCAAGTCATTGGGGTCCAGGTTATTTCGGCATTCCTACCCCAGATACAGAACCATATAGATTGACAAAGGAATATGTTGTCAGGGAGAATAAAATCCTTGAACAGCTTGAAGACCCACCTATCTCGAGACCCTGGATTCAGGATTTTACAGCTACTTGGCTTGGAGCTGGTAATTACATTTCCTATGGCAAAGAAGAGGTGGAAGCTCAGATAAGGGCTTTGAATGAACATGGAGTAGAGGAGTTTCTAATCTGGGATTCCAATAACAATTACTCAGAGGGGGTAGACTATACACCTTTATCTAATAATTAGTAAGAAAATAAACTTTAATTTTATTGCTGCAGTATATTCCGATACTAA
>CAZCIZ010000059.1:0-14975 GCA_964498995.1 uncultured Clostridia bacterium | reverse complement strand
TTATCAGCAGAAAATCCAGAGGCACAAAGAGCTGTTATAGCAGCAGATGGCCCTGGCAAGGATATCACCTTTATCCCTTTTTCCACAGCAGCTTTGACTAGGTAACTGCCAGGATCAGATATCCCCGGCGTTCCTGCATCAGAAATCAAAGATATATTATCCCCCGTTTCAAGCCTGTCAATAATCTCTTTACCTTTTTCTTCCTGATTGAATTTATAATAGCTGATCAACGGCTTTTTTATTTCAAGTCTATTTAAAAGTTTTTTCGCATTTCTAGTATCTTCACAAGCAATTAAATCCACATATTTCAAACAATCAATAACCCGGCAAGAGATATCTTTCATATTACCTATAGGGGTAGGACAGATATAAAGGGTACCTGATCCATTTTGTTTCAATTTATTTCCTCCTCTGCTTTTAGATGTTAACATATTTATCTGTTTTTTATTCCAAACTAAAAAAAATAATATTAAAGGAGCAAATCAATGAGCTTAAAACAAAGCCTAGCTGACACATCAAAATCTATTAAAGACCTGTTAAAGACTTTAGAGCCAGATATTGAGGAAATAAGTGATTTGGAAACAAAGGTTTCAATTACCGGCATTACAAATGACTCCCGAAAGGTTTCTAAGGGAGATATTTTTGTAGCTTATAAGGGAATAAATGATGATGGCCACAAGTATATACAGGAAGCAATAGAAAAAGGAGCAGGGGCCATCATAGCCGAAAAGTCAATAAATAACTCTCGGATCCCATATGTAAAGGTCAAAGACGGAAGAAATGCCCTTGCCAAAGTTTCTGCAGTTTTGAATGGTCATCCCAGTAATAAAATGAAAGTCACCGGCATCACAGGCACTAATGGTAAGACAACTACCACTTTTATACTAGATCATATTTTAAAATGCGACGGTAAAAAAACAGGCCTTCTAGGAACTGTGTACAATAAGATAAGCGATAAATGCATAATGAATTCTTCTATGACTACATTAACTGCCCCAGAGCTACATAGAACTTTAAAAGATATGTATGAAAGCAAGGTTAATTATGTAAACATGGAAGTTTCATCCCACAGCTTAAAAGAAAAACGTGTTGATGGAGTAGATTTTAATATAGCAGGTATAACCAATTTTTCTTTTGATCATCTTGACTATCACCCAAGCCGCCATGACTATTTTTTATCTAAATCTAGGCTCTTCAAACTCCTTGAGCCAGAAGATTTTGCCATTTTCAATGCTGATGATCCCATTTTGCTAGATTTCTGTAATAGGACCAAAGCAAAAATAATAACATATTCCCTTGATTACGAACACCCAATGATCAAGGTGTCTAATCTTGTTTTAAAAGGAAATACATCGGAGTTCTCATTAAAGGTTAATGAAGACATTACCACCTTGAATGATAAAATAATATATCCAGGAAATTATTCGTTTTCATTACCCTTACCCGGAAAACACAATGTTTATAATGCTGTTCTAGCCACAATTTCTGCATGCATTCTCGGGGTAAATCTTCACGACATCTCTGAATATTTGACTACTTTCAAAGGATTATTCAGGCGGTTTGAGCCGGTTTATACAGAAAGCTATAACATTATTGACGACTTTGCCCATAATCCAGCAAGTATTAAAGCAGCCTTGGAAACTGTAGGTACTCTAACTTATAATTCATTGATTTTGGTATTTGGAATAAGGGGCGGAAGAGGAACTAAAATAAACGAAAGAAATGCCCAAACATTATCCATGTACTTAAACAAGTTAGCTTTTAAAAAGTTGATAGTCACCTGTTGCGAAGATGTAGATGAAAATACAGACACCTATAAGGCCTCAAAGGTTAACGATTCCGAAGCCAGAGCTTTTTTTAAATCACTAACCGTATCCGCTCCTGGTAAAATCTCTTCTTGTCAAAATCTAGAGCCTGCTTTAAAAGAGGCATTAGATTTGGCCAAAAAAAATGACATTATCTTGATTTTAGGCGGCCATGGAATGGATAACGCTCAGGCGATTCTAAAAGAGCTAATTTAACTTATATGATTTTATCTAGTGATCCTCTTCGAGGATATTTTCTTTTAAAATATCCTCGTCTAAGTCTTCTTCATCACTTTCCTTTTCCGGCGCACCTTCAGTCACCTCTATATCTTTCAATGGATATTCATTGATTTTGTGGGTATCTTTCATTTCTACGTGAACAGTTCCCTTGATTATATTTACTCCTACCACTTCACCCTTTCCATCTTCACACAATACTTTGGCACCTTCCCCCGGAAAGTCCTCCTTTGCTTCTGCATAAGTATCAGATTCATATTTTAGGCAGCACATCAACCTTCCACAGATACCAGAAATCTTGGAAGGATTCAAAGACAGGTTTTGCTCCTTGGCCATCTTTATGGAAACAGGTTCAAATTCTCCCAAAAAAGAGGCACAACAAAGAACCCTGCCACAGGGGCCAAGACCACCCAGTATTTTTGCTTCATCCCTTACACCTATCTGCCTAAGCTCTATCCTGGTCTTAAATATTGAAGCCAGATCTTTAACCAGTTCTCTAAAGTCTATCCTACCATCAGCAGTAAAATAAAATATAACTTTACTGCCATCAAAATTGTATTCAACGTCAACTAGCTTCATATCCAATTTATGCTTTTCTATTTTTTCCAGGCAAATTTTAAAAGCTTCTTCTTCCTTCTGTTTATTTTCTTTAACCTGAACCTTGTCTTCTTCAGTAGCCTTCCTGATTACCTTTTTTAAAGGAAATATTAGTTCATCCTCAGAAGCTTCCCTTGGAGACATAACAACTTCACCAAATTCCAATCCCCTTGAAGTCTCAACTATAACATAATTTCCACACGACAATTCATTTTCATAGTTATTAGGACAGAAATAATATATTTTACCAGCTCGTTTAAATCTAACCCCTACTACAAGATATTTATCATTCATTTGCCATTACCTCCTTAATTTCCAGTAACATTCCTTCAAAGGCTAAACTCCTGTTCACGTTGGAGCTTAGATACCTTCTGGTCTTTTCAATTTTACTCATAATCAATTCGATTTTTTCCGGAGTAAAGTAACCAGTAAAAGGTCTTATATTTTCAAATCCTGCTATAAAATTTTCCTTATCCGTTATCAATGATACAAACAGGTCCCGTAAATATAGTGTAAAGATTTCGAAAAAAACTTCCAGTTCTTCATCTTCCTTCGCAGCTAACTCTTCTGCTGCTTCAAATAGATGTTTTATACTACCATCACCTGTAAGGTTATGGAATAAATCTACCAAATAGCTTTCTTCTGTTTTATAAGCATCCCCTTCCAGATAAGACCTGGCTTTATACAAATAACCTCCTGAAAAGGCAATAGCCCTATTTATTTCGCTTTCTGTATAGTCATTCTTTTTACTAAAAAACTCATACATCTCCACAGGAGGCACAGGTGAAAATTTATAGATTTCACAACGAGAAAGGATCGTTGGAAGCAAAAGAGAAGGGTTTGTGGTGAGTAAAACAGATAACACATACTCCGGTGGCTCTTCTAAAATATTTAACATGCTATTTGCGGCTTCAATGGACATCAATTCAACAACATCAAAGATCAGTATTTTTTTTCTGCCTTCGGTAGGTCTAAAATTCAACTCTTTTTTAAGCTCTCTAATCTGTTCTATTTTTATACTCTTTCCCTGAGGCCCTATATAATATAAATCTGGATGAATAAATTTATCTATCTTGTTACATGACAAGCATTTTCCACAAAAATCGGCTTCACCAGGTTTTTTATCCAGGCACAGTATTGCTTTAGAAAATAAACTAGCCAGTGTTTTTTTTCCTTGTCCTTTAGGGCCTGAAAATAAAACTGCATGTCCAATTTTATCCTTTGCCAACTTATTTTTTAAAGTGTAAACTATATTATTTTGACCTATGAAATCTTCAAAGTTCATAAAGTTTTCTACCCCACAGTAATTTTTTTTCTTATCCATTCATAAGACATTATAACAGGAAAGAAAAAACAAAATCAAATTTTATAAAGGGGATGAACTCCTGAAATGGTAGGAATAATATACAGCACCATTGCCGGCATTTCTACTGTAGCAGGGGCAATATTGGTTATTGCCTTTGGAAAACCACGAGGGAAGACCCTGGCTCTTTTATTAGGGTTTGCCGGCGGCATTATGCTTGCCATCTCCATATTTGAGTTGATCTGGGAGGCATTAACCTTAAGTGGTAAATTAAACAGCTTTGCTGGATTTGCCCTTGGAATAGCAGTTATGCTCCTGTTAACCTTAATTATTTCCAAAACTCAAGCAGAGAAGAGGTTAGGTGATAACCAACTCCTCAAGGTTGGATACCTGGTTTTAATCGGGGTGGCACTTCACAATTTCCCTGAAGGACTTGCCATTGGCGCTGGCTTAGAAGCAAGTACCAAACTCGGGGCCTTAATTGCCATTTCCATAGGGATACATAACATTCCGGAAGGCATGGCAACGGCCGGACCTTTAATGGCCGGAGGCCTTTCTATTCCTAAAATTATAATGCTTACTCTTTTAGCAGGTCTTATGGCTCCTCTTGGAACAATTATGAGTATGTTGATTTTCAAGATTTCAACCCAGTTCATTGGAAGCGGTTTAGCTTTTGCAGCCGGGGCAATGCTATATATTGTTTGCACTGAACTAATTCCTGAAGCTAAAAAAATAAGTGTTTTATATACCAGCATAGGGTTAAGTTCAGGCATCTTAATAGGCGTCCTCCTGTTTTCATCCTTTTAATATTAGCGAAATACGTCCATTAAAAGCCCTCTGATCTCTGTTATGCTTGCCATAGCTTCAATTCGGCCGTCTTCACCTTCTAAAACTGCGTTAGCTAACTTGTCTAATTCTTTATCTACTTTATCTATTAACGTATACACCTTCTGTCGGCCTTTTACTCCCATCCCTGTTGTCTCTTTTAACATGTGGTTTTCTTTTACAAATATCTCCATAAATTCCTTTACAGAGGCCCTGTAGTCCAAAAACCTTTCCCAGGTCAACTGATCAAGAAGCATATCACCTTTTTCCTCTATTTCTCCCTTTAAAGCTTTTAATTCTTCAATTACCATTTTGGCCCTGGATTTTGTCATTAAAAATTTAAAATTCTTATTTGGCTTGTCAATCTGGCTTGATCTCTTACTACCGCCTACAGATGAAATATTGCTTCTTGAAACATCTCTTTTTAACAGATCCTTATTGATTTTAACCATTCTAAACAAGCTCCTTTAAATTAAATAAATTTAATCCAAAATACCCATTGCTTTGCCTAATATCAGCTTTCCTATTTCTTCTATTTCTAAAATTTTCCCATCTTTTATACATTCTATCTTTTCCCAATCATACTTTTCTGCCACATGTAGGGCATTTTGATAGGACTGTTCTAAATAGTCTAGGTCTGTTTCATGGATATCTTTTTTCCGGCCTTTCATTAATATTTTACTATGTTCAGAGGGAATATCCAAGAAAAAAACCATATCGGGAACAGGTAGTTCATATAATAAAAACTCTAATTCCCATAACCACTGCAAAAAACCATCTTTTTCTGCTAGATTCTGAAACTTAGCTGCCTGGTGGATCATATTAGAAGTGGTATATCTATCAGCTATAACTATACCTCCACCTAAATAAAAATCCTTCCAATCCATTTTATATGAAGCGTACCTATCGACAGCGTAGAAGGTAGAAGCAGCATAAGGATTAACATCTCCTGGATTCTCACCAAAATCTCCATTCAAATACATCCTCACAAGGGCTGAAGAATCACTCTGGTAATTTGGAAAAGATACTTTTTTTACTTTATAACCTTTTTCTTTTAGTTTGTCATAGAGAAGTTCTGATTGAGTTGCTTTTCCACTTGCATCAGAGCCCTCTATCACAATCAATTTGCCACTCATAATATCACCTACACAAAATTATTATAATTCCTCAAAATGGTCATATTCGCTATCATAATGGCTTTTATAATGGCTTTTATAGGATTCACTAGTATCCATTTCCTTTGCTCCACTGTGATCATCTTTGTCATCTTCAACAAATAAGTGTCGTAATATTTTTTCCACTTGGTTCAACTTATTTTTCTTTATCACATACACCGGAACATCTTCCTCATAAGCTCGCTTTATTTTGCCAGTTCCTTTTCTTTTTTGGGCTTTTACTGTAATCATGAGGTCAGCATCGTGAATATGCCTGGTCAACCTGGCAGAGAGATCAAGTTTATCAATAACCTTTTCTAAATGTTTTTTGCTTACAGCATATGGGTATATTTTAGGTGATTTTTTATCCTGTTTAAACTTATATTCTTGAGTAATCAAATCGTCAGTTTCAATCAATTCATCCAATTCATCCAATTCCCGAAGGGGCTCTAGATCATCAAAATTCGTTTCCTGTATAATTTCACCTGCTTCTTTACTATTATCCCTAATCCTTATTTCAGGTTGAGGAACAAGCCCCCTTAGATATAGATCCACAACTTTATCAACGGGTTTATGGACTTTTAATGTTCTTCTATCCACAATCTCTGCCACTACATCAAAGGTAGGAGTCCCTTTTCTTTCTAATACCGCTTTTTGAGTATTTCTTTTTTTAGCTTCTTCATCTCCAAGGGTAACAGATTTAACCCCTCCAATTAATTCAGATAAGGTGGGATTTGCAATCACATTTTCCAGAATATTACCGTGGGCGGTAGCTATTAATTGGACTCCTCTCTCAGCTATGGTTTTGGCAGCATCGGCTTCTTTCCCAGTTCCTATTTCATCTATTATTATAACTTCAGGCATGTGGTTTTCCACAGCTTCGATCATAACGTCATGCTGTTTTTCCGGAGTCTTAACCTGCATCCTCCTTGCATGACCTATACCAGGGTGAGGTATATCTCCATCCCCGGCAATTTCATTTGAAGTATCTACAATAACCACTCTCTTTTTTAGTTCGTCCGCCAATATCCTAGAAGTCTCCCTTAACATGGTGGTCTTTCCAATTCCGGGCTTACCTAATAAAAGCATGTTATTCTCTTCTGCTATGACATCTCTTATTACATCAACGGTGCCAAAGACCGCTTTTCCTACTCGGCAGGTCAACCCAACTATTTCATCTCTACGGTTTCGGATGGCGGATATTCTATGCAAGGTTTTCTCTATTCCAGAACGATTGTCTAATCCAAAGGGACTTAACTTTCCCGTCACATATTGGATATCTTCTTTCTTCACCTCTTCGTCTGATAAGTACTCAAACTTTCCAGGAAACCTTGCTTCTGGTTTTCTACCTAAATCCATCACAATCTCGATCAAATTATCCAGATCATCACGATACATCAACGATTGTTTAATATAAGGGGGCAAAACATCCAATAAAAGTTCAAGTTCATAATCGGTATCTACTCTTGAATGCATTACTAATCACCTTCTTTTCCATGTTAATTAAGAAGCTTCGATAATTTTTATAATATTATTATTTTGGGCTTCATTTTTATATACACCTTCCAAAGTTGATCCTTCTAAGGATATAATATCTTTGATATATTCAATTGTTTTACCTTCAATTTTCTCCCCGGGTACCAGCAGAGGAATGCCAGGAGGATAAGAGGTGATAAATCCACCGGAAATCTTCCCTACAGATTTGTCCAGTTCTAAAAATTTGTACCTAGATTTAACTGCCACTGCAGGTGATATTTCATATTCGGGAATTCCAGGGTTGTCAACTACTTTATTTAAATTTTTCCCATTATATTTGTATTTCTTTGCAATTTCCTTTAAAGCATAAAATAGATGGGAAAAGGCCTCATGATCATGGGCAGGTGTCATAAAAAGCAAGATGTGATTATAGCTAGACAGTTCAACTAGGATATTAAATTCTTTTCGTAAAATTTCAGCTACTTTATAACCTGTAACCCCTAATTTATCAGTAAATAAAGTGAGTTTTGTCAAATCCAGTACATAATCCGACTCGGGATCTAGTTCTAATAGCTGGTAACTATCAAGTTCTTCTGCAATAAGCTTTCTAAATTTTTGGACCCTATCTATTAGATCGTCCCAAAGATGACTGTTTGTTTCGATATTATGCCTGGCAAATTCCAGGGACAACATCAGTACATAGGAAGGACTTGTGGTTTGATTTAATTGTAACATTAATTTTAGTTTAGAACTATCTATTTTATCTTCCCGCCAGTGTAATAATCCGCTCTGGGTCAAAGAACCCAAGTTCTTATGAATACTTTGAATCCAAATGTCAGCCTCATTTTTTGAAGCTCCATCAATCAGGTCCTTACAAAAATTCAGATGGGCCCCATGGGCTTCATCTATTATCATCAATAGATTCTTGTCAGCATTTTTTTTCAGTTTTTTTATGCCCCTCAAACAGACCCCATAATAAGTAGGGTTTGTCAACATAAGCGTTTTTTCTTGACCTATTTTTAGGCTATCCTCCAAAGCTGTGGGGTCTACATTTAAAACAAATCCATCTGCCTGACTTTTTAGAGGTATATATTTTGGGAGGGCCCCAGTAAGTATAAGACCATTATAAACAGAACGATGAGCATTTCTTGGAATTAGAATTTCTTCCTTTTCCTCAACAGCATATAACATAGAAGCGATAATTCCTGAGCTAGCACCGTTTACCAGATATTTAGTTCGATCAGCATCAAAAACCTTAGCAGCTAATCGTTCTGATTTTTCGATTGATGAACCTGGGCAGTAAAGGTTATCAAGACCAGGCAGCTCTGTCAAGTCAGCTCTAAGAGTGTTTTCATTAAGGACTTTTTTTAATTCTTCTGCAGCAAATTTGCCCTGGCAGTGTCCAGGGGTGTGGTAGTTAATATATTCATTTTCAAGATAATCTTTCATGGCTTCATACAAGGGAAAGTTATCATTGTTTAAATCCATAGTTTCACCTATCCATATTATTAATCATTTTATATTATCTACCCAAGAAAAGCTTATACTTACGAATAAGGACCTTTCCCCCCCGGGGAAAAGGCCCTTAAATTAAAATATCACTTATCCCGCTAATGTTTCGTAAATACCAAACACCATTGCAGCTAATACTCCAAGGGGAATGACAATCATTAGTAGCGGAGCTATCCACATGCCGATTCTAAAGCTTGGCAAGCCTCTATTAGCTTCATCTACAACATTTCTAGCCCCCCATACATATCCTGCAAAAATGGCAGTCAACACACCACCAAGGGGTAAGAAAATACTATCGGCAAAGAAATCGTAGGTATCTAGAATATCCATTCCTGTCCCTGCAAATTCAAACCCACTCCAGGCACTATATCCCAAAATTGGCGGAATACCCACAACAAATATAATAATCCCCACAACAATAGCCGCCATACTTCTTGGCCAGTTATGCTCATCGATTACGTAAGCCACAACAACCTCCAGCAAGGAAATTGCTGAAGTAAGGGCCGCAATAGATAAAAGCAAGAAAAATAAAAATCCGAATAAAGTCCCAAGGGGCATTTCAGCAAAAACCGCAGGTAAGGTTACAAAAACAAGCCCTGGACCATCTCCAGGATCAAAACCAAAAGCAAAAACCGCTGGGAAAATCGCCAGACCTGCAACAATTGCTAGGATAGTATCAAATCCTACTATTTGAATTGAACTTCCAGGGATTTCATCCTGATTGGAAAGATAACTACCATAGGTCAAGATTGCTCCCATCCCCAAGCTTAAAGTAAAAAATGACTGTCCAACAGCTCTAAGAATAGTTGTCCAGGTAACCTCTCCGAAATCAGGAGCAAACATAAAGGCAATACCTTCTCCCGCTCCTTCCAAGGTAACAGACCTAAGCACTACTAGAACTAGCAAGACAGCCAGTACAGGCATCAAATATTTAACGGTTCTTTGAATTCCTTTAACCACTCCGGCAGCTATAACCCCGGCAGTAAGAGCCATAAATATTGCGTGATAAATTACAGGAGCAGCAATTCCAGTAATATGTCCAATAAACATACCCTCAGCTGCCTCAATCCCCTCAGGAAATCCTCCCAGGGAATTAACCATAAAAGCTAGAGACCACCCCGCGATTACAGAGTAATAGCTCAAAATCACAAATCCTGTAATTACTCCCAGTGCTCCAACCAACCACCAGGGAGATCCCGGTGCTAAAGACTTAAAAGCTCCGACTGGATTCTTTTGAGTATTTCTACCTAGGGAGATTTCTGTAACCATCAGTGGATAACCAATTAAAAAAATAGTAATTAAATAGATAATTAAAAATGCAGCTCCACCCTCTTCGCCTGTTACATAAGAAAACCTCCAAATGTTCCCAAGACCTACTGCCGATCCTGCTGCTGCAAGAACAAAGCCTAGCCTCGATGCCCAGTGTTCCCTACCATTTACCATGTGTCTTCCTCCTTTCCTGTTCCATAAAATAGTTGGTTTTTAGTAACAATTATATTTCTACTTCTCCATTTTAATTCCTGCCTCGAATATTAATATTAAAAAAAATCCTACATTCATTTCATTTTTTAACGTAATGTAATTATATTAAACACTGTAATTAGGTGCATCCTTGGTAATCTGGACATCGTGGGGGTGGCTTTCTCTCAATCCAGCATTGGTTATCCTTAAAAATTCACTGTCTCTTTGTAAGCTATCGATATTCTTAGCACCGCAATATCCCATACCTGATTTTAAGCCCCCTATCAACTGATATACGGTATCCTTCAAAGTTCCTCTATAAGGAACCCGCCCTTCAATCCCTTCAGGAACCAATTTTTTATTCTCTTCCTGGAAATATCTGTCTTTGCTGCCTTCTTTCATAGCATCTTCAGAGCCCATTCCACGGTAAACTTTATAGCTTCTACCTTGATAAATCTCAAACTCGCCCGGACTCTCTTCTGTTCCGGCAAACAAACTACCAACCATCACTACATCAGCTCCAGCAGCGATAGCCTTTGTTATATCACCGGAATATTTGATTCCTCCATCTGCAATCAAAGGAGTTTTGTACTCCTTACATGCCTTTGCACTATCCTTTATTGCAGTTATCTGAGGCACACCTACCCCTGCAACTACCCTGGTAGTACAAATAGAACCCGGGCCTACACCGACTTTGATCGCATCTGCACCGGCTTTAATCAGGTCCATTGCAGCCTTTGTAGTAGCAACATTTCCTGCTACTACCTGAGTCTCAGGATATTCTTTTTTTATTTGTATAATCGAATTTATAACCTTTTCACTATGCCCATGAGCCGTATCTATAACCAAAATATCCAGACCTGCATCGATGAGGGATTTTGACCTTTTTGCCATATCTTTACCGATTCCAACTGCTGCAGCTATCAAAAGTCTACCCTTTTCATCTTTAGCAGCATTGGGGTACTGGATGGCTTTTTCAATGTCTTTAATCGTAATCAAACCTTTTAGCTCTCTCTCTTCGTCAACAATCGGCAACTTTTCGATTTTGTATTTCTGTAAAATTTTCTGAGCTTCTGCAAGGTTAGTACCTTCAGGAGCAGTTACTAAACCTTCAGAAGTCATAACTTCTTTAATCTTTCTGTTAAAATCATTTTCAAATCTCAAATCCCTGTTTGTAATTATTCCAATGAGCTTGTTACTTTCTGTTACAGGCACCCCGGAAATCCTGTACCTTTCCATCAAAGTTGCAGCATCATTGACAGTATGCTCAGGAGATAAGTGAAATGGATTGGTTATAACACCATGCTCCGAGCGCTTTACCCTGTCAACCTCCCTGGCCTGCTTCTCTATAGACATATTTTTGTGAATTACACCTAATCCACCCTCTCTTGCAATTGATATCGCAAGGCGGGATTCGGTAACGGTGTCCATTCCTGCACTTACTAACGGGATATTTAACCTGATCTTACTGGTCAAGTTAGTTGATACATCTATTTCATCGGGTAAAACAGAAGATCTCGCCGGTTTCAATAGAACATCATCAAATGTCAATCCTTCCTGGTACTTATACTGGTTTGTTTCATCTTGCGTCATACTTAATCCACCCCCTATTTTTATTCTCTTAATCCCTAAACAAGATCCGCTTAGAATATTAGAAAATAGTCTAACAAACCTTATCATTACTGTCAATATAAAAGTTAGCTATTAAAAATAATTGTATAAATTTAGCTATGTATTTTAGATATTTGAAAGTTCACAACTTGTTAGCTACTTAAATTTCATTAAATAAAAAACGGGTCTTCAGGGTTTTCGGAAGAAAAAACCTCCACATTGTTACTTCTTAATGCTGCTGTTGCAACACCAACACCTCTTTTAAGCTCTCCTGAAAAACTTCCATCATATATACTAAAAACCCCACAAGAGGGGCTTTTGTCTTTCAATACAGCGACTTTGATCCCCAGGATCCTGGCTATTTTTATAGTTTCCTTTGCTCCAGATATTAATTGATGTACCACACTGCCACCATTTGAGGTCAAAATTTGGTTTGAGCTACCTTCCCATATTTCATAGCCATCACCTTCCTGAATTTCTACTGGCAGCCTAGGGGTAGGAAGCCCACCTAGCTGTTCGGGACATACAGGTACTAAGGTATAATTGTCCTTCAGGTTCAAAACCCATTCCCTAAGGTTAGCTTTGCCTTTATAATTACATTTCATCCCGATAAGACAACCACTTACAAGAATAATAGTGTTTTTGGGGCCGCTAGTTCTTGTACTCATATTCATATGACTTAACATCTACCTTTTTCCTTTAGTTTATCCTGTCCAGCTGCTTTATACCTTCATCTGACCAGAAGATAACCAGTCTATCCCCGTCTTTAATAGGAGAGGTAAATTCAGCCGGTTCATCATTAATCTTCATGATCAAGTCACCTTTGTTAATAGATGTATCAAAATCAACATGTTGAAATATATCCAAAAACTTTGGTTCTTTTGTCTTTTTAACCTGTAATTTCTCTTCATTTACTTCTATATTTAAATAATTATTTTCAGCGGCAGCCCTATCCTTATTCAAAACTTCAGAGAAAACATCTTTTTCTTTTAAATGGGTAACTGTCTCTGATTTGTCAATATTATCTATTTGTTTTATGTTTTCTTTCTTAGTTCTATAATTCAATCGTGCTCCATCTTCAATCATATCTTCCTCACTTAAAACCTGACCTTCACATATAATTTCATAATTATCTAAATCAAGCTCTAGGTATTCTGACAATCCTTTTACTTTTTTCACCGGTTTTATTTCGACTTCACTTCCATCAAAAATTTGTTTTTCAGGCAGCACTTTTTTCCCATTAACCTTGATCTCATAAGGGAAGTTGACTTTGTCATCTTTAAGATAGAAATAATCCCACTTTGGGATTTCATAAAACAATTCTTTTGCTTTTAAGCGCCTTTGTGTGCCCTGTTTAGCCTCTTCTACATAGATATCGTCATTGTTCTTTACGGTAGTTTCAAGGCCAGCATTTTCACCATTAACCAGTATTGTAGCAGGAAAACCTATATCCCCTGGAAAATATTTTTCTTTTCCATTTAGTGTTATTTTCAACCCTTTCCCGGTGCTGGCAATTAGTTTCTTAGTACCATATCCAGCTGCAATTAATGCATCTGCCACCTTTACCTGATCTTTACCAAATAATCTTACAAGCCTATCATTAATGGTCACATAAAAGAATCCAAAATCTTTTTGCTCACAGGAGCTTAAAGCAATGCCCAAAGGAGTAACTCCTTGAGGACCCTTTAGTCCTTTTCTTAAGTTTTTAACCTTTTCCCAATTTTCATCTCCCTTTATGGTAACTCTTTCTTTATCTAGTTGTAATTTTTCAGCTAATTTATCCTCAATAGTAGGAAGCTGGCTGCCACCACCAATACAAAAAACTGCACTTGGAGGTCCCTCGTTTATTTCTTTTATATTTTCAGCAATTGCGTCTGTAATAGTATTTAGAGGAGCTTGAATTAGTTCCATTAATTCCGCTTTTTTTATAGATTTGGTGACTCCTAGCACATCCTTATACTTTATCACATCCTTTGCTTTACTTAATGATAGTTTTATCTCCTCCGCTGTATTAAAGTCCACTAACAACTCCTTGCAAAGTTTTTCTGTAATTTCATCCCCTGCAAGAGGCACCATTTTATAAGCTACAACGGTTCCATCTTTTGTAATTGCAATATCTGAAGTGCCTGCCCCTATATCAACCAGAGCAAGATTCAACATCCTAATCTCTTTAGGTATAGCCAGGTTTATAGCAGCAATAGGCTCCAGGGTTAGGCTTGAAATTTTTAATCCTACCTCTTCCATGGCACCTTCCAAACCATCGATAACAACCTGAGGTAAAAAAGTGGCAATCACTTCTACCCCGATTTTATTACCTTTTTGATTGCTCAAGTTTGATATGGGATGACCGTTTAAATAGTAGTTGATTATAGTATATCCAACACAATGATAATCGGTATCATTATGTTCTCTATCTGTCATTTCTGTTTTTTCCTGGGCTTTTTGAACAGCTTGCATCTCCAAAGCAGAAATTTCTTCTGAGTTTATCCTTCTACTCAACTCTCTATCTTTCTCGATAAAAGCCTTTTCAGTCAACAAAGACCTACCTGCAGCAGCTACAGCAACATGATTCAATTGCAAATTTAACTTCTTTTCAAGTTCAGTTTTAATATCTTTTATAATATCTGCAACTTCTTGAATGTCATGTATTTGCCCATCAAACATACATCTTTCTTTATGATCTTTTTTTGCAAAAGACCGAATCTTGATTCCTTCAGATAAAGGTTGGTATACCAGTCCTACCACATTCCTTGTCCCAATATCTAGAGCAAAGAGATTATTTTTATCTTCACTCATAAAGTTTTCACTCCTCTAAACTGCTTAAAACATAAGATTATTTTAAAAACCTATATCTTAACACTTTTACTAAATTACTTGTCTATTTATTTCGGTAAAATTAGACTTATTCCTTCAAAAACTACAATATATTAAGAATAACCGAAGAAATAAATAAAGGATCCGGCAAAGACCCACTCTCCCGGGAGCTCTCGCTCC
>CAZCIZ010000058.1:0-15101 GCA_964498995.1 uncultured Clostridia bacterium | reverse complement strand
AATGAAAAAAAAGAAGCCGAGGAAAAATTTAAGCAGCTAAATGAAGCTTATGAAGTCCTAAAAGATCCAGAAAAGCGGGCCAATTACGACCAACTAGGTACTAAATGGAAAAATGGCCAAAACTTTCAAGGCCAGCCTGATATGAATAATTTTGACAGCAGTGGTTTTGAAGGTTTCGAGGGCGGCTTTAGCGATTTTTTTAACACCTTTTTCGGCGGCGGGGCCGGAGCCGCCAACACTGGACGTACTGAACATCGCAGGCCAATACGGGGAGAAGATATGGAAAGCAAAATTGAGCTTAGCCTGGAAGAAGCTTACCAAGGGATCACCCGTCCGCTTAGGGTAAGCACAAAGTCTGTCTGCCCTGGCTGCGGCGGGACGAAAATTAGGGATAATAGTTTTTGCCAACAGTGCGGTGGAACCGGCTTTGTACCTGATGAAAAAAAACTGGATGTCAAGATACCACCCGGGGTGAAAGAAGGGAGCCTCATTCGTCTCAAAGGTCAGGGAGGCAACGGACTAAATAATGCACCAAATGGAGACCTTCTTTTGAAGGTCCACCTCAAACCGCATTCTGTCTTTAAGCTAAAGGATATTGATATAGAGGTTGATGCAATAATTCGTCCCGATCAGGCTGCACTTGGCGACAACGTCCCGATTAAAACACTTGACGGCCTGGTTAATGTAAAAATACCACCAAAGAGTCGTGCCGGCAGCAAACTTCGTCTTCGCGGCAAGGGATTTCCGGGGAAAAACAACATCCGTGGAAATCAATATGTCCGTGTAGTTATAGACTTACCTGCTAATCTGAACAAAGAAGAAACAGCTCTATACAAGCAACTGTATGAGCTGCAGAAAGGTGGGAAATAATAACTATGAAACTAATCCACATTCACTGCCACACTGATCCAAAAGAAAAGATAACCGCATACCAATTGGAGTCTCAATTGAAATTTCACCCTGATTTGCTTACCCTATATAAAGAAATGGGCATAATCGAGTTTGAAGATAACTGCATCAGTTATGAGGAACTGCACCGACTGCAAAAGATTTTACGCTTGAAACAAAACTGCGGCGTAAATACCATCGGGGCAACAATAATTGTGGACCTACTAGAAAAAATTGAAAACTTGCAGGAGGAATTGGAGAACCGCAGTAAACCCTAGTTCGACAGTAACTAGGCAAACAAACCACCTATAAAGCAATCAATTGCTGTCTCTAAACCATCAGCCCACATGGTATGAACGGCTACAGGTATACCTTGTTTATTACAGGTATACCTTGTTTATTTGCTTCCTTAACAATAAAGACTAATACTCTCAAGTCCTGAACCGCATAATCTATTAACATTTAGAGAAAGTGGCTTCATTATAACTATTTTCAGCTTCTGTAATTAGCTGAGACATCAAATTTTTAACGCTTGTAATTTTATCAACTCTGTATGCATTACTTCCAGCAAACACCAGCCCATCTTTTATATTCCCTTTAACGGAATTAATCAATGCATCGGAAATGCAATATTCTACTTCCTTCGGCTTACAGGGTCGCAAACACTTGTAACAATGCTTAATAGGTATTTTCCCTGAATCTAATTTCATCAGGAATTCATTACTGATGGCTCTCCCGGGAAGACCAACTGGGCTTTTGACCAGTTGGATGTTTTTCTTGAGTGAATTGAGATACGTTTGCTTAAACTTGAAGTGTGCATCACATTCTTCAGTAGCCACAAATTTTGTTCCCATTTGTACACCTGAAGCTCCTAGTTTTAGATATTTAGCTATGTCATGACCATCAAAAATACCTCCGGCAGCAATCACAGGAACTTCTTTATCATGTCTTTCTACAAAAGGTTTAGTAGCTTCTATAACGTCAACAAGCAGTTGTTCAAGCTTCGGTTTCTGGGTTTTAACCAGTTCCTCCTCGGAAAAACCTAAATGTCCACCTGCTTCAGGTCCTTCGACAATAAGCAAATCAGGTAGATAATCATATTTTTTTGCCCACAATTTCATGATTAGCTGAGCTGCCTTGCCAGAGGAAACGATGGGCGCTATTTTTGTATTACTTCCTTTGATAAGTTCAGGTAAGGTTTTGGGCAACCCCGCCCCTGATATGATCAAATCAACCTTTTCATTCACACAAGTTAACACCATATCTTTATAATTGTTCATCGCAACCATCAAGTTGACACCTAGAATACCTTCAGGGCTCAATATCCTGGCTTTTTTTATGTGCTTTTTCAAAGCTCTTAAATTAGCAGACTGATTGTTTGATTTAAAATCTGATTCATTAAAGCCAATCTGTACTCCTGCTATAACTCCAACTCCTCCAGAATTTGCTACTGAGGAAGCCAAGTTAGATAAAGACACTCCCACTCCCATTGCTCCCTGTATAATGGGGTACTCAGCCGTTAAATTACCAATTTTTAAGGTTGGTAGGTTCAAAAGTGTTCACTCCTTTTATTTCTTGAACGAGTACTATCATTACTTTAAAGTTTCTTTGTTTAATTCAAAATACCTTTTAAAATACCATGAATAAAAAAAAAGAACTGAGCAAATAAAACCAAGCCAACTTTCATATATTTTTTTCTAAATAAATTTTTTTAGCCACATATATTTTCCATAGAAATTTCGAATCTTAGTTTGCTAAATTATATTACAAAATTATACATAAAAATTGACATTCAAAAAAACTTCATGTTAAAATATTGTTAAACATTGTTAATATTCAAAATATTTGCAACGGCTCAGTTTCAATTTTTTTATCAGCTGTTTTAATCTATTAAAAGGTAATTTGATTTTTTGATCATACATATGTGGTTAGTATGTGAATACTTTAACTAGAGGTGATTTAACATGAAAAGTTTTAATTGGAAGTTAGTTTTTGTATTGGCAGCTTTGATGGTAGCTTTTTCATTGTTAATGATGGGTTGTGAGCCGGATTTAGAGGAAGAAGTAGAAGCAGAAATGATTACAGCAGATCCCGATAGGACCACCATAAAATGGAACACCACGGAAGTCGGCTCATATGGGTATTCTGTTGCGAGCGTGATGGTGGATTTCTTAAATCGTAAATTGCCCGAAGAATATGAGGTGATAATTGAACCCTATCCCGATACCTCTAAAGCTATGGAAGATGCGATGGACGGTGAAGGAGATATTTCTTATTCCGCAGACGTGGGTATGAGCCTGGCATGGGATCGTGATGAGCCTTACGAAGATTTAGATCCAAAAGAGGGAGACTTAGTTCATACTTTTTATGCTTACCCAATGGAAACATTTTTAATGGTACATGAGGAAAACGCAGAAGATTACAATTCTTATGAAGATCTAAGTGGAGAACCTATTTTCTTTAGTCCTGAAGGTTATATGAACTGGATGAATATGGATCGCATTTTTGAAGCCCTCAATTATGACTTTAATCATAAAGAAATAGATTTAGGCGATACAGCAGAGAATCTTGAAGATGGTACAATAGAAGGTGCTGCTGCTTATACCACTGCAGGAGAAACCCTCCCAGAATGGTGGGACGAAGCTCAGCTCATTACAGACGTTTCTGCTGTCAATCCAACCGAAAATGAGTTAAACAAGATTGAAGAAGCTGGAATCTCAACTACATCCATAGATCCCGGTGTATTTGATGCCCAAGATAACGTTGGAGTTGACGAAATTGAAGGCATTCCCATCTTATTTGCTTATAATATGAGAGCAGATGCAAGTCCCGACTTTGTATACACAATGTTATATATATTCTACGAAAATAGGGAAGAACTAGCTAAGTATGATCCTGGCTTCAAACCTCTCGCTAAAAACTTTGTAGAAATGCAGGTCCAAGGAATTAAAGTAAATCCCGACATTCCAGTACATCCCGGCCTAGCAAATTTTTTAAGAGACCACGATGAATGGGATGAAGATTGGGAAACTGCATATTAAATAGCTTAGAAGTTTAGATAGTGGTATATTCAAATTATAATATTATAGAGTATAGGACTGTAGTAAAAAATAGGCGGTTTAAAAGCTAAAAACACGCTTAGAAGCTACAGACCTATACTCTTTTATATTTTAATTATGATTATCTGATTAACTCTATTTTATTGTAAATTTATCTTTTATAAAATAAGCGATATAAATAAGTTTTATTCTTTTATTTAGTATAATTTCATAATTGCCAATATTATAAAACCGCTAAGATAATATGAAGTCAGCACTAATCCTAATATAAATGGTTTATAAAAAGATAAGACAAAAATAAATAAAAGGAGTATTAAAATAATAACCTTGTGACTATCTACAGCCTTTAAACTAAGGTAGGGTATATTGCTGATCATGGTTAGTGACAAAATAAAAACAATGATCAGAATTAAAAAGGGTGCTAATAATTCCATATAAAGTGAACTTAATGCTAAAATACCTCCTCCGGTGGTTATAGGTAAACCCCTGAAGAAACCTGAAGAGCATGTCCCTATATTGTATCTTGCCAATCTATAAGCGCTGCTAACCAGGTAAGTAATTAGAGCAAAATATAAAAGGAACCCTGGTTCTCCAGGAAATACTTTCCACGCTATAATCCCTGGAGCTACTCCAAAAGAAACGATATCACTTATCGAGTCAAGTTCTCTGCCAAAATCGCTTTCGACATCTAATTTTCGAGCTAAGGTACCATCTAGATAATCAAAAAACATGCTTAACATAATTAGCCTTACAGCTAGTTCAAAATAACCTTGCAAAACAACAAAAATTGAGATAAAACCGCATATTAAATTACAAAATGTAATAACTGTCGGTAAGTATTTAATGATTTACACCCCTTTTAATTCTTCAATAAATAAAGTAATATTAAAAAAGTAGTTGAGAATGAAATTCGTTATCACAGTATGGACAATCTATCATTATATTTCAATCTTGTCAACCTAATTTAAAAAACCTAATTTAAAAAAGCATGGTAAACTAGAGAGTTTACCATGCTTTTTCGCCATTTTTTCATTAGATTAGATTAGATTTTTCTTTAATCGCATTTTTCCCCTTTTGAAGTCAGTTCTTCATAAATTTCGTCTTGTGCTTTTTCTAGTTCACCATTTTGTTTCAACGTAAGGACATCTTTTGTACTTTGTGGGAACAGAGCATGTGAGATTATATCTTCTTCAGTTATTTCTGGATTTCCATTGTTAAAGAGTTCATATAATTCAGCCTTTGAATTTTTGTATTCTGTAGGTTCAATGTAATCTGCCGGGCGACCATTGATTTTTTGATAGTCTTCACTTAGTATCATTCTTTCAAGTTTAGGACTGATTGATGTCGGAGGCTTTCCATATTCTCCTCTAACATATGCTTTGATCTCTTTTGGTACCATCTGGTATCTTTCTTCACAAAGTACATTTATGGCGGCTTGAGCACCAACCAACTGGCTTGTTGGTGTTACTAGAGGTGGATACCCCAGTTCTTCTCTTACCTTAGGTATTTCTGATAAAACATCTTGTAGTTTATCTTCAGCATTACTTTGTTGTAGTTGACTGATTAAGTTGGAAATCATACCACCAGGAACCTGGTGTTCAAATATCTGCATGTCATGAATTTTTGTTACTCCCCTGTCCATTCCTCTTTCTTTACGCCTTTCCTCAAAGTAAGCAGCAATATCGAAAATTTTACTAAAATTGATTCCTGTATCATAAGGGGTGTTAAAAAAGATTTTTACAAGGGTTTCTACAGGTGGTTGAGAAGCACCAAAAGCTAGTGGTAAAGAAGCTGTATTTATTACATCTGCTCCTGCTTCAACACCTTTAAGATAAGTTGAGATGGCAAGACCTCCGATGTAATGACAATGTAATTCAATAGGCAGATCTAACTTATCTTTAAGCTTTTTGACCAGTTCTGAAGCTGTAAAAGGACCGAGTAAACCTGCCATGTCCTTGATGCATATAGAATCCACATCCATTTCCGCATATTTTAAGCCGATGTTTACTAGATCATCGGTATCGTGAACAGGACTTTTTGTAAAAACTATAGCACCCTGGGCATGTTTTCCTTCATTTTTTACACATTTAATTGCTGCTTCTACATTTCTCATGTCATTTAAAGCATCAAACACTCTGAACTTATCTATCCCGTTTATGGCAGCTTTGTGAATAAACTTTTCTACCAAATCATCGCTGTAATGTTTATAACCTACCAGGTTTTGTCCTCTCAAAAGCATTTGTAAAGGGGTATTTTTAAATAACTTTTTAAAAGTTCTAAGTCTCTCCCATGGATCTTCCCTAAGGTATCTTAGGCAGGTATCAAAGGTGGCTCCTCCCCAAACTTCCAGGGAATTGTAGCCGATATTATCGATTTTTTCTGCAATGGGTATAACATCTTTAACGCTCATCCTAGTTGCCCATAAACTTTGATGCCCATCTCTTAATGTTGTGTCTGTAATTAAAACTTTTCTTCTGTCAGTCATTTTATGTTTTTTTCCTCCTCTCTCCTATTAAATTTTAGTTTTACATAATATGCTAAAAAGTTTGTCTTTCGGATATCATTAAAGACAATTATAACATAAATGTCAATTTACAAAACAAATAAATCGACAAAAAACCCTATTATTTTTCGTTATTTTCGTTAATAAATCAATAAATCAATTATTCGTAAAAGACATTCTCATGTTGCCAACATATATTTCTATTAAAGTTTTTATCAATCTCTGAGAAGTCTTCTCGATAATGGCTTCCCCTGGTTTCTTTTCTTAAAAGGGCGGAAACTATAACTAATTCTAGTAACTTAGCACTCATTTCCAAGGTTATCAGTTTCTTAATATCTTTTCCCGTTGCTCTTATTGCCACATTCAAGATTTCCTTTCTAAACTTTTCTGCTTTTTTTAAACCATTTTTTAATCTTTCTTCATCTCTAAGGGGTGATAGGCAGTCACTATATAGTTCTTTTAGTGTTTTAGACAGTTCTTTTGTATTCATATTACTTCTCTTGTTATGTTCCTGCTTAATGGGTTTTGGGCCCATTCCATCTGCAAAAAGCATCGCAGTTAAAGGATTTTGGCATGTAACATTTTCTGAGTTAGCTGCATTTTTCTCCTTTGCTAACCCTTCTGCACCAAAATTCTCAGATGAAATACTTGTAGCTCTAGCTTCCATTTTATCAGCGCACATAATCCCAAATACTAGGGCTTCAGTTAGAGCATTGCCCCCTAATCTATTAGCACCATGTACTCCGCCTACCACTTCTCCAGCAGCAAAAAGGCCATTAATACCTGTGAAAAGATCTTCATCAATGGACACTCCGCCCATGGTGTGATGAGCAGTAGGTCCTACCATAAACTGCTCTTTTAAAAAGTTAAAATTTAGCTTTTCATAGATGGGTCCTGAGTTCAAATTTTCCCATTCAGACTCATCACATGCTGTCATATCCATCCAAACTTTTTCTTTTTTCCATTCTTGTTCTAAAGCTATGGACAATTTATCTCTCATTTTTTGTGAGGCGCTGTTAACATCATATTCTTTTCCAAGATGTTTTTTGATTAAATCATCCCCACTATCGTTTGTTAACTTGGTGCTTTGGGGATAAAAAGGCGGAGCAATAAAAGAAGGCAATCTGTCATCTCTAAAGCCCAGAGGATAATATTGAATAAATTCCAAGTCCTTTAGTTTGGCCCCTGCTCTATAAGCTAAGATCATACCTTCACCTGAAACTGCAGGGGGATTGTCGGTGTTTTTAAAAGCACCACCAAAACCTCCAGAAGCAAGCATAATATTATTGGATTTTAAATATACTGGGCTACTATCCTGATCAAGGGCCACAAGCCCTTTACATGAATTTTCATTTACAACAATTTCTACTGGTAAATGTTGTGTATAAAAAACCACCCCTGCATCTACAGCTACTTCCTTTAGTTTAGATACTATGTTGGCTCCCGGATAAATGTTATCACCTTTTTTGTAGAGAAATCCTCTTTCTCTTTCCTCTAAATCTATTCCGAGCTCATTGATAAAATATTCAAAAGCAGGAGGAGCCCCATTAATCATTTTTCTTAAAATATTTTTTTGATTTAAATTCTCTCCAGCTTCAATGCTTAGTTTGTAGTGTTTTTCTTTTTCTAGATCATCTTTACCACAATTGAATAAGCCCATAGAATAAACAGTATTCGATGCTTTTCCAGGCCCCAATTTTGTCACTATAGCTACTTTTCGGTTGTTTTTCGCCAGCTTTATCGCTGTTACCAAGCCTGCCAATCCACTACCAATAATCAAAAAAGGGACTTCATGTACATTTAATCTTTGTTTTTCTTTACTCAAAACATCTCTCTCCTATTTATTAATTTAATGTTTCACTTTTTAACTTTTAAACTACACTCTTGATTTTCCACTTCTAAGTGGGATATGGAGCTATCATTCATTTTCAATATAATTTCTTTTATTTCTTTCATAAGGTTATTATTATTATTATTTCCTTCATTTTTTAATTTCTCATAGATATCAGCCTGGGTATCTTCAAGTTTACCTTCTTGCTTAAGTTGTAATAGTTCTAACGTATTTTGTGGAAATAGCACATATGAGATCACATCTTCTTCGCTAACATTGTCTACACCAAGGGCAGCTTTTAATTCTTCTTTTGCATCTTCAAACTCCGGTTTAATGTAATCTGCCTTTCTCCCTTTGATCTTTTCAGAATCATTTCCTAGAATTTGTTTTTCTAATTTAGGCTTGATAGACGTAGGCGGTTTCCCATATTCGCCCCTTACGTAAGCTTTTACTTCCTCGGGAATGATTTTATATCTTTCGCCCGACAGAACATTGAATACAGCTTGAATACCAATTATCTGACTGGTAGGTGTTACTAAAGGTGGATACCCAAGTTCTTCCCTTACCTTTGGTATCTCTGCAAGTACTTTTTCAAATTTATCCAGGGCATTTTGTTCTTTGAGCTGACTGACAAGATTAGAGATCATTCCGCCAGGGACCTGGTGTTCAAATATCTGCATGTCATGAATTCCTGTTACTCCTCTATCTTTTCCCCTCTCTATTCTTAACTCATCAAAATAAGTCGCTATATTGAATAACTTGCTAAAATTCAGACCAGTGTCATAGGGGGTGTTCCAAAAAATCTTGACCAAGGTTTCCACAGGTGGCTGAGAAGCCCCGAATGCAAGGGGGAGCGAAGCTGTATCAATTATATCTGCACCTGATTCGACCCCTTTTAAATATGAAGATATAGCCAGGCCTCCAATATAGTGACAGTGCAACTGTATGGGGAGGTCTACCTTACTTTTAAGTTTTCTAACCAGTTCAGATGCTGTAAAAGGACCCATTAACCCAGCCATATCTTTGATACAAAGGGAATCTACCTCCATTTCGGCATATTTAAGACCTATATTGACTAGGTCATCTAAATCATGGACAGGACTTTTGGTAAAGACAATTGCACCCTGAGCATGTTTCCCTTCCTTTTTAATACACTTAATTGCAGTTTCAACATTTCTTAAATCATTCAAGGCATCGAAAACTCTGAAAATATCAATACCATTAGCGGCAGCCCTGCGAATAAACCTTTCAACAAGGTCGTCACTGTAATGTTTATAACCTACTAGATTTTGTCCTCTGACAAGCATTTGTAAAGGGGTATTTTTAAAAGCATTTCTTAATATCCTAAGCCTTTCCCAGGGATCTTCCTTCAAATATCTTACACAACTATCGAAAGTAGCTCCTCCCCAAGCTTCAACTGAATTATAACCTATTTCATCAATTTTATCAGCTATGGGCAAAATGTCATTAACGCTCATTCTAGTAGCCCAAAGGCACTGGTGACCATCCCTCAAAGTAGTATCTGTGATTAAAACCTTTCTCTTATTAATTTGTGTAGCCATTGAAGCCATCTCCTGTCTTATTAATAATGATTATACTTATTATAACATAAAATTGATCAAAACGACTACATAAACAAAAACAAAAAGCTATTATAATATGAAGTTTAGTGAGTAAGCTTTTTGGCTTTTGGATTTTTTACTAATGATCTATTTTCTACTTGTTGACAACCGCTTCCTTAAAATATATAATATTTAGTGCAGCGCAGGGGAGTAACTCAACTGGCAGAGTTCTGGACTCCAAATCCAGCGGTTGCGGGTTCGAATCCTGTCTCCCCTGCCATTTACTTAAAAAACCTTGTGTGGTAGGCGTTTAAAGGACTTACGAAGATAATTATAACAGATAGTGTGTCAAAATTGAATCCAGTACATCGAAAAAAATACACTCTCAACTAAAATATATCAAAATAGGGAGTGTTTTTTAATGTCAAAAAAAAAGAAGTGTGATTAATATGGACTTATCAAGGTAAATTTATAAGTAGAGAATAAACAACTAGAGTCAAGTGTAGCAGATAAACATACCCCTGTAAACTATAGTCAATCAAAGGGAGATTTTTAGTGGTGGCTATTTTTTTCTTCTATTATTTGCACACTTTTACTTGCCCCTAATCTTGCTGCTCCGGCCTGAATTAGTTTAGCAGCTTGTTCATAGTTTCTGATCTTACCAGATGCTTTAACTTTTAACCTATTACCTACAATGGAGCTTAAAAGAGATACGTCTTCGGGAGTGGCCTGTCCAGGTCCAAAGCCGGTACATGTCTTGATGAAATTTGCACCAGCTTCTAGGCACGTTTTTGCAGCTTCTTTTTTCTCTTCATCTATTAGATATCCAGTCTCTATTATAACTTTTAATTGTGCGTTATTTGATGAGGTTAGAGTAGCAATTTGTTGAATCTCCCTTTTCAATTCATTCCAGTCCCCGTCCTTGATCATGGAGATATTTGCTACCATATCGATCTCATCTGCTCCATATTCTAAAGAATATTCGGTTTCTTCAATTTTTACTTGGGTTAAATTAGCTCCAAGGGGAAAACCTATTACTGAAATGGTTTTTAGGTCTTGATAATTGGCAAACCTTTTTGAAACATACCTTACGAAATAAGGATTTATACATACTCCGAAGAAGCCGTGCTTTTCAGCTTCCCTACAAGCCTTTTCAATATCAGCTAATTTGCTATCGGGACTTAAAACCGTATGATCGATAAAACTTTCCAGATTATTTATCTTCATAATTAATCATCCCCTTGTCTTAAAGGATTTTGTCTTTTAACGTGTCAAGTAAATTATAATCTGTTAAGTCATAATTAATAGGGGTGATTGATACTTTGTTTTCTGAAATGCATGTAACATCAGCATTTTTTTCACTGGTATCATCTACAATATTACCAGCCATCCAATAATAAGCCCTTCCCCTGGGATCTATCCTCTTTTCAAATGCATCTTCATATTTTCTGTTGCCCAAGTGAGTGATTGCCATTCCTCTTATTTCTGATTTTGGTAAAAAAGGTACATTTATATTTAGTAACACATTATTGCTGATATCTTTAGTTAGCTCCTGGCTTAGGAGTTTGGTTCCAATGTATTTAGCATATTCTGCTGCAACTGAATAATCATCCGCGCTAAAATCAATAACTGATACAGCCATAGAAGGATATCCTAGAATGGAGCCTTCCATGGCACCGGAAACTGTCCCCGAATATAGTACGTCGGTTCCCAAATTTGCCCCTCTGTTGATGCCTGATATCACCAAGTCTGGTTCTTTATCGATTAGAGCTTCTGCTCCTAATTTGACACAATCCGAGGGGGTCCCGTTTACACAATAAATGGGTCCGTTAATATCCTTTTCTAGGTCTTTCATTCTCTTAGCCCTTAAAGGTTTATGCATTGTAATGGCATGTCCAGTAGCACTTTTTTCACTTTCTGGAGCAACCACTACAACTTCTCCCTCTTCACTGAATTTTTTTGCCACTTTCATCAAGCCAGGCGCGTAAACGCCATCATCATTGGTTATAAGTACTTTCATAATTTTTTGCTCCTTTCTATGGCTAAAATCAAGTATTATCTTGTCCGTATACACCATATAGCTCTTTTAAGTTCTTGATATCGCTATCGGATATTTTTTGTGGGCTACCTATTATATTGGCGTATATATACACTTGTGCGCACCTTTCAACCAAAACACATGCTTTTAAAGCTTCGTTTATATCCTTTCCAACAGCTATCAAACCATGATTAGGCAGCAAAACCGCATTTCGATCTTCAATAGCATCACAAGCATTTTTTGCAAGTTCTTTTGTCCCCGGTAAGGCATATGAAGATATTTTGACAGACCCTCTTACTACCTGGATCATATCTTCTAAAATTGCAGGAAGTTCGCATTGAGATACTGCAAAGGCACAAGCGTTAATGCTATGGGTGTGAATGACAGCGTTTACATCAGTTCTTGATAAATACAACTCCTGGTGAAGCTGAAATTCAACAGAGGGTTTTCTGTTTCCCTCTAAAATATTACCTTGAAAATCCATCCAAACTAAATCTGAAGGCTTAAGGGAGTTATATTCCATACCGCTGGGTGTAATCAAAAATCCATCCCTGCCTCTGACACTTACGTTGCCCCAGGTGGAGTATATAAGGCCAAGCCTTGTGATTTCTCGGCCAATTTCTAATACTTTAGCCTTTAAATCATGCTCACAGTCATTATCAAATTTTACCAAATCAATTTGCCCTCCTTAATTGACTCGTTTTTCTACTTATTAATTTGAAACAATTCTTCGATTTTTCCTTTATTGGGATTTTTTATTACTCCTTTTTCAGTTATTATACCTGAGATAAGCTTAGCAGGAGTCACATCAAAGGATGGATTAAATACGTCCACATTATCCGGTGCAATTCTCTTACCTTCTATCATTGTAACTTCTTCATCATTTCTGGTTTCTATTGGAATTTGTGAACCGTAATTCGTGTCTAGATCGAAAGTTGACAAGGGCGCTGCAACATAAAATGGTATCTCATGATATTTCGCAAGGACAGCTAAAGTATAAGTTCCAATCTTATTTGCAACATCACCATTTCGAGCTATTCTGTCTGCGCCCACAATAATAGTATCAATCATCTTTTTTTTCATGCAATAGCCTGCCATGTTGTCCGTTATCAAGGTTGTAGGTATTTTTTCTTTTAATAATTCCCATGTTGTTAGCCTTGCACCTTGTAGGTAAGGCCTTGTCTCAGTGGCAATAACAGAGATGTTTTTGCCCTCATCAGTTGCAGCTCTGATTACTCCAAGAGCTGTTCCGTAGTCCACCGTTGCCAAAGCTCCTGCGTTACAATGAGTTAGGATGGTTGAGTTGTTCTCAACAAGATTACTTCCATACTTGCCAATTGCTTTATTTGTTTTTTTATCTTCTTTGGCGATCTCTATGGCTTCTTTTTCTGCCTCTTCTACTAAAATATCAATACTTGCTATATCCAATTGTGAAATTCTATCGATCACCCTATCAACTGCCCACTCTAAATTTATAGCAGTTGGCCTCGCTTCCTTTAGTTTTTCTTCTATTTTGTAGATTTGCTCTTGAAACTGACCTTTCATAATAGGGTCCTTAGAGTTTTCAGCTTTTTTCGCCAACTCTTTTAGTCCTAATACTACCCCAAAAGCGGCAGCTCCTCCTATGGCTGGAGCTCCCCTTACGATCATCTTTTCGATGGCTTCTGCAACATCCAAGTGATTTTTGCAGTATTTATACTCTTCTTTTTCAGGTAGTTTCCGTTGATCGAGTAGAATCAACTGGTCACCTACCCATTTGAAATGTTCCATAAAAAATCTCCTCTCAAAATACTTTACTCTGCCGTTCTAATCATATTTCAACATAGCAGTTCATAATCCTGTTACAATTTAATTTAAATTTGTGTTGCTATCATTTCTTTCCTTCAAACAATTCTTTGCTTTTTCATACTCATGCCTTGCTGTTTCCTCATTTTGTAATAGCTCATGAACAAGGCCAATTTCAAAATGTATTCTGGCTTCCTTAGGATTTAAAGTCAGAGCCCTTTTGTAACTATTAAGAGCTTCATGAAACTTTCCCTGATAACATAATGCCTTCCCTAAGCTTAAATGAGCTTCCCAATCATCTTCCTTGATTTGAAGAGCATTATTAAAAGCTGATTCGCTTTTGTTGAATTTACCTAAATTGAAGTATGTGGCTCCTAAATTAAAGTTGGCATCAAAAAAATTAGGACTGCATTCACATGCCCTACTGAAATTGATCAATGCTTTTTCTAATTCATGTTGTTTTACGTAAATGTTCCCTATGAAGTTGTAAATGACTCCTTTCATTTCGTCATCCTCAATTAGTGCTAGGACTAATCTAAGCTCCTTTAAACCTTTTTCAAAATTACCTTTTTCAGAATTAACAAGGCCTAAAAAAAAGTGAGCTATGCTCATATTAGGGTTAGAGTTTATTGCTTTTTCTAGTTCTTTTTCCGCTTCATCGTACATTAAGAGATCAAAATATCCAAGTCCCCTTTCAAGGGTTTCAATGGGGGACGGTTTTTCTTTTGTATTACAGTTTTGGCTTTTATCACTTGCTTCCATTGATAAAATTTCGTTTAAAATATCTTGGTCATCCTGTGTGGTTTCTACATCTAAATAAGCCATTACCAAAGACTCGTCTAGCTGGTCAGGAATGTCAATGTTATATTTTTCTTGGAGCTCCCAGAGTTTTTCCTCAAATCCTATCCAGTAGCCAATACATTCATCAATACTTGATCTTAAATTGATCAATTGTTTTTTAATATTTTCATAGTCGTGATCTTTAGTGGATTCTAATTTTTCTTCTATTTCTTCTAGTTCCGCAAAAATTTTATTGAATTCTTCGGAAAACAAAATATAGCCCCCTTGTTTTATTTATAACAACAGCTGATAATACAAAATGGTTAAGGTGTTATTGATTTTACACTAATTATCTTTTATAATTAGTCTGTACAATAATGGTGTTTTAAATGATGATTTTTTGAGGTGAGCTATTTGAATAACAAGTTAGTTAAAGGATTAGTTTTTATTGCAGCAGCAGGAGTAGTATTTCTTATAGGCTTAATGTTTGGATATTCTTATATTGAAAATGGATTTGGAGGAGTTTTTCGATTTGAAACTTGGTACAACTTTATGCATCAGTTGAGAAACTTCTTAACTTAAGCCTACTTAAAACCTTACTTAAAACCTTACTTAAAACCACTTAAAAAATATTTTGAAAAATTACTTTATCCCT
>CAZCIZ010000057.1:0-15629 GCA_964498995.1 uncultured Clostridia bacterium | reverse complement strand
TTCGCTTATGGTATTTAGCAAGCAATTTAAGAGAAAACCCAAAAGGTTTACTTATCAAACTTCGTGTACCTTCCCTACCGAGATGTAATGTATTAATAATAAAAACTTAATTTTATCTCCATATACTGCAGCAGTAAAATAAATCAGTTATTATCATTACTGGTTGTGGTGTGAAAACCCAAAACATGGGAAGTTATTAAGAAAGTTAGAGAGGGGGAAGTTGCTTTTGAGAGATGTTTTAGAAAGTGTGCTTTCTGGCAAAAAAGCGGATTATATAGAGATCCGAGTTGAAGAAAGCAAAACAGATGCAATTGAATATCAGGGCCCCGAGCTTGAAAGGGCAGGCGGTTCCATCAGATTCGGGGGCAGTGTACGGGCTTTTGTTAAAGGTGGTGTGGGTTTTGTTTCCTTTAATAAGCTTTCCGACTTGGAAACCAAGGTTGATTTGGCAATTAAGCAGGCAGAACTCATAGGAAACAGGACCAGTGAGTCCACCAATTTGAGCCCTGTCAAGGTCATTAAAGATAAAGTTACTGTAGAACCTAAAGAAAATCCTGTAGAAATAGATTTGGAAACTAAAATCCAATTATTTAAAAGTTATAACGATATAATTCTCTCCTACGGGGAGCCCATCTCAAGTTCTAGGATCAATTATTTTGACCGTTTTACCACCCTTTATTACGCAAATTCCGAGGGCAGCTATATAGAGCAGGAAAAACTAGACCTGGGCGGAAATATAACTGCTGTGGCTGCAAAAAATGGTAATACTCAGCTATCTAGGGTTGGTTTTGGCAGTTCTAGAGACTTTGGTGAAGCCAGAAATCTTGAAGACAGGGTAAAGCTGGCCTGCGAGAGAGCTACCCAGATGCTTGACGCGCCTCCAATTAAAGGCGGTGAGTACACAGTTATCCTAGACCCAACTTTGGCCGGTATTTTTGTCCATGAAGCCTTCGGGCATTTGAGCGAAAGTGATTTTGTCTTTGAAAATCCAGAGCTTCAAAAGATCATGCAACTAGAGACCAAGTTCGGCCCGGAAAATCTAAACATATATGATACTGGTGATGTACAAGGAACTAGAGGTTATTTAAAATACGATGACGAGGGTGTCAAGACAGAAAGAACAGATCTGATAAAAGACGGCAACCTGGTTGGAAGGCTTCACACCAGGGAAACTGCTAAAAAGATGAATGAAAATCCCACCGGGAGTGCAAGAGCGATTAACTATAATCATCCTCCCATCTGCAGGATGAGAACCACCTGTATTGCTCCTGGGGATGCAAGTTTTGATGACATGATTAAGGATATTAAAGAAGGAGTATATGCAGTAGATGCCTACGGTGGACAAACAAACGGAGAGATGTTCACTTTTAAGGCAGGAGAAGCTTATATGATTAGAGACGGCGAGATAGCCGAAATGGTTAGAGATGTTAATCTCACCGGAAATGTTTTTACCACCCTGGGAAATATCAAAGGAATTGGTAACGATTTTATGATAAAGGATTCAGGAGGCGGCTGTGGCAAAGGCGGCCAGGGCCCACTGCCTACCAGCCAGGGTGCTCCATCTCTTAAAATTCAAAATGTAATCATAGGGGGTAAAGCCGATGGATGAAATCATAAAAAAAGCTAAAGAAAAGGGTGAAGAAGCAGAAGTCTTCCAGGTAACTAATCGGACTACACCAGTAGAATTTGAAAATAATAGGCTAAAAAGCATCAAAACCCTGGAACATAACAGCTATGCTTTAAGACTGGTTAATAACGGCCAGCTGGGCTTTTCCACGTCCACCAAGGATGATAACCAGGAAGAACTATTGGAAAAAGCAAGAGAATCCAGCACTTTTGGCAGAAGTTTCGAACCTTCTTTTCCATCTGAAGCTCCCCCTAAGCTTAAAAATATGTATGACGAAAAATTAAATGAAGTCCCATTAGAGGGTCTTATAAAGATAGGAGAAGAATTGGTAGATGTGATGAGGGAAAAAAATTCAGATGTCCTGGCCCAGGCTGAGGTTGAGAAGTCAGAGACTGAAGTCACTATCAAAAATACCAGGGGTTTTGATCATTCTTATAAAAGGACTTCTTTTTCTATTATGGGAGCAGCTATGCTAATGGTTGGAAAAAGTTTTCTTCACTTTGGCAGTTTCAAGACAATTCCCCGTTATGATCCCAGTACCGATGAAATCAAGGAAGAGCTGTTGCAGGACCTTCACTACGGCCCTAAGGAAGTGGACATTAGCAGCGGTAATTATAATGTTATCTTTTCCCCTTCAGCCATGAATGACCTTATCAGGCCTATCCTGGCAAGCATAGATGGTCAGGCTGTGGAGAAAAAAATGTCACCTTTTATAGGCAGGTTGGATGAAAAGTTATTTGATGAAAGGGTCAATCTAATCGACAAACCTCATGAACCCTGGACACCAGGGATATGTCCTTTTGATGACGAGGGTACTCCTACTAGGGAAACACCTTTTATCAAAGATGGGGTGTTATTGAATTTCCCCGTTGATTTATTAACAGCCAATTCCCTCAATATGGAACCTACTGGTCATGCTGTCAGGTCACCACTTAGCCTGCCTTCACCTGGACTTCACAACGCTGTAGTGGCACCTGGAAATACAGGGATAAATGACATGTTAAAAGACATTAAAAGGGGAGTATATATCAAAGATCTCATGGGAGCATGGGCTGGAAATCCTTATAGCGGCGAGGTGAATGGAAACATCTCTCTAGGTTACCTGGTTGAAGACGGTGAAATAATTGGCCGAGTCAAGGATTGCATGTTTTCATGTAATACTTTTGAGGTCCTTAAAGATCAGTTGATCGATTTTAGTAAGGAATCAAAGTGGATGGGCAGTATCTCCTACCCTTATGCCTATCTAGAGGATGTTAGCATCACAACAAAGGGATAAGGGGGAAAAATCCAGATTTTTTTAGTTTTTTAAAAAAATTGTGCAGAAATTTTTGAGCTATTTTAACCTCCTAGTGAATAGATTTCTAATAACCAATCATTCAACAGGAGGGGGTTATCTTGTTTCATTCATTAAATGTCAAAAATAAAAAAAAGAAAGCCCTGATAATTTCAATGGTTCTTTTCCTTGCTGCAGGGATCTATTTAACTCTTCCGGGGGAAGAGACCACCACTAGGGTTATTCCGGTTTTTCAGGAGGAGAAAAAAGCTCCCATCTACTACGTTGATACTGAGGAAAAAGTGATTTCCATTTCTTTTGATGCAGCCTGGGGGGCATCAACTATATTACACAAGTCAATTTAAAAGGGCGATTTACAATTAAAAATAATTTTGGTGATTTTCTTGTTCTTTCCCACCATAATCTTATTTATTATTTTAAACAAAAGACTTTTTTCTAAGGTTTCGATCTTGAAGTGCTCTTTATAAATCTTTTCTAAATCTGCAAAGTCACAATAATCAATGTCTAAAAATCCACCATCTTCAGCTTGAAGTATATTTGAAGGGATAAGTCCTCGGTCTAGTTCCCGATTTAAGTTAGCCTTCTCTTCTTGATATTCCTGTTTTGCCTGCTGATATTCAGCCTGGGAGATTTTCTCTTCTACAAATTCTTCCCTAAGGACTTTTAGGGTTTTGTCAATTACTATAATCCTATCTTGTATCATCTGAATTTTATTTTCCAACTTCTCTGATTTTCTGATCCTTTTTCTATAATTGATTTTATTAATGTCTTCAATTAGTTCTGGAATTTTTAAGGTAAGTCTATTTAATATATCTATAACTTTTACTATAACTTGATTTATTTCTTTTGTCTTGATGTGGTGGTTTGAACAGTGGTTTTTTCCGTACTTAGCATAAGTAGTGCACATATAAAGATCCCTATCTTTTCTATAAGCCATCTTAGATCCACAATCATCACAGAATAATATCCCGGAATAAACATTTATCGGCTCATCCCATTTAGTCTTGGCTGAATCAGATTTTTTGACTTGTTTCCCGGGACCAATGCTTTTGCTCCTTAACTCTATCTTTTTTTGAACCAGGTCCCAGTTTTTATCATCTATTATCTTTTCTACAGCATTTTCCACCTTTATCTTTTTTTCATCAGGTGTTTCTTTTCTTGTTTTTAATTTAAAATTTATCTTTTCAAATTTTCTCTGAACCATGGTTCCATTGTAGATAGGGTCAGTCAAGATCTTCCTGATGGTTGAAGGGCTCCATTTGTCAGCCCCAACCCTTTTGTTTTCATAATTAGAACCCCTTGCCTTCTTATAAGTACTAGGGGTTAGAGGAGGAAGCTCCTTATCATTTAAAATCTTAGCCACTCCGGAAAAACCATGCCCTTTTAAATAAAGATCGACAATCTCTAAGATTACAGGTTTCACGTTTTCGTCTACAACTAACCTGTGTTTATCAGCTTCATCTCTTAAAAACCCATAAGGTTCACTAGAACCTATATATTTTCCTTCGGCCATCATAGCATAGAAAGAGCTTCTCACTTTGTTGGAAATGTCACGACAGTAATGCTCATTCATCACAGTTTTTATCTGTCTTTCTAGGATATTCTTATCATCCCCACTATTTACTTCATCAGAGACCCCTATAAAAGATGTATTGTACCTGGGAAATAGTTCGGAAAGGTATACCTCAGTAGCTATGTTCCTTCCAAGCCTGGAAATATCCTTTGATATTATCACATCAATATTTCCTGATATCACTGCATCTTTTAACTGCAAGAATCCAGGCCTGTTAAAATTAGCCCCGGAGCAATCGACATCTACATATACATCATGGAGAGTCCAGTTTTCTCCCCTGTCAAGTTTTTTATTGACAAACTCATCTATCACTTTTTCCTGATTTTTTATGCTATCTAGCTCTTGGTCTCCATGAACCCTAGAATACCTTAAATACTTGGCATATCTTATTGGGTCCGCTTTCATGCTAGCTTTCACCTTCATCTTGCAGAGTAAAGATATTTACCAGGTGGTCATATAAGACCTGCTCAATTGGGATATCACCGTTAAACAAAAGCTCAACTCTCTCACCCTCAATTACAAGTTCAGCAGCCCTTGACCCTTCTTTTCCTTCCTTAGCAGCCAATATTTTATAGCCTTCCAACCGACTAGCCCCACCTGGCTTTAAATCAATTTTGTCTACAATTTCCTCGTATCTAATCCCAACCACCTCCATATTAATTAAATATTACGGGAGGTAGTTGTCCTATTACTAAAGTCATTATTATTTTATAATGCTATTATATTTATTTAACAGCTTATCAAGTTCCTGACTTGTTTTGATAACATCAGGATGACCTAAGCTAAGATTATCAACAGCAACAAGATCTTTTAGTTTTTGCCTTAAGCTTTCGATTTCTTTTATCAGCTCATCCAACCTTAGCTCATCTTGCTTATTACACATTATTAAACCCCACCTTTATTTTAACAATAGCACATTACCTGCTATGCTATGCTATGCTAAATTGACCCATTCAACAATCTCAAATGCCTTATAGTATCTACCTAGCTATTGTAATTTTATAACTTCCTCATGGGCATCAACTTCTAGAAAGTTTCCATTATCGACTTGCTGATAAAATTCTTCCCCCAATCCATCAACTAGGGGAACTTCCATTATTATTGAAGTAGCTACCAATACCGTATCGGGATATTTAATTATCATGGCTTTAGGCTGCATCCCATGCATATTCAACTGATACAACCCGTCCATTTGCACAACTGAACTGCCTTTTCCACTTGGAAATACAAGGATTTTACCCGCTACGCTTTGCCCTTCTAGCTCATGATTTTTTTCAATTATTTTGCCTGTTTCAGGATCTGCCAGATAAAAGCAAATGTCATCATTTGATATCAACACTTCACCCGATGCTTTCCCGCCAGCTATCTTGTGACATTCAAAAGATTTCACCGTGCTCTCTTTCATTCCACTACCCCCTTTACAGCAGCTTCTACACATTCTGAAATACTGCGAATAATAAATTCCATATTTCTTCTTTTAGTATAATAAGCACACTTTGGCGAGTCGGTCACCCCAACCTTCCCATACAGGTGATGCCAACACGGCTGATCAATGCATGTATCTTCAACTATATGTCCACCTGCATTTCTGATTATCTCATAATATCCCATTCTAATGGCCAATTCCTTAGTTATACTTGAAGTACATATCCACAATTCAGCTGTCAGTTTCCTCCCCTTTAGCTTCTCTGCTATTACAGCTATCTGATCTATCGTCAAGTGAGGACACCCAAACATGGCAAAATCTATTTCACCATCTTTACTTGAAATTTCTTCCCTCATCCTATCAAGATCATCCTGGGTGACAGTTACTTTTTTCCTGGGCTCTTCCCCTTGGAAAGCCTCTTCCAAAGTAGTAGCTTCAGGTGTGACTCCTTCCACATGAAATATGGAAACTGCTCCTGCAGTATTTAACTGTGCTCCCAGATTCATAAGTCCTTCAGGGGAAGGGTTCTTAGGAAAACCGGTAAAGACAGGAATTCCGTAATCAATCTTTTTAGGAACACAATACCCCAGCATTTGATAGTCAAAGTCATCTTTTAACTCTGCTTTTACCTCTACCAGGACGTCTCCCTTTCTATTTTCTTTAAGCAAAAAACCATACAAGGGGACCCTGCCTGTAACGGCTGCACATAAAGCACTCTGAGCAGCTTCTCTATTTGTCCTAGCTCCATAGACGGAATTGATAAAGGGTGTAGCACTTGATTCAGAATAAGCGGTGATCTCATTTGGCCTAGGAATATTCATCTCCAAGTACGGGGTGCAATTATAGGTCAACTTTGCTCCAATTTTTTTGTATGCCTCCCTTGTCCTTTGAACAATCTCTGCTTCATCAGCTGGTATTGAGGAAACCTCTTGAAAGTATTCCAAATTAAAAGGCGGGTTCACAGTCGGCGGCACTTTACATTTAGCACCCCCATTGACCAGTTTCTCCACAAACCACAGATCTGCCTCCTGGTTACTCAGGGCCACATGAGCCCTTGTTATCTCGACCATTCTCTTGGCCCTAAAAGCTTCACCTATTCCCACCTGTATTTCCATAGCCAAGGCCGTACCATCTCCATACTTGCCTTCCAACATATCCTTCTCTTCTTTAGTTAACTCCATTTTTCAACCTCCTTATTTTTCCTGACTTAAAGAGATAAGCTTTTTTGTATAGTGCTTGCATATTCGTTGTATACAGGTAAGGCAATAAATAAAAAAGTTTTTATATGTTTTTTAACCTTCACAAAATTCTTTGAGCAGCTTCCCTGGCAGCTAAAATATGAGATCCCATCAGCTCCTTTAATCCCTCGATACGAGCTTGTCTATCTGCATAATAATCTTTTTCAGTAAGTCCTGGATTTTCCTTAATCACGTTTTCAAAAGCTTCAATGATTTTAACATGTTGTTCTACGGTCTCTTTGGGATTACCGATAGATTTAGCAGCCAGAAGTTGATATCTTAAATGATGTTGGCTCAAGTTTTTCATGAATTCTTTCAACCGGTTGTTCTCAGATTTGGAGATTATGAAATAATGAAGTTCATTATCCTTTTTTGCCAATTCCTCCCAGTTAGGTTTTCCCTCCTGGGATTCTATTTTCTGATACAAATGTACCCAGGTTTTTTTATAATTATTAATTTCATCCAAAGTTATATATTTTACCGCTGTTTCAACAGCCTTGCACTCCAATAACTCTCTTAATTCATATATTTCTATTAAATCCTTTTCAGAAATATCCTTAACAACAGCTTCCTTGCCGGGCTGCATCTCGACCAATCCTTCTTTTGCCAGCTCTTTTAGAGCTTCTCTAATAGGAGTGCGGCTCATATCCAGTATTGTAGCCAAAGAGTTAGTGCTTAAAAATTCACCCGGCTTGAATTTGGCAAACAGAATTGCTTCTTTTATCTGTTGGTATGCTTTTTGGGTCAGATTTGTTTTAGAGCTGCCCTGCAAGTTTTTGAACTCTTCCACAAGATCAGTCATATATGTCTCCCCTTCTCGCTAATATTGGTCTCTAATCCTTCGTCTTTGTGAGGAGTCTTGAGGAGTCTTGAGGTATTTGCATGAAAAAATTTCAAATCAACACAACATCCTTATGTATTTGTATATTTCTTGCATACCTTCTTACTTACCTTTTAATAAATAATAATGTGTTTATATGTTTTTTGTCAATAGTTTTTAGCTGATTTTGACAGTTTTTACTATGGAGGCTATGGAGGTTACTATGGAAAACTTTAAAACCCTTTTAAAAACCCTTTAAAAAAACTTCATTGACAAAATAAATAAAAATAATTAAAATATTGTTATAACTTGTATCCTAATATGCTATGATCTATTTCTATATCTCTATGTTAATCAAGGCAATGGGGCCTGATTCGGGAAAGAACAGGCTTTTTTTGTTTATTATCATATACTACTTTAAGCTCCTTTTAAAAATCAAATTCCAGATAGCGCTACTATATCGTTCTAAAAATTTTTTCTTCAGGTTGTATCCAGGTAGTATACAAGACCTGAGATTTTAAAACTAGCTTATTGGAGGGAGAATCATGAATGTAAAATCTAAGTTTGACCTAACGGGTAAAATAGCAGTTGTCACGGGGGCAAGCCGAGGCCTAGGGCAAGGATATGCAGTTGCACTTGCATCTGCAGGGGCATATACCATCGTCCTCTCTCGAACCAAAGAAAAACTTGAAGAAACCGTGACCAAAATTGAAACTGCCGGTGGTAAAGGTGAAGCAGTCCCAGTAGACATAACCGACATCAATGCTGTAAAAGGTACAGTGGATAAAACAATTGAAAAACACGGCAAAATTGATATACTAGTAAATAATGCAGGTACTGAAATACCCAACAATTTTCTAGATGTGAGTGAAAAGGACTATGACACTATTATGAATGTAAATATGAAAGCTATGTACTTTACCAGCCAGGCAGTGGCTTCTCACATGGTTAAAGAAAATCATGGAAAGATCATCAACATTGGTTCTCTTGGAAGTCATATCGGTCTTGCAAAGGCGACAGTATATTGTGCTTCTAAAGGAGGGGTAACCCAGTTCACCAAGGCTCTAGCCTTGGAAATGGCCCCATATAACATTCAGGTAAATGCAATAGCCCCCGGGTATTTCCACACAGAACTAACCGATCCCTTCTTTAAAGATCCAAATCATCTCCAGTGGATTGAAGAAAGAATTCCAAAAGGCCGCATAGGAACAGAAGAGGATCTAGCTGCTACTGTGGTTTTTCTAGCGAGTCAAGCTTCGGATTATATAACTGGAGAGGTTATCAATGTAGATGGCGGCTGGATGGCAGGATAAACAAGATATTTAAGCAACTATCAAATAGATTAAATACATTAGTTTAAAGTAGGTGATTTTTATGAAAGCAGCAAGATTTTATGATACTAAGGATGTAAGGGTTGAAAATGTAGAAAAGCCAAAAGTCATTAATGATGATGAGGTTTTGATCAAAGTAGTTTATGCAGGAATTTGCGGTTCTGATCTACACATCTACAACAAGGCCATGTTTGTCACAGAAACTCCCATGACCATGGGCCATGAGTTTTCTGGAACAGTTGAAGAAGTAGGAACCAAGGTCGAATCTATACAAGTGGGGGATAATGTCACTGCGGATCCCAGGGTCACCTGCGTAAAATGTACTTGGTGTCAAATAGGCAAAGAACACCTCTGCCCTGATTTGGCTTTTATCGGGGAGGTTACCCCGGGAAGCTTTGCAGAATACATAGTCTTGAAGGAAGAAAAGGTTTTTGTCTTACCACCTGAAATAGACCTGGTTAATGGCTGTTTGGTGGAGCCTTTAGCGGTGGCCTTGCACATTGCAAATCAGGGAAAATTTTCTGAGAGGACAAGACTTGGAATTGTAGGTGCCGGGCCAATAGGTTTGATCACAGCAATCCTAGCTAAAGAAGTCTACCAGGTTGAGGAGGTAAATGTGCTGGATATTTCCACTCAAAGGTTGGAGCTAGCCAAAAAAAATGGCATCCACAATATCTTCGATAGTCTTCCTTCTTTCAATGTGAATACTGTAGTTGATGCTGCCGGTGGTGAAGGTGCTTTTAAAAGTTCTTTGAATTGGGTTGAACCCGAGGGCACCATGGTTTTAGCTGGAATATACGAAGAGGAAATCAACATAGACCCTAATGAAATTTTGATTAAAGAGCTTACTTTGACAGGTGTTCATGGATATACCACCCAGGAAATCTCAGAAACTATAAAGTTGTTCAAGTCCCAGAATCTTGACCTAAGCGGGTTAGTAAAGATAATGCCCCTGGGAGAAGCAAAAGAAGCTTTTGAGGCTTTATTACAAAGAGAAAAATCAATAATAAAATTACTTCTTAAGCCTTAAATAACTTATATATAAATAACACAACCTGATTAACAAGGGGGTAGCAACCAGTGAAATGGTTTAAAGAGCCAGAACACAAAAAAGAAGATCAAGTGATGGACACAAGGGAAACGGAAAAGACAGTCAAAAACGTACTAGACCAGGTCAAAGCAGAAGGAGATGCAGCCGTTAAAGAACTTACCCGAAAGTATGATGGGTTTGACTTAGAAAAGATATCAGTGGAAAAGGATAAAATAAAAGCTGCTTATGATTATGTGGACGATGAAAGCTTGACTGCAATTAAGGACGCAGCCAAGCAAATTGAGACCTTTGCCAAAAACCAGCTATCAGCTCTTAAGCCCATGGAGTTCGAAAGTATGCCTGGAGTTACATTAGGACATCGCTTGGTACCAATATCCAGGGTTGGTTGCTATATCCCGGCCGGAAGATATCCATTGCCTTCATCGGCGTTAATGTCCATTGTACCGGCAAAGGTTGCAGGAGTGAAAAAAATCATGGCCTGTGCACCTCCTCTAAAGGACAGCTCCACCCTAGGTGGCGAGTTTGAAATCCACCCTATGATCCTTGTTGCCATGGACATTGCCGGAGCTGATGAGGTCTATTGCATGGGTGGTGCCCAGGCTATTGCTGCATACAGCTATGGCACTGAAACCGTCACCAAAGCGGATATGATAGTAGGTCCTGGAAACAGGTTTGTCACAGAAGCAAAAAGACAAGTAAACGGTATGGTAGGAATAGACCTATTAGCAGGACCAAGTGAAGTCTTGATCATAGCAGATGATAGCGCAGATAGTGATAAGGTTGCCATGGATCTTCTGGCAAAGTGCGAACACGACGCTGACGCCGTCTCTATCCTGGTCACCACCAGCGAGTCCATGGCAAAGGAAACAATCAAAAAATTAGAAGAAAAGTTGGAGAAACTAGAAACTAAAGAGGTGGCTGAGGAAAGCTGGGAAAAATACGGTGAAGTGGTCACCTGCAATGATATGAATGAGGCTGTAACACTAGCCAATGAAAGAGCTCCTGAACATCTACAACTTATGCTAGATGACCCTGAACCTTTGGTACCCCAGCTTGAAAATTACGGCTCTTTGTTCATAGGCCATGAGTCCCCAGTGGCTTTTGGGGATTACTGCTCAGGTACAAACCACATCTTACCCACTAACCAAAGTGGCCGCCATACAAATGGGCTCTGGGTAGGAAGTTTTATCAAGGTCCTTTCTCATCAGAAGGTAAGCTCTAAAGGTGCCAAGAAGCTTTCCAAAACTTGTTCTCACCTGGCCGAAAGAGAAGGGCTTTATGCCCATAAACACTCTTCTGATCTAAGGGGTAAGGAGGGGTAACTTTGACACAAGAAGCTGTAAAATCCAAATCCGACTCTCAAGAAGGCTCCATCCTAAGTTTAAAAAATATTACCAAGATTTTTCCGGGAACCATTGCCCTAAACAATATTTCCCTTGATGTAAGAAAGGGGGAGGTTCATGGTATCATAGGAAAAAATGGAGCCGGTAAAAGTACCTTGGTGGGAATCATAGCAGGATTATTAAAACCTTCTTCTGGTGTCATTAATATTAACGGTAACGAATATGCCGAGTTTACCAGAATCGTTGCCAGGAATGAAAAGGTGTCCATAGTTCCTCAAGATCCCCAGCTAGTCCAAGAAGCTACAGTGACGGAAAACCTTTTCATGCCCGATTACAACCAGGATGATAAAAACTGGACCATTCAATGGTCCAAACTCCAACAAGAGGCTAAAAAGGTATTAGAGCAGGGTAGTCTCAACATAGATGTTAATGCTAAAGCGAAAGATCTAGGCATAGGAATTCAGCAGTTATTACTGATTTTGAAGGCGGCATATGTAGAAGACGCTGACATCATCATTTTAGATGAAGCTGCTTCCTCTCTTTCGGAGACTGAGCAAAGACTTCTGTTTCAGATAATTGAAGAGAGAAAAAATGCAGGAGTCACAATATTATTCATCTCTCATACCCTGGATGAACTTCTTTTGGTATGTGATAGGATGACCGTCCTTAAAGACGGCTCCACTATCGCTACAGTCAATAGAGATGAGGTGGACAAGGAGTCTCTCTCCTCTTTGATCGTTGGTGGAACTATGGAAAAAGACAAAAAAAATGATACTTATTCTACCCCTCAAAAAAATGAGGAAGAAAAATCTACCACGGCAAAACCCATCATCCTGGAAACGGAAAAGCTTACTAAGCTGGATGCTTTCTATGATATAGATTTATCCGTGGCAAAAAACGAAATCCTGGGGATAGCAGGTCTTATGGGCAGTGGTAGAACCGAAATTTTAAAGGCTATTGCCGGCATTGATCCACCTGATGAAGGAAATATCAAATACCACGGTCGTAAGGTTTCTTTTTCTTCCCCTGGACAAGCAATTAAGAATGGAATAATATATCTACCTGAAGAAAGAGACGCCGAAGGGCTAATTGGATCATTCAGTGTTAAGAACAATCTTCTGACAACCATATTCGATAAACTTTCTCAAAAGTTGTTTTTTGTAGATAGGTCCAAAGAAAAAGAGTGGGTAAACTACTTGGCCAATAGATTTGAAATTATTTGCTCTTCCATGGAACAACAGGTCAGTGAACTTAGTGGCGGAAACAGGCAAAAAGTGGTTTTTGGTAAAGTGGTAGCTGCCGAACCCGAAATTTTCTTGCTAGACGAGCCAACAAAGGGAATAGATATAGCTACTAAAAAGGTGCTCCTAGACCATATAAAAGGCGATCTGTCCGATGAGGCAACTATTATCATGACAGCCCCCGGTTTGGAGGAGCTTATAGAAGTATGCGATAGGATTTTGGTCTTATACAAAGGAGAGATCACTAAAGAGTTTTTAAGAGCTGATTTTGACGAAGACCTGATATACCAGGCAATACAAGGCAACTAAAGTTTGCAAAAACTGTTAGATTCAACTTATTTCTTGCTTATTTCTTACTAACACTACATTGAAAAATTGTACGAAGATATTAATATAATTTATCCATTTTTCTTTTTTTGGTTGCAAAATACCAACGCTCACAAGGATTTGCGAGAAGCATCCAAATCAAAAGTTCGCTTTTGGTATTTTGCAACCAATTAAAAAGAGTTAATGACAATATTTAAAATTTTCAATTTTTCGCTGTAGTGCTAATTTGTCTTATAGTAGCATGATTAGACTTTACTTCGGAGGTGAAGATCTTGAAAAAAAGCACTATTTTTCAGATGTACTTAATCGATAACTTGATCTGGGTCCTGGTAATTGCTTTCTTTATAGTCAATACCATTTTCACTCCTAATTTTGCCACTTCAGGGAATATGATAAATGTTCTCTATCATTCATCAATAATGAGTTTGTTGGTTATGGCCCAGGGACTTGTACTTATAAATGGTAAACTGGATCTATCTCTAGAATCCATTCTGGGATTTGCACCAGGAATAGCCATGCTTTTATCCCTTAATGTATATCCGGATTTGATCGGCCCTGTAAGCGGTCTAATCTTGACCTTGATAATAGGAGGGCTAATCGGTTTATTCAACGGGGTATGCATTGGTAGATTAAACATCAATCCCCTACTTCAGACCCTAGCAAGTATGATAATGTTCAGGGGAATTCTGTTATTTGCAATACCTTCTTCCATATTTCCTTTGGACCCTATCTTTCGCTTTCCAGGATCTGCAAGAATTGCTGATGTTGTGCCAGTTGCAATTCCACTAATACTAGTAATATTTTTGGCTTTTCATTTGTTTTTACAGTACACACCTTTAGGGCGTCATTTTGTTTCAGCGGGTGGTAATCCCCGGGCAAGTTTCGTCTCAGGAATTGATGTCCAAAAGATGACAATCTACGCATATGTTCTTGCTGGAGTATTGGCTGCCGTTGGAGGTATCCTAGCTGCAGGAAGGCAAGGTTCTGTTGATAATGGCATGGGAGAAGGAATGGTACTTCTTTCCTTTGCCGGTGCACTAATGGGAGGTGCCAGTCTCCAGGGTGGAGAAGGTACTCCCTTGGGAATGCTAGGCGGAGCATTACTGCTGGGAATGTTTGATAATGCCCTAAATCTTCAAGGAGTAGGCCCCAGTCTGATATACGCCTTAAAGGGTGGCTTGATCTTTATCGCCCTGCTTCTAGACAGGACAAGGGTAAAGTGGAGAGGTCACCTGCTTCATAAGGAACAGATGGAAAAATTAGCACAAGAGGAAAAAATAACACCCACTGAAACAGGTTAGCTAAATAATAATTGACATAATTATTTGCTTTAATACTAAAGGGGGGTGGTAACCTAAGGTAGGTAGATAATTGTTTAGCTTTAGTGTCCAATTAAGAAGTTGAAATTTGTTTAAACTAAAGGGGGATTATGATGAGTTCAAAATTAAAGTTGATTTTGGCATTGGTAGTAGCTCTTTCGTTGATGGCGGTTTTAATTACAGGTTGCGAAACTGATGAAACTGAAGATGCCGAAGAGCCTGCCAAAGAAGAAGAGGTAGAAGAAACTGAAGGAGAACCTTCCGAAGATGAGGATCTCACTTTCGGAATGGTAATCAAGTATCCGGGAACACCTTTTATCGAAGCCTTTCAGGAAGCCGCTCATGAAGCAGCTGAAGAAGTCGGTGCTGAAGTCATAGTAAGAGATGGAGAAGCTGATGCACACCAGATTATGAACCATATCGATACATTTATTGTAGAGGATATTGATGGATTTATCATGGCAGGCGCTGTAGATTTGCAAGCCATAGTTCCGGGAATCGAGCAGTTAAACGAGGAAGGGATACCGGTTACTGCCCTTGACACCTGCCCGGAAGGTGGAGAGGTTGATTATTTCATCTCTGCTGACATTGAAGGCCAAAGTGCAAGGGCCGCTGAACAGTTTATCGAAGGGATCAAGGACAGACATGACGGCGAAGTACCTGAAGGCACTGTTATTGAAATCACAGGAGATATCAGGGATATGTTTACCCAGGCAGCAAGTGACGGCTTCAGGTCTGTAGTAGGAGAATACGATCAATTGGAAATCGCTCAAGGGGAAGGAAACTGGAACAACATAGACGCTCAACAACGTACATCTGACCTGCTAACCAGGCATGGAGATGATGTCCTCGGTGTTTATGTCCAAACCCCTGATATAATGGGTCCAGGTGCTGTTGAGGCTATCTTAGGCGCCGGAGAAGATCCCGCTGATTACGGGATTACAGGTATTTGGATGGGACCTGAAGGAATAGAGTTGATCAATGAAGGACATGTAGAAGGGATAGTCGCCATGCCAGCCTATGTACCAGCCAAAATGGC
>CAZCIZ010000056.1:0-16687 GCA_964498995.1 uncultured Clostridia bacterium | reverse complement strand
AGTGAAATAAATCAGTTATTTTCATTACTGGTTGTGGTGTGAAAATCAAAACATGGGAAGTTGTAAGTATATTTATAATGTTGATTTAATTTTATTCTTACTTATTAGGTTATTATTGAACTATTAAAACCTAATTTTAACCTATAACCTACTTTTAAAAATAAGAAAATTTTTCAAAAACAAAAATAAACAAAAATAAATTTAGTTCTATTGAATTAGATTAATTGGTCTTTAGCGACTTTCTATGAACAGTTTGACAGCAGTCCTTTCTTCTCCGTCTATTTCTACATCGGTAAATCCGGGTACAAAGACCAAGTCTATTCCACTGGGCGCGACATATCCTCGTGCGATTGCAACTGCTTTTACAGCCTGGTTTAAAGCTCCTGCTCCAATGGCTTGTACCTCAACTTTGCCTTTTTCTCTCATAGCACCTGCTACTGCCCCGGCCACTGAGTTTGAATTTGAGTTGGCTGATACCTTTAATACTTCTGTCATAATTAACACCTCCGTTATTTTATCCTTATATGTTATGATATTACATCTTACAAACTTTGTAAATCTGATCTATTCATTTAATTATTTTTCTCAATCATTTTTTTGTCCATCATTAAGCGAAGGCTTTATCAACTGGATTTTTCAACCCCAGAAAACATTGACAAAAGTTATCAGTACCGTTACAAAAGAAATAAAGATTATTATCCACTCTTGTCTAATCCTCGTATCCTTTTTGCTCATGTATTTATATTTTTCTTCTTCTTCTTTTTTGGTTTCAACCTTATATAATCTTTCGGACAAGCTTATGATATCTTCTCTTATTTCATTATGCTTTTGGACAAGTTCCTTAGTACTTTTTAGCTCACCGTGAAGTTCTATTATATTCTTTTCTAATTTTTTAATTTCTGGTTTCAATTTTTCCATATCTTCTGTCATTTTACAACCCCTCAATTTAAATTTGTTCAAAAAGATGAGTAAATTCTTTAAGATATTTTATGATGCTAAAACCTTTAATGGGAGTTAGATGGTTGTGATTAGTAACATTAATGCAATGACAAAGACTCGATCCTATTTTTTTTTAATCTCACTAAAAGCTTTTAAGATCTCACTTATATATGTTTTTAGCATACCCTGTATCGAAAACTAAAACACGGAGGTGTAGTTGATGAGTTATCATAGAAAGCGCCCTGTACGTTGCGATGGTTTCCTATACACGGTAAAACCAGGAGACACCTTGTACTTTATAGCTAAAAGGTTCAGTGTTACATTAAATGAACTTATTAGGGCCAATCCGCAGATAAAGAATCCGGATCTTATTTTTCCCGGGCAGGAAATTTGTGTCCCCAAAGAGGTTACAGAAGAGATACCCAAGGTACTTTCAGTAGAGTTTCTAGACAGAAAAGGACGTGAGCTGCCGGTCAGAAAGGGATTTGTACAGCTAGCAAAAAGAACTACTATAGTGGTGGAATTTAATAAGCCAGTGGATGAGGTTTTCTTCTTATTCATTCCTCGTTACGAAGATAATATAGAAGAGATTGTTTTGATTGAATCTACAGATGCTATGGGAGAAGAAGTTGTAGAATTTGTCTGGGAAGTTCCTGACAGGATTAAGGGGTATCTATTTGTAATAGGTTGCCAGGATGATGTTTGCGGTAGGTCAGAAAACTTTGGCGTTATGAGAAGGAAAAAGAAGAAAAGAACTAATAATCCCACAAGCAGTTGGAATGAAGAGTTAGAAGATGATTTTGATGACTTTGATGAAGATTACTAATAATTGCTAATAATACCTCCAGTTGTATTGACCCGCTTGTTTAATAAAGCGGGTTTTTTGTTATTTTGTAATATTTGATAGAGGAATTTTACTATTTTTGCAGAATAAACTATTATATATACAATTTGCCTTGTCAAAAATTTTTGATTGAAGGAGGATAAAAATGTTGAAAAGAGTACTGAAACCAATTTTACTAGCTGGTCTTATCTTGACCCTATTATTTGGTACGGTGGTAACTGCCCAGTCTGAAACTAATATTGAGATTTGGCTAGATGGTGAGAAGCTTGAAGTGGAAGGAAATATTACTAATGGCAGAGTTTATGTAGAAAGTGATGCTTTGGAAAGCGAAACCGGGTTAGAGGTTGAACAAGAGCCCGAAGTAGCCTTGAGGAGTTTTTTTGAGGAAAGGGATGCTCTGGTAGTATGGGATAGCAGGGATAAAGCAGTTAGGATCTATGATGATGTAGAAAATTATAGTGCAACAGAATTACTGGGAGCTAGCTCTGAAGTTATGCTGACAAGAAATACTGCCCAATTGGAATCTTCTGGCGTTATTGAGTATGATGTTGACCTGGGTGAAGAATTAGGAGAAGAATTTGGAATCGAAGAATTACAAGGAACAGCAGAGCTTGGTTTGAGCGGTATGTTTAGTTATAATCCCCTAGAGATGCATATGGAGCAAGGTATTGAAGATGACAACTTTGGTAGTTTTGTTTTAGAGACAGCTTTTATAGATGGGGTTTCTTATCAAAAAATGCCTCAACTGACTGGTGATGTTTGGCTAGAAAGTGAAACTGAAGAAGATTTTGATGTATCTGAAATAATGGAATTTGCTTTTCAAACGGATCCTGTAGCCTTGATGCAAATAGCTGAAGAACTTGGTGCTGAAGTATACTTTGGGGATACTGTAGAATTAGAGGGAACCCAATATAAAACTGTCAATGTAGAACTAGATGATGCTGTTTTAGAGGCAGTAGTAAATGAATTCGTTGCTGATGAAGAACTTGCTGGACTTTATATGGCTATGTTAGATAATGTAGAAATAAATTCATTAGATCAGTATTTTATAAATCCCGACACCTTGGTAGTTGATCACATGAATGAGGAGGCAGAATTGAGTTTTGCCTTTGATGGTTCAATGTTTGAAGAGATTGATATGGATGGAGAAGTAACTGGTAATTTGAATATCACCACTGAAACCCAGATAACTGGTGTCGGTGATCCCATCGATTTACCTGAAATAACTGAAACCATGGATATTATGGATCTTGAAGATCTATACCTACAATAGGACAATTGGTTTGAATTTGTGTCAAATTAAAATTTTAAATATGTAAAATTGATCCTCGTTTAGTAAAACGAGGATTTTTTTTGTCTTATTTTACTTCGACAAAGGGAAAATATTAATTGAGTGGAAAATATTATATTGCTATAAAGAAAAAACTATTATGTTAGTATACAAGCTCATGTTATCTAACAGACTATTATAGTGCAGACTATTATAGTGAATACATACTTTGTATAAAGTTAATATAATCAATTTAAGAGGAGGTAATAAGTTATGTCTTTTTTGTTTAAGAAAAAGGGAGAGTTAATTGCTTTTGTATTTATTTTAGTTGTTATATTCAAATCAATTTCATACTATGAAACCTTGATAGCCTCAGAAACTAAGGAAATCGAAATTTTGGTGGATGGCGAAAGATATTTACAGGAAGCAAAGGTGGAAAGAAACGGGGACTCACTCTATATTCCAATGGATTTAATTAAGTCAAAAGTGGATAATGATAAAAAAATGGAATTTGATAGCAATGACTTTGATGATCTTAAGGATGACAAATACGTGTTAGTCAATGACATTAATGAGAACTTAGAAAAGGAAATTGTCTGGACTTCTGAATTAAATGCATTAGGTATCGGTTGTAATCCTTTAGAGGAATATTCAAGACGTCCTTTTGAAGAAAAGGATATTTCTGCTGTGGGGTTGAGTATTGGAATGAAAGGTGAAAAAGTTTCCAAAATCTATGGCAGTCCTAAGAAGGCAGAAGGGTTTTCATACCGGTTTGGAGAAGGTGAAATATGGGATTATGATTTTGGTGAAGTTATATTTTACAAGTGGGAAGATAAGCTGCTTGTCAATGATATAGTGGTGAAGGAGCCTGGTTATAAAGGGCCTAGGAATATCCAGGTAGGAGATCAAAAGGAGACGGTTACCGATAAATTTTATCAAGAGAACCAAGAATCTGTTATGACAACTGGGACCAAAGAAACTAATTTCGAGTCGATTTCTTCTGATATAGAACCCCGTATGGAAACAATTTATGGAACAAGTACACATAATACTACAGGTGGTACATTGTACTTCGATGATAAAGGAAATGTTGACAAGATCATTTACGTGGTTGCTGATGAAGGGATGTGGCCTTACGGTTTCTTAATAGATATTGATGAGGATGGTAGGGTAGAATCCTTTACCTTGACAGTGGAAATGATATGAACCTGTAAAAGATGTAGAGAAGGTGGTTGTTTTATGAAAGAGGTTAGTAATATCTATAATAAATCCCGAACAAAGCTGATCAAACATCTACTTAGTCAGGAGCGTAACAATTATTGTAATGAGAAGGTATTTAATCAAGTACAAAAAATTATGGATAGGATTGTATTCATCTTTTTAGCTGAGGAAATTGGCTTATTCAAACCCGGGATAATCAAAACTGTCATGGATTCAGATTCAAGCTGGGAAGAATTAAAACAAATATTTTTTTACTTGGATGATAGTAAAAAATGGCCTTTCTTTCCTGATGACTCATTATATTATCTGGAGATCAAAAATGAAGCCCTAGAATTTATTGGAACTTTTGATTCATATAGGACCACCAATAAATTTGACGTGGATTTGCTTGGAAAGATATTTGAAGATTCTTCTATATCAGGATATCAGAGAAAACAAGAAGGAGTGTATTTTACCCCTGTATATTTGATAGATTTCATAATGGATCATACAGTAGGTGAGTTTTTAAATGATCAAAAGAATAACAATTTTGCTGAGAAAATAAGAATCCTTGATCCTGCTTGTGGGGCTGGGGTCTTTCTTTGCCGGGCCCTGGATTATTTGGCCTTTAAAAGGGGTAATAGAGATAAAAAGGAATTGTTGAAAAATAACATCTATGGGGTTGATATAAACGAAGAATTAGCTAATCTTGCCAGGCTATCCCTTTTTCTAAAATCTCTTTCTCAAGGGGAGGAAGAGGATTTCGACTATCATACATTAAAAGAGTTAACAAAAAACATCAAATGTGGCAATAGTATAGTTGACTGCCAGGAGATCGCAGGAGATAAAGCCTTTAGCTGGGAAGATAATTTTCCAGGAAAGGGTTTTGACGTTATCATAGGGAATCCTCCCTGGGGTGGTGATGTGGGCGAATATTCCTCCTACCTATCCAAAGCCTATCCTGATTCGACTAAATTCTATAAGGACCCTTACAAAATCTTTATCGATAAAAGTTTATCACTTTTGAATCCGGGCGGCTATCTTGGATTTGTTGTACCTAATTCCTTTATCTATCAGCCAGGATACAAGGATGTCCAGGAAATTTTATCCTTTCATGAACATAAAGTGATAAATTTGGGGCATGGTATTTTTGAAAATGTTTGTATGCCGGCCGCTATTTTGATATTGAAAAAGTCTGCTTATAATGGAAAAAAGCTAGATAGATCACTTTCGGGAGGTATAAAATCCGGGAGCATAAGTGATCTTTCGGATAAAGACCGAGATGAGCTTCCGGAGATTTTATCCAACCTTAAATCGAAGATATCTACCTCTAAAGACCAACTACAAAATAATTTTAATATTTCAGTAGAAGAGGGTTCAAAGATATTAACTTTTGGAGAGGTTTTTGAACTCAGAGATGCAGGGATTCAGTATGCAAAAGTTGGTGCCGGGAAGGAGAACAAGGGAAAAAGTGATCTACCAAAGAGGTTGTTTAATAATAAAAAGACAGAATTATACCCTACTCCTGTATATAAGGGGAGCAATATAAACAGAGAAGGGTGGCAAATAATCCATGAAGTTGATACTTATTTGAGGAAAAATCCCGAAGAAGTCCTGAAAGAAGATGAATGGGTAAGATATGGCAAGGATATTTTTGAAAGGACTGACAAGATAGTCTGGAGACAAACGTCAGATAGATTAAGAGCTGCTATCATGGATTTTGAAAGTTATTTTGGCAAATCCGTTCAAGGAGCTGTGCCTAAGGATAGATATATGGACAAGCTTAAGCTGAATTATGCTTTGGCGGTGTTTAACTCTTCAAGTGTAAATTCATTATATCAGGCTAAGGTTATGGAGAAAGGTCGAGTATTTCCCCAGGTAAAGCTGTATTACTTGAGGTCTATCCCTTTCATTATTCCTTCTTTAAAAGAACAATGGAAAATAAGCGAGCTGGTTGCAAAGCTCATAGGTTTGTATGGTGAGATTACAGAAAATAGTGATAAGATATTAAATAATATTAGAGAGGATATAAAAGAGGTAAATTTGGAAATAGATAAAAGAATTTGTAACATTTACAACCAAGGATTGAAGTGGTAAAATATAGATAGACATGCTGTTAAATAACAATTGTTTTACGTAGATTAAACAGGTAAAATTTATTTAAGGATAATTCATTTTTATCAATGTTATGCCGTCCCTGCAGTTTTCAAAAAATTTAGACATTAGTATTTGTCTTCAGTAAAATTTTATGGAAATTTACCAACACTAAAAAGACGAATACAACATACAACGTGCTAATATATATTATATTAATGTGGTAATTATCATATCAAAAGATGGGGTAGCTTCCTCATCTTTTTTGTCTTTTTGGTTGTAAATATTTTTCCTTAGGCTGTAGAAAGGTTATTTATCGATTGTAGAAGGGAAGGTGTATATGGTGGTTTTTGTTGCCTCAGATCTCAATGTAGACTTGGAGAAGCTTGAAGAAATAAGCAAGGTATATACATACTCAACGGGAATAAATAGCAAGGTATTTGATGATAAAGGAGATATAATATCTACCGCTTCTTATAGAGACCAGATTAATTTTTGCGACCTTGTATGGGATGAAGGTAATGACAAAGAAGTTTGTAAGCATGCTTATATTCATGGCGGCTTACAAAGTGCCAAGAAAGGAGACGTATACGTCTATTTTTGCCCTTATGGGATGGTAAAATGGTCTGTTGCAGTACTAGAAAACGATAGAATGTCCCATTTTATCAGTGCGGGTCCAGTCTTGGTACATCCCGTTGATGATTTGATGGTAGAAAGGGTAATTGAGAAAAACAAAAACCTGAAAGGTTATTCCACCAATATAAGAAAATACCTTCAAGAGATAGATTTTATTGATAGTGATCGGATATATTGGCTTGCCAGGATGCTTTATTTGTCAATTGTGGGAGTCTCCTATGGTGAAATGCATAACTCTATGCCAAATAACAGGAAAAAGCCTTGGGTAAACTCTAGACTGTACCAGCACGAGGGAGAAAATATAAAGCGGGAACAGTTATACGATAATTTCTTTAAAAACATCTTGAACAGGGAACAAAAGCTCCTGGATAAAATCAAATTAGGTGATAGGAAAGGCGGAGAAAAACTAATCGACTGGCTGATAACAAACTTTAAGTCTTATGATGGTGATTTCGAACTGTTAAGAATAAAGGCCATAGAGTTGATAGTTATATTGGCTAGACAACTTGTAGAAATGGGTTCTGACATTGAATTGATGTTTGAAAAAGAATACTTATATATCCAACAAATTCAGGATTGTCATGATAAGGAAGAGCTTACTAAATGTTTGAATGAAGCATTAAGTAATTTCTTGAAAGAAGGTGAGATTCCCTCAGAAAAAAATAAAAATAAGGAGATGATCTCAAAAGCCATTGAGTATATAGAGGGTAGATATAGGAAGGACATAAAATTAGAAGATGTAGCAAAGGAGGTGGGGTTAAGTTCTGGATATTTCAGTAGGATATTCAAACAAGAAACAGGTTATTCTTTCACAGAATATGTAAACAGGGTTAGAATTAGGCTTAGCAAAGAGCTTCTAAAAAAATATGATTCTCTTGCTGAAGTTGCATTACTGGTTGGCTTTAGTGATCAAAGTTATTTTTGTAAAACTTTTAAAAGGATAACAGGATTGTCCCCAGGGCAGTACAAAAATGCAGTTTTAAAAAACTTCTCTCGAGAAAGCAAATAAATCAAATAAAGCAAATAAAGTAAATAAAATACAAAGATACCTTAAAAAAATACAATAAAAGAATGAAATTATTTGCTAATATCTAAGAAGGCGGTTAAAAGGGTTCATCTAGCTAAGGTTAAAAATTTAATTTAGATTGCTAGCATGAACTAGTTTTAGTAAGTAGAAATCAAAGGGGGTAGATTTTATTGGCGGAAAATGAAAAAAAAGGATCACAGTCTGATGTAATTCAAGATTGGCTAAAAACTCAAGAAAAGCTTCTTGATACATGGAAGGAAAGTATGAAATCGTTTCAGCCTGAAGGTATGAAAAATATGGGTGGGGATTCTTTTGAGCAGATGTTAAAGGAATGGCAAAATAATCAGAAGAAGGTTTTAGATTTGTGGAAAGGTCAGGTTTCTGATTTTAGTCCGAATAAGCTGTTCGATCCTATGAAGATGTTTTCCCAAATGGGCGGTAGTGATACGACTAAGAATATAAGTGACTTTTATCAGAACTGGTATGAAAATTACAATAAAATGTTTGAGAACTTGACCCAAATGTTTCCTTCCCAGGTTGGAAAAGAAACATTTGAAAAGATGATGCATGGTGGGCAGGTATATTCTAGCCTTCACGACTTTTGGAACAAATACATTAAGGACTTCATCAACACCCCTAATGCTTCCTTGCCAGAAAACTTTTCTCAGATGCCAAAGGAATGGCTAGAAGATTATAACAAGGTTTTAAACAACTTTTTCCAGCAAGGCTTTGGGGAACCTTTCAATAGTTATGTTCAGTCCACCACAGAACTTGCTGATGCATATAGACAATCTATGGAGAGCTTCTTATCACCTTGGATGGATTCATCTGACGAATTAAGTAATAAAGCTTTAAATGCCTTGAAAGGTGACAAGGATGCTTTTATGGAGTTTATGAAAGAATGGGATCAAGCATTTCATGACTCTTACGGCAAAATGTTTAACATACCCGGTTTTGGATTAGGCAAGGAACAATCCGAAAAGCTCCTTCAAAGCATGGAAGCATACCTGGATTATAACACAGCTATAAACGAGTTTATTGCGTCCTTGCAAAAGGTCGGATATGATGTGATGGATAAACTTATGCACAAGATCATGAAAATGAAAGAAGAAGGTAATCCTCCTGAAACCTTTAAAGAATTTTACGATATGTGGGTAAGTGCCAATGAAAAAGCTTATTTGGAGCTGTTCAGTGATGATAGCTTTGCCAAGATGTTGGGGGAGGTAGTAGATGCCGGTGCAAAGTTTAAGAAGAGATATGATGAAGTGATAATGGATAACCTTAGAAATTTGCCTATCCCCACGGATCATGAGATGGATACTGTATACAGTCATATCTATGAACTTAAGAAAGAGGTTAGGGAGATGAAAAAAGAGCTAGAAGAACTTAAGAAGGGCTCTAAAGAAAAATAACTATAAGTGAGGTGCATGTAAATAATGTTTTTTCCCATAAACCCTACCAAGTCTATGGAAGAAATGGTGGACTTGAATAAGAAGATGGTTAAGGGTACCGACATCATGCTGTCCCTTGAAGAAGAGGACGTAGATGTAGCTCCTACCCCAAAGGAACTGGTTTATCAGGAAGATAAAATGAAGTTGTATCACTATAAGCCCGTAAAAAAGGACGTAAGCAGTGTACCAACTTTGATAACATATGCCTTGGTAAACAGGCAGTACATGATGGATCTACAGGAAAAGAACAGTGTAATTAGGAGATGGTTGGAGTTAGGTCTGGATGTTTACATCATTGATTGGGGTTATCCCGACAAGGCAGATAAATATTTAACAATGGAAGACTACATCTACGGTTATATGGACAATGCCGTTAATAAGGTCATGGAAAGAACCGGCGTGGATGAAATCAATTTACTAGGAGTCTGCCAGGGAGGTACATTTAGCGGAATATATTCTGCTCTATTCCCGGAAAAGGTCAAGAACTTGGTTACAATGGTAGCTCCTTTCGATTTTGATACCAAGGACGGTCTGCTATTTCATTGGAGTAAATTCATGGATGTAGATAACATAGTAGATGCACACGGTGTAATTCCGGCAGATTTTCTCAACTTTGGTTTCTTGATGTTGAGGCCCTTCAGCCTTACCATGGATAAATATGTAGGCTTTTTGGATAATGCCGATAACCCTGAAGTCGTTAAGGACTTTTTGAGAATGGAGAGATGGATATTTGACAGCCCTGATCAGGCTGGGGAGGCTTTTCGTCAATTTATTAAAGAGCTGTATCAGGAAAACAAGCTGATCAAAAACGAATTTAAGCTGGGTGGTCGCAAAGTAGATCTAAGCAATATCGACATGCCCCTACTCAATGTATATGCCGAAAAAGATCACCTTGTGCCCCCGGCTTCCAGTAAGCCTTTGAATGATGTTGTTTCTAGTAAGGATAAAGAGATAGTATCTATCAAAGGTGGCCATATAGGAATTTATGTTGGTTCAAAATCTCAAAAAGAAGTTGCCCCCAAGGTTGCTGATTGGCTAAATGAGCGTTCAACCACCAAATCTTCATCTAAGAAGTCAAGTCAGTCATCAAGCTCAAGCAAACCCAAATCTTCTTCTAGCAAATCCAGCAAATCTAGCAGTTCTAGCAGCAAATCAAGTTCTAGCTCCAAGAAAAGCAGCGAAAGCTAATGATCTGTAAAGAATTTTGCAGGTTTTAGTTTAAAAGAGGATAAAAGCATCTTTTCTCTTTTGGCTGGAGAAAAGATGCTTTTTTAAGGAATTTAACCTTTTGTATTGTAGAAAACTATTATTGCACTGCTGTGAATGTTAAGAGTCATTTAAGAATGGAGTGACAACTAGTTGAAGCTTGAACATATAAAAGGAGACGTCTATTATATACCGAATCCTGCTAATATAGGTGTGATAAGGTCAGAAGAAAAAGCAATATTGATAGATACTGGTCTGGATGATGATACAGCTAGAAAGATCCTAAAAACTTTAGAAGCTGAAAACTTATATCCAGCAGCAATCATTAACACCCATGCTCACGGAGATCATTATGGAGGAAACAAATTTATAAAAAACAAAACTGATGCGCCTGTATATGCTTCTGCTTTAGAAGCTGATGTTATACAAAACCCGTATTTGGAGCCTTATTATTTATTCTCCGGTGCCGATCCTATTAAAGACTTACAAAATAAATTTCTCATGGGAAAACCGGTAACGGTTAATAAGGTAATTGTAGACACGGAAATTAATATAGAAGGTGTTACCCTGAAAATCAAATACTTACCAGGACATTCTGTTAATCATATAGGCATAATAGTAGATGAGGTATTTTTTACAGGGGATGCTTTTTTCTCCATACCAGCCCTAGAAAAACATCGTATACCTTTTAATGTGAATGTCGAACAACAAAAAAATACTCTTCTTAATTTGAAAGCTATAAATGAATCTAGTGAATGCGAGTATTTTTTACCAGGACATGGAAAACTCTCCAGGGATATTACCATGGATTTGGAAGCAAATATAAAAACAATCGAGGAAGTAAAATCCAACTTACTTAGCATTATATCTTATGAAAAGAAAACTATCCCTGAAATAATTCAAGCTTTTATTAAATCTTATGACATAGAGATCAATACCAATTATCTGTATTTTTTAATTCAAACAGCAATATTGGCATATCTAAGTTATTTACATAATAAATCCATGCTGTCAACATATATAGAAGATGGGGTGTTTTATTGGAAGGGAGGTTAAGCACTGATGAATCTAGGAGACGAAATTAAAAACAAAAGCTATGAAGTGGAGCATGCTGATGGTAGCAAGTTGGCATTGATTTCAGTAGCAGAAGAAACTAACCTTGCCAGGGCTCATAATAAATCAAGTCAGGAGATACAACTCGAGGCACTTAAGCTCAACATACTCCCTGCCAGGTATCAGAGAAATTACGGCACCGTAGGTTTGAAAGGTCAACTCCAACTTTTAAATTCAACGGTGGGTGTGATCGGAGCAGGAGGTCTTGGGGGTTATGTGGTAGAGTTTTTAGCAAGGATGGGGATAGGTAATCTGGTGGTAGTTGATGACGATAGCTTTGAGGATAATAACTTGAACCGACAACTCTTTGCTACAGAGGAAGAGTTAAATAAAGAAAAAGTGAGTACAGTGATGCCCCGGGTCAATAAAATCAATAGAGGGGTAGAAGTAACAGCCAAAAAGACCAGGTTTACAAAGGAAAGTGGGGGATCTATATTAGGAGAATGCGATTTGGTTATAGATGCCCTAGATAACTTGTCATCTAGATATGCCCTTGAAAAAGTTGCTAAAAACTTAGGAATTCCTATGATTCATGGTGCTATAGGAGGTTTTATCGGCCAGGTGCTAACCATTTTTCCTGAAGATGTTGGTCTTGCCATGATATATCCCGATGAAGACAAGGCGCCGGATAAATTGATAGAAGTTAGCCTGGGGAACCCAACTGCTACTCCTCCTATGGTTGCGTCCTGGCAAGTCCATGAATGTGTGAAGGTTCTTACCGGTATAGGGACCCCTTTACAAAATTGTCTATTGTATATGGACGCATCAGAAGGTCAGGTTGAATTGATTAAGCTCAGGTAATTTTTATTTTCAATAAAAATTTTTAGAGAGGTGTCTATTATGGTTGCTGATATCCCTTATGAATCTATTCAAGTTGGAGACAAGGAGAGCTTTACAAAAACTATGAGTGAAAGTGACATCTATAATTTTGCTGGTATCTCTGGAGATTTTAACCCTATTCATGTCAATGAGGAATATGCCAAGACCACAAATTTTGAGCACAGGATTTGTCACGGGATATTAACTACTTCTCTTATTTCAACTGTTATAGGTACCAAACTACCTGGAGCTAATACTATATATTTGTCCCAGGAAGTAAAGTTTGTTGCGCCGGTTTATATTGGCGATACCTTGACTGCAGAGGTGGAAGTTACTGAAAAAAGGGATGATAAAAAGATAATTAGTATGAAAACAGTGGTTTATAACCAGAACGAGAAAACTGTGGTGGATGGTAATGCTAAAGTCATGAAAATGCAATAAAAATTAGATAAATTGCATAACATAATTAATGATGGTGTGATAAAAGAAACGCTAAAATATTTTAAGGAGGCAGATCTATGAGACTTAAAGATAAAGTAGCTCTTATTACTGGAGGTGGAAGTGGCATAGGTAAAGAGACGGCACTGCTATTTTCACAAGAAGGAGCAAAAATCGTTATAGCGGATTATGAGGAGGAAGCTTCTAAAGAGACTTTAGAGGAAATAAAAAAGGACGGCGGTCAAGGCATATTTGTAAAAACAGATGTAACAAGTGTTGAAGATGTGGATAATGTGGTTGATAAAACCATGAATGAATTTGGGAAGATCGATGTCCTTGTAAACAATGCAGGAATAACCAGGGATGGTCTTCTAAAAGATATAACCAAAGAAAACTGGGATAAAGTTTTAGAAATAAATTTGAGCGGTGTTTTCAATTGTACTCAAAAGGTATCCGAAAAAATGGTGGAAGCTGGTAGTGGAGTCATTTTGAACGTTTCTTCAGTTGTAGGAGTCTATGGTAACGTAGGTCAGACGAACTATGCGGCAACCAAGAGCGGTGTAATTGGGATGACAAAAACATGGGCAAAAGAACTAGGAAAGAAAGGAATCAGGGTTAATGCAGTAGCTCCGGGCTTTATAAAGACTAACATGACGGCTAAGGTACCTGAAAAAATCTTGAACAAAATGGAATCCAATGTACCCCTTGGTAGACTGGGAGAGCCAGAGGATGTGGCGAAAGTTTACCTATTTTTGGCTTCAGACGAAGCGGATTATATTAATGGGGCGGTAATTGAAGTTACTGGAGGTTTGACATTATAGAAAAGTAGCGAAATAAATAATCTTTTACAAAGGGTGATAATAATGGAAATGCTGGATCAAAAAGCTGTAAAAATACTTATGCAGAAAAGAGGTCAGGAACCATGTGTTTCGATTTATATGCCTACTGTACGAGCAGGGGAAGTAGAAAAAAATCCAATCCTGTTTAAGAACTTGTTATCAAAAGCGGAAGAATATTTAAAAGCTAAAGAGATCAGAACGCCCGAAATTAAAAAAATATTAGAGCCAGCCTATCAGCTTGAAAATGAACCCCTGTTTTGGAATAATCAGAGTGAAGGGCTTGCCATGTTCATTTGTTCGGACTTTATCAGCTATTACAGGCTTCCCATCAAATTTGATGAACTAGTTGTGGTTTCAGATTCATTTCATTTGAAACCAATTTTACCTGTTCTGATGGAAGATGGTCAGTTTTTTATCTTAGCACTCAGCCAGAGAGATGCTAGATTACTACGGTGTACACGGGATATTGTTGAAGAGATGGACTTAAGCCATGTGATTCAAAAATTTGAAGAACAGTTCGGGGAAGAGATGCCGGAGCAATTTTTACAATTTCACACCAGGGCTCCCCAAAAAGGAGAGACAAGGGCAGCTGTTTACTATGGGCATGGCGGAGATATAAACAAACTTAAAAAAGAAAAGATCATGCATTATTTTAGATTTTTGGATAAAGAGCTTTATTCAATGCTGTACGAAGAAGGTTCACCTTTGATCCTGGCGTGTGTGGATTATCTACACTCTTTCTATGTGAAAGCCAATAATTATCAGAATCTATTGGAAGATTGTATTAAAGGTAGCCCAGAAAATATGAGCAATGAAGAACTTCATACAAGAGGTTGGGAGATCGTTAATCCTTATTTTGAGAAAAACAAGGAAGATAAAAAGGCAAAATACAACCAGTTAAAAGGAACCGGTAAAACTTCTAATGAACTCAGGGAAGTTTTATCGGCTTCCTTCCAAGGCAGAATAGAAACCTTGTTTGTACTTTTTGGGGTACAAGCTTGGGGTAAGTATGACCTTGAAAGGGATAGTTTAGAGATCAGGTATGACTCTCCGGACAAAAATGATGAAGATCTTTATGACTTGGCGGCAGTTGAAACGTATTTGAACAGCGGAAATGTCTATGTTGTTCAGCAAATGGACATGCCTGGTGGAGATAACCTGGCCGCTATCTTACGTTATTAAAGCATTAATTACTAATGATTTTTGACTTAGGAAAGCATGGGAGGATATGGCATTATGAAAATGCTACCTCCCATGTTTAATTTTTTCTAATCCGATTGTATAATTTGACAGAAACTATAGGGATGATGTTTACGTCTAAGATTAGAAAAAGGGTGGCAGTAAAAAGATTATTCCTTTATAATATTGAGTATGACAATATAAGACAAGATTATGAAGCTGGAGGAATTCTATGCAAAAAACAAGGATAGCCATAGTAGTCTTTGTAATATTGATAGGAATAGCTATTCTGTGGCAGGAAATTGGAGGCGAAGGAATACATATTTTGTCCGAAGAGGAGAAAGATCAAGAAAAACAGACAAAAGTTGAGAAGAAAAAGGAAAACTTAGAAGATGAAGCTAAAGAAACAGAGAAAGCTAAAGAAACAGATGAAGATAGAGAAGAAAAAGAAGAAGAAAAAGATGAAAAAGAAAAGGAAAAGGAAAAAGAAAAAGAAGCTGAACAGGAAACTGTAGTGGAGGAAGAACCAACAGAAAAAGAAAGCACAGCAGAGCCGAAGTACGAACAAGAAGAGCTAATTCAAAAATTAGAAGATTTTCAATCCCCGATTGAAGGAGCTACTATAACCCGAAGGGAAAGTCAATTGCCCGGTGCGCCCAGGGAATATAGAAATGGAATCCATGAGGGTGTAGATTATTACAATGGATTTGTAGATGTTCCTATTGAGATGGGGACTGAAGTCCTTGCTGTTGATGAGGGGGTTATAAAGAGAGCTGACCATGGATATGAGGAGATGACCCCAGAAAGACACCAGGAAATCTTGAATGAAGCAAGGGGTGCTGATATTACCCCGGAATGGATTTTAGACAAGCTTAGGGGAAAGCAGGTCTGGATAGAACATGAAGGTGGAATTGTAACTCGCTATGCTCATCTTTATTCAATCCCCGAAAATATTGAAGAAGGCAAGGAAGTTGAAGCAGGTGAACATATCGGTGGTGTGGGAAATTCCGGTACTAGCGATGGTGTTGAAGGAACCAATGGAGGTGCCCACCTTCATTTTGAAATTTGGATTTCTGATGATTATTATCTTGGTAAGGACATGGAACCCATGGAGTCTAGGGAAATCCTTATGGAAGTATTGAATTGAATTAGTGGTGGCTAGGTTATTGGTAAATAATTGGATTTCATGTATGCACTGAGTATGTATTGATGAAATCCAATTATTTACTCTTTTGGCCTACCTTGCCTTGACCTACCTCAATAATAATAGCCTCCTATATTTAGTTTTTTAGTCAATTTTTTTTTTGACCATCGATCTAAAATTGTCTAGAATACCCAGGGCGATGTGTGCAGCTCCGAACCCTTTTATCATGGAGCCAAAACGACCTCCGATCATAGATCCTAGCCCGGCTACGGCTGCACCTATCCCTGCAATCAAAAGACCTGTGGACTTATTTAGGCGCATTATCTTCACCTCCTAGTAATAGTCTGTCTAAATGAATTGAAATTATGTTAGTAAGAAAATAAACTTTAATTTCAGTGCTGCAGTATATTCCGATACAAAAAAGTTTTTATTAATACATCTAAGAATGGGGTACACGAAGTTTAATCGTAAATACTTGTGTTTTATTG
>CAZCIZ010000055.1:0-16891 GCA_964498995.1 uncultured Clostridia bacterium | reverse complement strand
ATTATTAATACATTACATCTAGGCAGGTAAGGTACACGAAGTTTAATAAGTAAACCTGTTGGATTTTATCTTAAATTGCTTGCTAAATACCATAAGCGAACTTTTGATTTGGACGATTTTGCAAATCCTTGTGAGCGTTGGTATTTAGCAAGCAATCTATCAATAAAACACAAGTCTTTACGATTAAACTTCGTGTACCCGTTCCGTAGATGTATCAATAAAAACTTTTAAATTCGGAATATACTGCTGCGGGAAAATTAAAGTTTATTTTCTTACTATTCTATCTAAATCAGCCCGGGAAGAAACAGGGCGATTTGAGGAAATGCCATCAAAAGAGCAAGCAACAGGATTATGGCTCCCAAAAAAGGCCATATACCCTTGAAGATGGTCATGACGGGTGTTTCTTTTTCTACCCCTGCGACTACATAAACATTAGCTCCCACAGGAGGGGTTATTACTCCCATTCCGACTACTAGGACTATTACAACCCCAAACCATATGGGATCGAAGCCTAGCTCTAGAGCCACTGGATAGAAAATAGGGACTGTGAGGAGTATTAAGGCTAGTGCGTCTATGAAAAGGCCTAAAACCAGGTATATTAGAAGTATCACCGATAGTACAGCCATAGGAGGTAAGGGGAGACCTACGGCCCAGTTTGCTATAGCTGTTGGTAGGCCTGTGATTGCCAAAAATCTGCCAAAAATAGTTGCCCCGGCAACTAAAAACATTATCATGGCCGAAATGCGAACCGAATCGGCTAAAGAATTCACAAGTCCTTTAAAGTCCAATTGGCGCCTTAGCAGAGCTACGGCCAAAGTGCTAAATGCACCTACCGCCCCTGCTTCTGTGGGGGTAAACCATTCTAGGAATAGTCCTCCCATTACGGCGATGAATATAATGACTACTTCAAATCCGCCATGTAAAAGAGAGACAAATTTCTCTTTTGTAGTAACTTTCTTGCCCTTGGGTGCAAGATCAGGATTTTTCAAGGTCTGTACAAAAATAACCCCCATAAATAGAAACATCAATATTACTCCAGGTATTATCCCAGCTAAAAACAGCTTGTTTATCGACTCGCCTGTAGCAATCCCATAGAGTATAAAGATCACACTGGGAGGGATCAAAATCCCTAATATTGCAGATGAAGCTACAGTCGCAGTAGCCATTGAGTTATTGTAATCGTATCTTTTCATTTCTGGCAGGGCGATAGTGCTCATGGTGGCTGCTGTAGCTGTTGTAGAGCCGCAGATTGCGCCAAAAGCGGTGCTGGCACCGATTGTGGCCATGGCAAGGCCTGCAGGGACTCCCCCTGTGAGCTTATAGGTTGCATCGTATACACGACGACTGATTCCGGCATGATAAGCAATATATCCCATCCATACAAATAAAGGAATAACTGTCAGAGAGTAATCTGTAAAAGTACTAAACATAGTTGAAGACCCCATGGAAAAGGCTGAAGATATCGAGTTTAATAGGGAATACCCGATCAATCCTACTACAATCATAACATAAGCTACGGGCATATTGGAAAATAATAGAATAAAAATAACTAATATGGATACTAGGCCAATTATTATCGAGCTCAATTGTTTTCACTTTCCTTTCCGGCGATGATTGTTATTTTTTTGATTAGGTCCAATAGTAAAACCATTGCGAGCATTACAAATCCAAAAGAAACTAAAAAAGCTACCCAGAAAGTAGGTATCCCCAGGTGAGAAGTAGTAGCACCTCTTGTCATCAAGCTTGTAGCGTATATAATGATTCTAACGGCAAGAGCTGAAAGCAAGATAAAAGAGACAAAACTTGTAAACCCGTTAATCAAAGCTCTTTTCTTAGCAGATAATTTTTCCACCACGAAATTAACTGATATATGCCCGTCCTGCAAAGCACAGTAAGAAATCCCCATGGCTAAAAGTATAGCTCCGAATATTTCCGTCAATTCCACAGTTCCCGGTATGGGTCGCCAAACCAATCGTAACAAAATATTTGCAACAACAATTGCCATGGCTCCAAACAAAGCTACCTGGCCTATACAGGAGGCCCACCAGGTTAAAGTATGAATTATTTTCTCCATTTTTTTCATTATTTAACTTGCCCTCCAGTTTGATATGATTGATTTCTACAATTGATTCTACAATTGCTAATTTTAGTAGTCGCCGTATTCTTGGGAATAGTTTTCATCGATCTCTCGGATTATCTCTACTATTTCTTCTGCTGGAAGTCCTTCTTCTTTCTTTTCTTCAATCCATTCATCTATTACAGGGTCAATTTTTTCCATAAATCTATCTTCTTCCTCTGAAGATAATTCAATAACTTCCATGCCTTTCTCTTCCACGCCAAATTCCTTGCCTGAGCGGTTCATATCAGTTCTCAATTCGCCGTATTCATGTACAAACTCTTCACTTACCTCTTCAAAAACCTCTTGAATGTCTTCAGGTAGAGATTCCCATGTGTCCAAGTTCATAGTTTTAATAAAAGTGACATTATAAAGTTGTGGGGTTTTAGTTATGTAATCTAAGACTTCAGCAAGTCTAAACCCCTCCAAAGTGTCTGTTGGACCTAAAATACCATCTACAACTCCTGTGTCCAAGCTTTCATAAGCCTCTGACATGGGCATTCCAACGGGGACCGCATCTAGGGCTCGGATGATAGGGTCAGAACCACTTCCCGCAGACCTTATTTCCATGCCGGAAAGGTCATCTAAATTTTCGACAGGATCGGAGGTTTTAATTGCTCCAGGACCTGTAGCCCAAAACATCAAAACCTTGCTATCATCGTACTCTTCCATTAGCCCTTCTTCTTTTAAAGTTTCATAACTAGCCTGGGCGGTTTTGGAGGCGACCAGGGCATTATCGTATCTATAACCCGGCAGTTCCATTGCCTCGGTTACTGGAAAAAATCCCGGGGTGTAAGAAGGACAGGTAGACCCTATATCTGCCACTCCATCGGCAACTCCCTCGTAAATCTCACCGGCACCCAGCAAAGCTTCCCCCGGCTGCAGGTTTATTTGGACCCGGCCATCTGTTCGTTCTTCAATTTCCTCAATCCAGGCCTTATGACCTTCGGCAACTTGTGCATCTTCAGAGGGCCAAAATGTGGCCATCTGCAATTCGTATTCACTATCTTCTTCACAACCTGATAAAAATAAAAACCCTGTACAAACAAGTAAAAACAAAGCCAATACCAACAATTTATGGTGCAAGTTTAACTTTGACAATTTATTTTCCCTCCCCACATAAAAATAAAGGCTACTTAATGAATTAGTTGCTAAAGCCTTATTTTTATTTTCTACATTGGTTTATTTAATCCTTCATTTTTGACAGTTTTATTTCACTATAGCAGCGTTTCAAGAATATTTTTTTTAAATTTTATTTTATAGCAGGAAATTTTCAGCAGGAGTAAGAAAATTAAAAATAAGTGACATAAATTTTATAAAAAGTAACACATGAAAAGCAACTCATTAAAAGGGGAGATTCTTATGAGTGAAATTTTTGACCCACAATTTTGGGAAGACAAGTGGAAAAAGGCTGCCCGCCTCGGGGAAAAACGTTCAAATAAGGAAAAGATCGAAAAGTGGAATGAAAGGGCGGATAACTTTAATATTAATGTGAGTACCCCCTCGGGACAGGTGCGAATTCAAGAGACCATAAAATTTTTGGAAGAATATGGGGCCCTAGAAAAAGCCCCAGAAGCAACCAAATACATCTTGGATATAGGATGTGGTCCCGGCCACTATGCTATTGAGTTTGCCCGAAGAGGGTATAGGGTATACGCCCTGGACCCTGCAGAAAAGATGATAGAAAAATTGAAGGAAAAAATGTCTCAGGAAAGGGCAGAAGTTTGTGAGAGAATAACCCCCATGGTGGAGGATTGGCTAGAACTCGATATATATGAACAGGGATTTAGTAAAATATTTGACCTGGTGTTTTCCTCAATGAGCCCCGCAACTCAGGACGTAAATAACTTAAAAAAGGCCATTGAATGCAGTAAAAAGTACTGCTATATAAGCGCCTTTGCCGGAAGTCCGTTTAGAAAATCTATAACAACTTTACTTGAAAGGCACCTAGGTGAAGAAAAGACACTTCATTTGGATATATTCTATCCATTAAACTGGCTTTATTCTTCAGGGTATAAACCTGTTCTTTGTTTTAATGACTGGAATAGACTTCATAGACAGCCAAAAGAAGAAGCAAAAGCAGAAATCAAAAAGATGTTAGAGATGTTTATTGAAGTGGATGAGAAAATTGACAAGGATATTGAAGAGTACGTTGAAACACATGAGGAAGAAGGCTATCTGACAGAGGAGAAGGGGGCCACGTCGGGGATGATTTTATTCGATGTCAATGGAGAGTGTTGCAATTTGGTGTAGCAATTTAAGTAAAAAGTTAATTAATTAAAAAATCACTGTATTGACACCGGGGAGTTATGATGATAAATTTGTGTTAACTTCCCATGTTTTGGGTTTTCACACCACAACCAGTAAAGAAAATAGCTGATTTATTAGTTTAAGTTTTTATTATTAATACATCTAAAAGAGGAGGCATTTAATTGGCAACCTTCGAGATGAAACAGATTGGTGTCATCAGATCACCCCATAAAGAACCAAAGGGAACTCCCATCCAGCCTACAGCAGCTGAAGGCTATAAAGGTACTGTGGAAGTCTATGAAGACTATGCAGAGGGACTACAGGATGTAGAGGGATTTTCCCATATCTATATAGTGTATTATTTTCACTTGATCAAAGAAATGAAGTTGAAATGTGTGCCATTTTTAGATGACAAAGAGCGAGGGATATTTTCGATAAGAGGGCCAGCTAGACCTAACCCCATCGGTTTTTCCATCGTTAAATTGAACAAAATAGAAAAGAATATTTTGCACATAGAGGATGTGGACGTAGTTGACGGAACTCCCCTTCTCGATATAAAGCCCTATGTGCCTGAATATGACCAAAGAGATGAATGCAGAATAGGCTGGCTAGAAAAAAATGTCCAAAACCTTCCTGATAAGAAAGATGATGGTAGGTTTTTGGGTGAAGAATGAGAATTTGGCTAGAAAGCTTAGTAAGAAAATACACTTTAATTTCACTGCTGCAGTATATTCCGATACTACAAAGTTTTTATTAATACATCTAAGAATCGTCGCCAGGAAAGGTAATGCTTCCAAATTAAAGGCACATCCTGTGCCAATTTGCTAAAAACATCCTGTTTTTAGGCATTACCTTTCCTGGCTCCTCTCCAAGATGTATTAATAATAAAAACTTAAAACTTATCTCCATATACTGCAGCAGTGAAATAAATCAGTTATTTTCATTACTGGTTAGTAAGAAAATCTGAGATTGTTTTAAATAGCCCTGGTTGGCTCGGGATAATATTAATATTATCATGGCCGGGGGTAGGTTCAGGCGATGTGATAAAACCTGCATAGTTTAATAAATTCTCATAGGATTTGAGGATTTTATTTTTACCATAGGCTTTATGAAGGGATACTTTTGTGGGTTTTGAATTAGCTTCAATGAAATAAAGCCGGTTATTTTTATCTATCCCCAGATCTATTCCAAGCTCTCCGGTATGGTTACTTTCTTTATAAAAGTTAATTGATAAGCTCTTGATTATCCCAGGCAGATACTATTCTTTCAGCTGGTATTTTGACTTTAAAAGTAGACCCTTCTTTATACTTACTCTCCACTTCAACTGAACCGTTTAATTTTTCTTCAACTAGTTCTTTAATGTGATACAAGCCCATTCCAGAATTAAACCAGCCGGTTTCTTCTTCACATTTTTTTGTATAACCAGGAGTAAATATAAAGGGAAGATCCTTTTCATTTATACCTATACCATTATCTTTTACGGCTATTACTATTTCATTTTTGTAGTCATCGTAGCTTTCTTGTATTGAGATCAGGCCATACTTTTCTATGGCTTCTACTGCATTGGTGATTAGATTATTTAATATAGAAGTAATTATCAGCGGATCTTTGGGATAAAAATTATCCAAGACATAATTTTTAATTTTTACCTTTTTATTATTATTAAAAGCATATTGCTTGTTTTTTTCTGAAGTTAACTCAAGGATTTTTTCAAAAGAAAACTCCGAAGTAATATCAGTTTCTACCAGGCCCTTTAATCCATGATAAATGTTTTCGTAATCTTTTTTGATTTCATGAATTTTAGTTGAAACATTTAAAGCAGTTTTGCTAAGGTCTAACTCATTTTTTGATAACAGCTTCTGATAGAGGTTATAGCTTTCCGTAGTTAAATATTCTACATTATCAACAGATTTTTGAAGGAAAAAAGTTTCTTTTTGCAGATCGCTGGTCAGAAATAAGAGTTCATTTAGCCTTTTTTGCTCCATCTCTCTCTGAGTCTTTAATCTAGTATGCCTGAGGGTGGTGATAAATGCTGATACAAATGACATTCTTATTAGTCCAAGTATTAAAAGCCCTAAAAAAAGAAGAGGGATAGCAGCATCTCCTATAGTTTCTGGAACAACAAAATATCTAATAGTTACTTCTGTGAAATTAGAACCAAAATCCATCAGCCCAAGTAATAACCCTTGGAATAATGGTTGATCATCTAACTCCCTTACTCCAAAAATAAAGATTAAAAAACCAAAAATTGTGTAATAAATAGCTCCAGGAAAGTGGGCCAAAAATGAATCCATAATAGTAGCGTCTAACCCGGCAGTTTCTAGCACCAAAATATCCTTTGCTATTCTAATCAATAAGACTGTAGCAGTCATAGAAGTAGAAGTTAATAAAATAGGAAGTTCTTTATCATACATTAAAGCCATTATGAAAAAAACCACTCCCACAGCTACCCTAAAATCTATTTCAAAAGGGTGGAAGCGGACCTCAGTCAATAAAGCCCCAACAATAACAACCAAAGCTACTTTTAAACAGTTTTTATACTTTAATTGGCCAAGACTATTCAAAAAATCCAACTTCAATTAATAGACCCTCCAGAAACTTTTTTACGTTAATCTTAGACTTTTCACCATTATGCCCCTTAAGGTATAACATCTTTTTCCTCAATTCAGTAAAGTCAAAAAATTTATAAGCAAACTTTTCAAATTTAGGATGGTGATAGTCTTCAACTCCTAAAGTAGCTAAGTTTTCCATAGAGTATGCTATTAACCTGCTGATTCTTCTAGAGATTGCATTTTCATTAATTTCCAAATTTTCAATACCTTTCTCTAAATATATCTGAGACAACTCTTTATAAAGTAGGTTTAAATTCTGCATCCTTATTATAATATCTTCTTTATTCAACTTGGAAAAGTACTCGGCAATTTCTAAAATATCCCTACTTCCAGCTTGATTTAATACACCAAGATCTGCAAGAATGGATATAACTTCATCCCTTAGGCTTGTACTATTGACTTTATAGTCGCTTTTTATATAGGTTTCTACATTTCTATTTATACTGTTTTCCTTCGGGTCTTGGATAGTTGTTTGCATTGTGTTTATATTTTCTTTTAGGATGTGAAAAGTCCTCTCAAGTTCTAATATTTTGATTACTTTTTCTATTATACTAACGATTTCTATTCTATTGATTGGTTTTGTGATGTAGAACTCCGCTCCAAGGTTATAGCCTTGTTTAATAAAACTTTTGTCCTGAACTTGGGATAAAAAAATATACTTGCCCATATAGCCTTCCTCTTGAAGCTGTTTGATAGTTTCAAACCCATCTAACTCAGGCATTAACACGTCAATTATTATTATTTCAGGATTATAAGTCAATATATCGTCTATTGCATTTTTGCCATTAGTCGAAGCTCCTATTACCTTGCCAAGATTGTCCTCTTCAATAATATTAGCAATTATCTGACAAACAGCTTCATTATCATCGACGACATAAAACTTATATTTTTCCATAAACGATCAACTCCTCCTGCTGGCAAATTTAAAACATTAAAACACACAGGTTATGAGAAATCAAACAAAATTTTTGAAAATTTAAAATTTATAACTCCAAAAAGTCGATTGGTTAAATTTTGTGTTTTTTTGTTAAATATGGTTGGTGATTAATATAATATATTAAATCAAGATATAATTCAAACTCACAAGCCACAATGCTTGTTACTTTTTTCCCTAAAAGGCTGATAATTTGTTGACAGTTTTGAGATATGGGGGGTGGTTTATTAAAGAAATTAACTATGAAAGTTTGTTTGAATTGACTAAAAAATTGAGGAGGGTCATTTTATGTTTAAAAAAACCGGGCTATTGTCGTTAGGGGTGCTCCTTGTTGCTAGTGTGATTTTTGCACTAGGAGGATGTGCTCCTGAAACTGATGAAGAATTTGTAACTATTGGTGCAGGAAGTCCAGGCGGGGTTTACTATCCCATTGGAGCAGGAATTGACTATGTTTTAGAGAGAAGAGATGAAGATGTTAGTGCAAGCTCAGAGACAACGGGAGCTTCTGTAGAGAATGTTCGTTATGTAGCAGATGGCACCCATACCATGGGTATGGCTATGGCTAACATTGCTTATGATGCTTACCATGGTGAAGGTGAATTTGAGGATGACGGTGAACTACCTGTAAGAACTCTATTTTCCATGTATGAAGCTCAGCAGCACTTGATCGTTCCTGAGGACTCGGATGTAGAAACTGTTTATGATCTAGAAGGGAAATCTGTAAGCGTGGACGTACCAGGAAGTGGTGCAGAAGTAACTTCTGAAATAATTTTGGAATATGCAGGTATTCTAGATGATGTAAGCACGGAAAATTATTCACAGCCAGAAGCTAGAGATGCCATAATGGACGGTGACGTTGATGCCGTATTTTATAACTTTGCTTCAGAGGCAGGAGTCATAGAAGAGATAAAAGCTACTAAGGATATCAGATTTATACCTTTAGAGGAAGAATTGATGGATGAGATAATTGAAGATTATGGTTATTTTGTTAAAGGAGTAATACCTGAAGGTCATTACGGATTGGAAGAAGATGTTTCTTCTTTAAATGTTGGTAATCTGATGCTGGTAAACGAAGATCTAGACGAAGATATGGCTTACAAATTGTTGGAAGATATATTCCATGAAGATTCTATAGAGGAACTAGAAGGAATTCATCCCATGGCTGAAAACTTTGAAGTGGTCGATGATAGCATGCCGCCACCCCATCCTGCAGTTGAAAGCTTCTTAGAAGACAAATAACTTGTAATAATTTAATGAATTAACTAAGGTAGCTAGTTTCTTAAGCTAGTTAAGGAGCAAGAGCTAAATGGTTCCAAAGGATAAAAAGTCCACAACAATTTTTGTTTTTTTAATAGTCTTTTTGGTGGGGGCCTTCCTAATTTTTCATAAGGAGGTCTCCCATGACTATTTTTTAAAAATCAAGGAAAAAGACAGTGGTGAAGTGCTGGTAAAGCATGAGGTTGAGCCACAGCAGGAGGTATCCCTCTGGTATATTCACTCTGCTGATGGTACACCTATTACACAGGTTTTTCAGGTGATTGATGAGGGAAAACTGGATTTGAAAAAAGAAAAATACGAATGGTATGGAGCAGGCCTTGAAACAGGTTCAGAACTTGATTATTCTATTGAGGATGATCAGGTGGTCATTAGTGGTTATGATCGTGCCTTTGAGAGTATAACTATTAGGGTTGCCAGTACAGTGCCCCAGATTATTACAGTAGATGAGGAAGAATTCGATCTTTCAGAGCTTGCGGCTTTAGCGACTTCAATTGAAGTTGTTATCAAAAAGAAACCTAATTATTCTTTTTGATCCGTCTTTGAGAAGAAAAACTATTTTTTGAGAGGAGAAAACTATGCTTAGAAGGTTTGTTGACTCCAAAAAAGACACTCTTACAGAAGAAGCGATAAAAGGAAAACAACGTGAATTCAAGGGTAAATTGCATTACGGTGTCCTTTTCTTTGCTGCCTTTGTTGGTTTTTTTCATATTTATTATTCTGCCGTGGGGCCACCATATGCTTTGCTTTACCGTAACATTCACTGGATGTTGATTGCGGTACTGGTCTTTATGTGCTTTCCTTTTAGCAAAAAATCTCCACGAGATCGTCCTCAACTGATCGACATTGCCAGTGTGTTAGCTAGTTTGGTTGTAGGTTTGTATCTTATCATCAATATTGAAGATATAGCGGGACGTGCTGGGGCACCAACAACAGCAGATTGGATACTTGGGATGCTACTTGCCCTTCTGGTTTTAGATGCTGCAAGGCGTACTGTAGGTTGGCCAATAGTAATTATTGCTACATTATTTTTAGTTTTTTCCTACTATGGGCCCTGGATGCCGGGTTTTCTACGTCATCCGGGACAAGGTGTTGAGAGACTGTTTTCCTTTTTATACTTGACCGATGCTGGAATTTTTGGAATTCCTCTGGGAGTTTCATCACGTTTTATCTTGCTCTTCATTATATTTGGATCTTATTTGGAAAAAGCCGGTGCAGGCTTATTTTTTAAAGATTTGTCAGTTGCTTTGACAGGTCGTTATGTTGGAGGCCCCGGAAAAGCATCTATCCTTTTTAGTGGTTTTATCGGCTCGATTACAGGAAGTTCTACAGCCAATGTTGTTACCACGGGGACCTTTACTATTCCTTTAATGAAAAAGCTTGGTTATAAGCCTGCCTTTGCAGGAGGGATTGAAGCTGATGCCTCTACAGGCGGCCAGATCCTTCCCCCCGTTATGGGAGCTGCGGCCTTTGTAATGGCAGAATATCTTGGAGTTGCTTATGTAACTGTTATGGTGGCTGCAATAATCCCGGCTGCTTTTTACTTTATTACGACATATTATATGGTACATTTCAAAGCCTTAAAAGAAGGTTTAAAGCCAATTCCAAAAGAAGAAGTTCCAAATTTACGGCAGGTTTTAAAAAGTGGATTCTACTATTTCGCCCCCCTGGTACTGTTAGTTTTACTTTTGGTTCAAGGGTATACGCCAATGCGGTCTGTCTTGTTTGCAATCGGGATAACAATTGTTATCAGCTGGTTTAAGCGAGAAACATTTATGGGACCTTATGAAATTGTGGTGGCCACTGCAGAAGGAGTAAAAAAAGCACTTGAAGTTATAGCGGCTTGTGCAGCTGCTGGGATTATAATTGGTGTAGTTACCTTGACTGGACTCGGGGTTAGTTTTTCTACCCTGGTTGAACACCTTGCAGGGGAAAGTTTATTTGCAGGATTAATTTATACTCTGATTGCTTCAATTATATTGGGCATCGGTGTTCCAACAACGGCCAAATATATAATTCTCGCCACCCTCGTTGCACCTGCTCTTCATAATTTAGGAGCGCCGCTGCTGGCTGCTCACCTGTTTATATTATATTTTGGAACGGATGCTGACATCACCCCACCTGTTGGGTTGGCGGCTTATGCAGCAGCAGGAATTTCAGGTGCTCATCCAATAGCAACTAGTATTGAAGCATTCAAAATGGGGATTACTGCCTTTATAGTTCCCTTTATGTTCATATATGGGGAAGCGTTATTGATGCAGGGGCCAGTTCAATGGATTATTGTTGCTATATTAACAGGTATATTGGCCTGTGTGGGCCTTGGGGCTGCTGTGCAAGGTTATTTTGTTCGAGTTATGCCCTGGTGGCACCGGGTGATTTTATTTGTGGGCGCAGTAATGCTTATGGAAGCAAGCCTGACCTGGGATTTGGTAGGCCTGGCGTTAGCTGGATTTGTCTTTAGTATAGAGTTTATTGCAAAGAAAAAAGAGGAAGAATTAGCGATGTAGGGATGAATTATAAAGTGAATATTTTCGATTATTTCCTATCAATTCAACTAAAATGTGGTATGATAAAAATACCACATTTTTGCTTTTGTTGTACTTTGGACCCAGAAGCTGTAAAAGTTTAGTTTGAGCAGTTTTTAAAATTTAGGGTTAAAAAAGGTCGGTGGGATAATTTTGAAAAAACATGGATTTTATTGTTTTGTGTTGACAGGTATTATCTTGCTACTTCTATTTGGCACTATTAGTGCAGAGAAGGACACCAATCTTCAAGAAAAAGCAGCCAGGATTCACCAGGAAGCTGTGGTAATCGATGCCCATAACGATACCTTGATGCATCTTGTAGATGGTAGTTGGCGAAACCGACAGGATGAAAGGATTGCCTGGCAGCCGGTAAAGCACTTAAATGAAGACCTTTCCCAGGCGAGCGAATTTGGACATGTAAATTTGGACTTGCTAAAAGCGGGAGGACTAAATGCCCCTGTTTTTGCCGCCTTTGCCTCAGAAGCATATTATCCAGGAAGAAGCCTAGATAGAAGCCTTGCCCTCCTAAATGCCATGGATTACAACCTAGAAAAGAATCATGAATACATGGAGCTTGCCTTTAGTGCAGAGGATGTAGAAAATATTGTTTTGGAGAAGGATAAAAAAGCTGCCCTCCTTTCAATAGAAGGTGCCGATTTTATAACCCAGGCCAGGGGTCTAGAGCTTTTGAAACAATACAGGGATCTAGGGGTTAGAATTATCGGCCCTGCCTGGAATACATCCAATGAACTTGCAGAAGGGCTCTACTCCCAATATCCAGACGGGGAGCCCAGTGAACCCGGACTTAGCGAGTTTGGTAGAGAATTTGTCAAAAAGTCTAATGACTTGGGAATAGTCGTGGATGTTTCCCATTTGCATAAAAACAGTTTCTATGATGTTTTGGATACCAGTAACAAACCCGTGATTGCCAGTCATTCTTCTGTGAGAAGTTTAGTGGACCATACCAGGAACTTGACCGATGAACAAATACAGGCCCTTGCCGAACAGGGCGGAGTAATATGCATTGCTTTTGTCCCCCAATTTATCGCCGAGAATCCAGACGCAGCCTCCGTTGGAAAAATTGTAGACCATGTGGATCATGTGGTGGATCTAGTTGGGGTAGAGCATGTAGGCCTTGGATCTGATTTTGATGGAGCTAGGATGCCCCCAGATGTCCCCCATGCAGGAGAGTATAAGGCCGTTACAAAAGAGCTTTTGCAAAGGGGCTATGATGAACAAGAGATCAAGAAAATTCTAGGGGAGAATATCTTAAGGGTATTGAGAGAGAATGAAAAAGGTACTAACCAGGTCAAAGAGCTGAAAATAGGCCATCCCTTGATAAGTGTATTTAGTAGTTGGACAGGTAGGGCAGGTATAACAGATAGCACTGATAGCACCGATAGGACCGATAGGACTAAAAGAGCTGGAAGAACAACTGGCTTGGTAGATAATAAAAATACGGATTTGGCAGTTTTTTTGGAGCTGCCTGTAAAGTCAGAGTATAGAAGTTATACCATGGAAAGGGTGATTGTAGAGGAATTGATTGAAGCTGTAAGCTTGAAAATCAATGGCCGGGAATTAGATGCAACTATGATCCAGCACGGAGCTAGACGTCCTTTTTTCCTTCAAAATAGCTGGTCTCAAGAAGAGTCTCATAAGAATGAAATTCACCTACCTTCTGTTGAATTCACCCCGGGTATTGATGTTCTTGAAATTTTAAACAGGGGCTATAATCTTCTTACATACAAAGTAGAATACAAAACTGGACACTCGGATAAAAAAACCACGATATTAAAAAACCCAGGCCCGGCTTATCTTTTGGAAAATATGAGTTGGCTGTTGAGGACTAATTATTAATGAAATGACTGGATCTGGCTAAATCTAGGCAATTAAAATAAAAAGGTGATGAAAAGGTGGCAAAAAGATGTGAAAAGATTATTTAGTTTGGCCATTGTTTTTAGCATGTTGTTTAACTTAGTAGCTTTTGAGCTTACAGCCGTAGCAGAGGCATCGGAAAAAGTAGGAGAAAAAACAGGGGAAAATCAGGTGATAATTGAATTTGAACCCATGGCTACGGCTACACCTGTGATGAAAGATAGTGTAAGTGCCATGGCTGATGAAATCCAGCAAAGCGTCCCGGGAATTGATATATTATATAGATATGACAAAGTGTTTTCCGGAATAAGTGCTAAAGTCCCTGTAGATAGTATGGAGAAGTTGTTGGAGCTAGAAGGAGTAAAGGCAGTGTATCCTGATCTTAGGTATGAAGTGAATATACAGGAAAGTGTTCCACATATAGGGGCTATGGATGTAATTAGTGACTCAGGTTTTACTGGAGCGGGTGTTACCATTGCAATTATCGATACAGGCATAGACTATAACCATCCTCATCTAAAAGATAATTTTGTCGGAGGTTACAATCTGGGAGATAATCATTACCCTGAAGACGATCCCATGGATCATCATGGTCATGGTACCCATGTGGCGGGTATTGCTGCGGGAGGAAGTGTCTATGATGGGGTGAGATACCGGGGGGTTGCCCCTGATGCTGATATCTTGGCCTACAATGTACTAGATGAGGATGAGGTGATATATGGTTCTAGTTTGATCAAAGGGATAGAACTAGGAGTAAATGCCGGGGCAGACATAATAAACATGTCCGTTGCGACAGCGTTAACGGAGATATCATTGAACTATCCTGTGATGCGGGCTATTGATCTGGCAGTTGATTATGGTGTGGTTGTTGTTGTTCCGGCGGGAAATGATGGAAACCTGGGCAGAGGTTCGATAAAATATCCAGGCAATACAGCTAAAGGTATCTCCGTAGGCTCCACAGGAGGTAGAAGTCGAGAGAGAAATTTTGATTTGGTGTCAGATTTTAGCTCTTTAGGCCCTTCTTTTTTTGATCTGGAGATCAGCCCCCACATAGTAGCCCCTGGAGGTAACATAATGGCTCCAGAACCAGGTGGAGGATATACTTCTCATTCCGGGACGAGCATGGCTGCACCTCATGTGGCAGCGGCAGCAGCGCTGTTGATGGAAAAGCTTGGAGAAAAGGCCACCCCGGAAATAATCAAGGGTATTTTAATGAACACTTCCGTTATCTTAGAAGATCCAGATGGGGACACTTATTCTGTAATGGCCCAGGGAGCAGGGAGGATTGACCTTAAGAGAGCCCTTGAAGCTCCTATCGCAGTTGTGGGTGAAAGCTATAGTTTTGGCCAATTTGAATCAGAACTAGGTGGGAAGGGCAGGACTTTTTTTGAAATAAAAGATTTAAGAGCTGCTATGAGAAAAGCCGAGACAACAAAAAATCAAGGCGATTTGGAATTAGAGGCAAAAGTATTAGGGAAGATTGGAGACTTAGACCTTGACTACCAGGAGAAAATTGTAATTGATGAAGGAAGTAGCAAAAACTTTGAAATCAGCTTAGATGTAGAAGCAGATAACTCGCTTGGAGGAGAATACGATGGCTTTGTGAGCTTTAGTAAGGCCGGGGAGGCAGTAGCTCATATTCCCCTGGTCCTCTATATAGATGATCTAGAACCTATCTTTGAAGAGGAGGACAAGGACGAGAAAGACCAGAGCCTAGAAGAAACAACCATGGTGATTACCATTGGAAGTAAAATTTATACAATAGATGAGGAGAAACATGATTTTGGCGATGTAGAACCATTCATCAGAAATGGAAGGACATATCTTCCCATTAGAGCTATAATAGAAGCTTTTGATGCTGATGTCACCTATAGAGGAGAAGATAGATCCATTAATATCCAAAGGGGCGAAACCCAGGTCAGCTTCAAACTGGGCAAGGAAAGTTATACAGTGAATGGTGAAGAAAGGGAAATGGACGTCACCCCTTATTTCGATAAAGAAGCTGAAAGAGCTTACTTACCCGTAAGGTACTTTGGTGAGGATGTCTTTGGAGCGGAAGTGGAATGGGACCCTGTAGAGGGTCGAGTTATACTCCTCTACTAATACTTGCATATGGAGACAAGCTGGTTTAACTAGCATTGACCAAATTATTGGAGGCAATTTTTGGACCAAATTGATTCTTGCCACATTGAAAAAAGTCCTTCTTGCATTTTTGCGCAAGAATTCCATGCTTCCTTGCAATCATCGCCAAATAATTCCATGACCTTTGTATTGTTATATTCCTGCATCAACTCTTTCCACTGTTCAGACATTTTTTGCTGCAGTTTCATCCATTCATCCATAACTTTTTTTTCTTCACCATTAGACATTCTAGTAAAACCTCCTTAAAAAATTATTTAAAAAACACCTTGCTAAAATAGTTTGCCAAAAGCTTATAAAAATAATATAAAAATAGAAAAATAAGATTGAATTGTCCTAACAGGGTGTGTTAAAGCAGTTGAATATAATTTTGCTATAGAGCCATCATTCCAATCTTAGAGACTATTTTGTTCATTTTTTAAAGCCACTAATCTTAAAAATCTTGTATTTATTAACCCATTCACTGTAAAAAAGTGAATGGGTTAATAGGAACTCATTAAATTACTAAACTAAGTTGAGAGCAATTCTTATTTAGATTTACTGGTAGACTTAGCAGATTTAGATGAGCTCAATGAACTAACAGAAGAAGTAGATTCTTTTTGATCAGACACTGCCTTCTTAGCTTCATTTATGGCTTCAAGCCAACTGTTGAGAAATTTTTCTGTAGCATCTATAGAAATTGATTCTACTTGCATGCTAGGCATAATGTTTAAAGGATCAAAAACATTTTTTGCAAAATGAATTTGTGTTTTAAACCAGTCCTGCCAGACAGAATAACAATTGACTCCAAAATCAATTGAGTTTTCTACAGGTTGAACATCGTTGATAGCTTTTAGCCACAAATTCATAAGTTCTTCCTGCATCTTTAAATTGCTATTCAAAGCTTCCTGATAATCTTCGCCAAACATTTCAAACACCTTGACGTTTTTGTGTGATTCCGCAAACTCTTGCCATTGGTTGAACAGTTCCTGCTGTACATTGGTTAACTCTACAGTTATGTTTTTATCTTTTGCCGACATGAGAATTCCTCCTTTTTTTAATTTTAATTTATTCTGAGCTAGTCCTGATGATCAATTTTTATTTTATTCTTATTTTCTTAACAAATTCTATACAAATTCTATACAAATCCTTAACAGCTTTTGACAGAAAATTTCAAACATTCAGT
>CAZCIZ010000054.1:0-17601 GCA_964498995.1 uncultured Clostridia bacterium | reverse complement strand
CTACTCAATGGAAAAGATATAATAATATAAAGGCTGCCCACCTTTATATAACTCAATTTCTAGATCTTCGAATTTTTCCGATACTTTTTCCTTTAAGCTCTTCGATTCTTCTTCGGTCACATCTTCACCAGCAAAGATACTTATGATCTCTTTGTCCTTATCTACAGCTTCATACAAAGTTTGACACACCACTTCATCAATATTTTTCCCAGAGTAAATAATTTCATCTTCAACGACACCTATGATACTACCTTCATCAACTTGAATCCCATTTACTATGGTTCCTCTAATTGCATAAGTTATTTGTGCTGTAACCACATCTTCTTTGTTGTCTTCCATCTTCTCTTTCTCTTTATCAATATCATCAGCCTCAGGATCAAATTCTAACAATGCTGCAAAACCTTGAGGCACTGTGGTTGTTTCCACAACCTGAACTTCTTTTTGAGTTAAATCTTTTACTTGCTTACAGCTCATAATAATATTTTTATTGTTTGGGAGTATTATAACCTTATTAGCGGAAATATCTTCCACAGCATTAAAAACATCTTCTGTACTGGGATTCATGCTTTGCCCCCCGAAAATCACTTTGGAAACTCCCATGCTTTCAAAAATATCTTTAAACCCTTGTCCATTTGCAATGGACACTACCTCAATAATATCTTTAGCTTTCAAATTTACCTCTTGGGATGAGCTTTTATCTTTATTTATAAACTCGGCATGCTGTTCCTTCATGTTGTCAATTTTAACATCAGACAATTCACCTACATTGCAACATCTATCCAGGACCAAGCCAGGTCTGTCAGTATGAATATGTATTTTTATTAGATCCTTACTCCCTACAACCAATAGAGAATCTCCTAGGGGCATTAGTTCACTTTTCAGGCTATCTTCATCAAGGTTTTCACCTTTTACTATCAGTTCCGTGCAGTATTTATAGCCTGATCCTTTACTTCCTTCAATAGAACTAGTATCCCTTTGGTTGGCATCTAGGACATTACTTTTGGCTAGGTCACTTTTTGCCTCCATAAAGGTTTTTTCCATGCCATTCAAAAAGCCTTTATAAATCACAACCAACCCCATTCCGCCGGCATCAACTACCCCTGCCTCTTTTAGAACTTTTAACTTTTCAGGAGTTTCTTCCAAACTTTTTTCCCCACTCTTGATGACTTCTTTTAATATCTCCTCTAAACTAGGGGTTTTAGTCTTTTTTAGGTATTTTTGAGCTCCCAAGGCACTATCTTTGGCTACAGTCAACATGGTACCTTCTACCGGTTTCAATACAGATTTGTACGCTGTATTAACTCCATTAACAAGTCCTTCAGCAAAAACATAGGCATCAAAAACCTGTCTTTTTTCAAAGGCCTTGGAGAAACCTCTGATCAACTGGCTCAAAATTACTCCAGAATTCCCCCTGGCTCCCATCAAAGATCCCGTTGCAAAAGCATTTGATATCTCTCTTAGGTCATTTGAAGTGAGCTTTTCTATTTCTTTACACGCGGCTTGTAAGGTTAAATCCATATTAGTACCAGTATCACCATCGGGCACTGGAAAAACATTTAAAGCATCTATACTAGATTTGGAATGAGATAAAGCCCTAGCCCCTTCATAAAGCATTGTTTTGAGTTTATATCCATCATATTTTTCTTCAACCAATTGTTATAGCCTCCTTTATTCCTCAACCCTAAGCCCTTGTACATTTACATTAACTTCATCAACCTCTAAGCCAGTATAAGTTTCCAAAGTGTATTTTACCTTATCCATTATATTTTGACAGACTTCAGAAATATTCACACCGTAGCTTACAATTATGAAAATTTCCACCAGCAATTGGTCTTCGGTTAATTTGATCATGACACCCTTGCTTAAGTTTTCACGCTTCAAAAGCTCCCAAATTCCATCTTTAAACCTTTTCGAGGCCATCCCTACTACTCCATAACATTCGGTAGTAGCAATCCCTACTATATCTGCAATAACATCCTCAGAAATCACAATATTCCCATAATCGGTTTTTACTATATTTCCCATATAAACAGCCCAGGCTTTAAATTACCGGGCCCCACCTCCTTTATTAAATATCCTTGTATACAATATAATTTTCAATGAGGGATGATTTAATTCCTTCTCAAATCGTAAAAAACTTGATATAGATATGGAGATAAAAATCAAGAGATGAAAATCATGCCTTGAAAGTTTAGCGCTACTATGTTAGTATATCCTTGTTATTAAATAAGAATAAGGAGGTTTCAAAATGGCTCGTGTCTGCGAAATTTGTGGCAAAAGTTCAAAAACCGGGAATAATGTTTCTCACTCTAATAAAAAGACCAAAAGAAAATGGTATCCTAACATCCAAAAGATAAAGGCAGAATTGGATGGAACTAAAAAGAGAATAAACGTCTGCACTAGATGCCTTAAATCGGATAAAGTTACTAGGGCCATCTAAATAAAAAGCGCTTATCGATAGCGCTTTTTATTTTTTTTCAAACATTCTTAATAGTCCTTTAAGTAGTCGCCCAAAAACACCTGGTAGTTTAAAAGTATAAAATTTCATCTAACCCCTCCCTACAGCACTTCCCATGCCCATAATAGAGAAAAAATAATCCACCTATTGATATTAATATGACAAATGACCTCTTCAATATTACATTTCCAAGCTAAAAAGAAAAAACATCATAACACTACAGAGAAAATTAATATAATTTGTAAATTTTACAGCTTTCGATGTGATAAGTTATAAGAAGTTATTATGTCATATCTCTGTGGTTTATACTATTTGTTAAACCCTAAAAACGTGAGAGGGTAAATGAAATTTTCATTAAATTGATTTGAGTTCTTTAATAGCCTCTTTCGCAGGCTTGTCACCTTTAAAAACCGCCGATCCTGCAACTAATATATCCGCTCCTGCTTCAATTATCTCAACAGAATTCTGGGGATTTATCCCTCCATCTACCTGTATTTTCCAATTACCGCCAGTCTCTTTACGTATCTCTTTTAATCTTTTGATTTTATCCAGGGAACTATGAATGAATTTTTGACCTCCAAACCCTGGATTTACACTCATCACAAGTACCAAGTCTAATTTTTCTGAGACCCAGTTAATAAACTCAGGAGAAGTTGCAGGGTTTAGCGAAACGCCTGCCTCTACCCCCAAATTTTTTATATTCTCCAGAATCCGGTCTAAATGTATACATGCCTCGCTATGAACTGTAATACAGTCCCCTCCAGCCTCTTTAAAAGCAGTGATGAATTCATTTGGCTTGGATATCATAAGATGCACATCCAAATATAAAGGAAAATTTTTCTTTATATCTCTCACTATCATAGGTCCAACAGTTATGTTTGGGACAAAGTGGCCATCCATCACATCAATATGAAGCATTGAAACACCAGCATCAATAACTTTATTTATATCTTTTTCCAGACAGCTAAAATCCGCTGACAACAAAGAAGGGGCTACTTCAACCATTATATGCTGCTCCTTTCTTTAGCTCATATAAAAATTCAAGGTAGTTTTCATATCTATCTTTAAATATATCCTTACCCACAGCCTCTTTTACCCGACAGCCAGGCTCTCGATCATGTAAACAATCATTAAACTTACATTCAATTGCATATTCATACATGTCAGGGAAAGATCTATCCAGTATCCGATAATCTATTCCTTCAAAGGAGAGTTTGCTAAATCCTGGAGTGTCAGCCACATATGTGTTCTCAGCAAGTTCAAACAGGGCAACATGACGGGTAGTATGTTTGCCCCGTCCGGTTTTTCTGCTAACTTTGTCGGTTTTTAAAGAAAACTGGGGATTAATTGCATTTATCAAGCTTGATTTTCCAACTCCCGAAGCCCCTGCTAGGACGGAGGTTTTATTATGTAAGAGCTTCAAAAGATAATCCAGCCCATTTTTTTCTTTCGCACTTGTAGTCAAAGTATCATAACCAATTTTATGATACTTTTTTGATATTTCTTTTCCTATTTGTTCATCAAGCTCAATCTTATTTACACATACCAGACTGGTAAGTCCACTGAAATAACTCAAAACCAGGAGCCGATCAAGTAACTTATAGCTGGTCCTAGGCTCTTTTGTTGCAACTACAATGACAACTTGATCAACATTTGAAATATTAGGTCTTTTCAATTCATTAGACCTTTCTAGTATTTCTTCGATATAGCCTAAGTCCTGGGCTGCTTTTTTGAACTTGACCCTGTCCCCAACCAAAGGTTTATAACCTTTTTTTTTAAATAACCCCCTGGCCTTACATGGGATAACCTCCCCTTCACCTGTTTTAACATGACAAAATTCACTGGCTATTTTTACTATTACACCTTCTAGAAAAATCAACACCTCCAGGGTTCATAATAATTTTAGGGAAAATTAGATACGTCTTCATAGATTAGTTCTCCATCATCATTATATTCCTTTATCTTAATAAATCCAGCCTCCACACCTTCAAAGGTCATGGTTTCATCATCAGGTATCCCTTCAAACACTACCCTCTCACCCATCTCATCATCTATAATGATCTCAATTTCAGTATCCTGATCTAGGTCTTCTACTTTCAGCTCTTCCAGATTATATTCATCACCTACTTCTTCCATATCCAGGCCTTTAGAAACCCAAAAATCCACACTATCTCCAGGTCTAACCTCTTCACCAGGATCAGGCCACTGTTCCAAGATCACTCCCTCTTCAACTCCTTCTTCTCTTTCGTATACATTTCTGATATTCAAGTCCAAGTCACTTTCTACTTCCCCGTCTACATTTTCTAACTCCCTATCGATATAATCCGGCATCTCTTCTGGTTCTCCACCCCTGCTGATTTTTAATTCCACGGCAGACCCTTGTTCACTAATATAGCCCGGGTCTGGAGTCTGTTCAAAAACCTCTCCCTGATCTTTATCTGAGTTATACTCTTCAATAAAATCCACTTCGAAGCCCTTTTCTTCTAGTTTAATCATGGCCTGCCTTCTCTGCATCCCTAGTACATCTGGCACTTCTTTTTGTTCTGGTCCAAGGCTGATTGTGAGATTTACCTCCCTGCTCTGCCTTATCACCCTCTCCGGGGCAGGTGATTGACTCACCACATAACCGGTCTCTACTTCAGGGTGGGATATCTCATCAGATACAGTACTTGAAAGTCCTTTCTCTTCCAATATTTCCTGGGCCTGTGATAGTGAAATCCCTTCTATATCGGGCATTTTGACCTCTTCAACTATGAAAAAATCGACAACTCTGTTATAGCCCCAATTCAATCCATAAGCCAAAGTGCCTACTACCAGCAGGATTATTATTGAATTCCTGATTAAAACCTTGTTCCAAGGTTTTTTCCTCTTTTTTCTAGGAGGAGGATTTGTATCTTGGGTGCTGTTTTCACTATCTTTTCTATCTTTGGGTTTTTGAGTTTTATTGTTTGGGTTTAATTTTTTTTCAGCCTTTGAATTATCGTTGATATTCCTAGCAGCTATCTTATTTTCTTCTCCTACCTTTAAAGGTTCTGATAAACTGCCTGTGCCAGCAGCAACGGGAATCTCTATGGTTGGGCTATCATCAGAGACAACCTTTTCATCAGCATTAAAACTGCCATTCAATTCATTCCCATTAAAACCATTATTGTTTACAAGTTCCCTGGACTGCCATAATTTTAAATCCTTCAATAAATCATCTATGTTTTGGTACCGGTTTGCTTGCTTTTTTTCTAGAGCTTTTAAGGTTATCTTTTCAATACTTTGGGGTACGTTAGAATTCAACTCACTTGGTAATGGTGGGTCCTCTTGTAAATGTTTAAATGCTACTGCAACGGGAGTATCACCTGTAAATGGGATCTCTCCGGTTAGCATTTCATATAATACTATCCCCAGAGAATAGATATCGGACTTTTCTCCTGTAAATCCTCCTCTAGCCTGTTCTGGAGAAAAGTAATGAGCAGACCCAAGTATTGTGCCTGTCTGATGAGTTACCGTGGTCTCAGAAGCAGCTCTCGCTATACCAAAATCAGTTACCTTCACCCTACCTTCAGAAGTTATTAAAATGTTGTGGGGCTTAATATCCCTGTGAATAATATTATTCTTATGGGCATGTTGGAGGGATTCAGATATTTCCTTAGCTATTCCTACCGCTTCTTCTACAGGTAAAGGTGCATTATCTACAATTAACTGTTTTAAAGTTTTGCCATAGATATATTCCATTACAATATAGTGATGATCGTCCTCCATTCCAACATCGAATATATTGACCACATTGGGATGAGTCAATCTTGCCGCGGCTTTGGCTTCTTTCCTAAATCGATTGATAAAATCTTCATCATCTGTAAATTGAGGCCTTAAAATTTTTAGAGCCACATTTCTATCCAACAGGGTATCTTCGGCCTTATAGACAGTAGCCATCCCTCCACTACCTATTTTTTTGATAATTCGATACCTGTTTTTCAACAATTTACCTATCATCCGGTTTCACCTCTGAAAATTTCAGCAAGCTCCTTTTTTGCAACTAAACAAACAGTTATATTATCAAAACCTCCAGCTTCACAAGAATAGCTAACCAGCTTCTTAGCAGCGGTTGTTATGTCACTGTACCTTTTAATTATAGAAAGGATTTCTTCATCATATAAGTGTACCGTCAACCCATCACTACACAGTAACAGCACCATCTCGTTATCAAACTCTAAATGATAAATATCTACTTGCATATTCCAATAAAGCCCTACAGCATTGGTAAGAACATTTTTTTGGGGATGGTTTTCGGCTTCATAATCATCAAGCTGACCGCTTATCAACAGTTCATTCACCAAAGAATGGTCCCGGGTAATTTGATTTATTTCATTTTCCCTGAGAGCATAAGCCCTAGAATCACCCACATGAGCTATTACTGTCTTACCATTATATATGAAAGCAGCAGTTAATGTCGTTCCCATCTCCTTTAAAAAACTATTCTTAGCTTTAGCTTGTAGAACCTTCTCATTTGCTTGTTGAAAAAAATCCTTATACAGTCTTGGAGAATTATCTTCTATGTATTCTCTGGTTAAATACTCTTCTCTAGTTAAAACAGCTTCTTTTAACCCTGAAACAGCCAATTCACTGGCTACATCTCCTCCTTCATGCCCTCCCATGCCATCTGCAACGGCATAAACAAGCATATCACCTGCTCTTAAACCCTCTAGGTAATTATCTTCATTTTGTTTTCTTACAAATCCTTTATCAGTAATGCAATAGGAAAACATAGGCTCCCCCCGTTAGGATTACATTAAAAATGTAACATAATGATTCATGATTCGTCACTGAATTTATTCGTCAATTATTGTCAAATACCTGCTTTTAAGTTGTCCACAAGCCCCTTCAATGTCACTTCCTCGTTCTTTTCTTATGGAAACGGAAATTTTGCGATCTTCTAATACTCGGTAAAAATCTTGGATGCTTTTTTTATCAGGCCTTTTTATATCTTCGTTTCCTATAGGGTTGGCTGGTATTAAATTCACATGACAAAGAAGGCCTTTTAATAGAGTTGCTAGTTGAGAGGCCTTTTCCTGGCTATCATTTATACCCTGGATAAGGACATATTCAAAAGTTATTCGTCTACCCACTTTATCAATATATATTTTACATGAATCCAAAATATCCTCTATGGAATATTTATCATTTATAGGCATTAGTTTTGACCTGGTCTCATTATCCGGGGCATGCAAGGAAACAGCCAAGGTAACAGGTAACTTTTCCCGGGAAAAATCCTCTATTTTTGGAGCTATCCCAGCAGTTGAAACGGTAATATTTCTCATGCTGATAAGAAGCCCTTTAGGATCATTGGCAAGTTTTAAAAACTTGACCAAGTTATTCAAATTGTATAAAGGCTCACCCATTCCCATGACAACGATATTATTAATCCTAGCATCAGTTTCAAGATTTCTTTCTGCCATGATTACCTGGTCTAACATCTCTCCTGTTGTAAGGTTCCTAATCAACCCCCCTCTAGATGAGGCACAGAATTTACAGCTAAGTCCACAACCTATTTGAGAAGAGACACAAACCGTATTACCATAACTTTGCTTCATTACCGAGCATTCCAATAACTTATCATCCATGGTCTTAAACAGGTATTTTTCAGTTCCGTCTTTTCCAGATATTGACTTATCTTCTATAGTTAGCAAATCCACCTGGAGTTCAGATTTAAATTTCTCCCTCAACTTAATAGGCAAATTGGTCATATCTTCCCAATTTGAAACCTTTTTCTTATATATCCAGTCAAGAATTTGGTCTGCCCTGAAAGAAGGCTCTCCCAATTCTTTGATCAACCTGTTGACTTCATCAGGAAGATAATTTTTTAACCCTATCTTGGCCTTACACATAATATTTTCCTTCCTTTTTGAATTTTATTTTGATTAAATTCTCAATTAGGCAATTTTCTTAAGCATGTCATAAAAAATCCATCTCCACCGGTAATGGACGGCAAAAATAAGATTCCAGTTTCATCAATATAATCAGCTGTTTGAATGATTTTGTCAGGCAGGATATCCCGGGGAGAAGTAACTTTTAATGAAGGAAATTCATCTACCATCTCTTTTACTAGTTCTTGATTTTCCTTTCTTGTTAGAGTACAGGTGCTATATATCACCTTTCCTCCTGGCTTTACAGCTTTTAGCGCACTTTGAAACAGCTCTTTTTGCAATTTCACCATAGAGTCGATCTCATCCATAGTTAATCTCCATTTCAATTCAGGCTGTTTTCGCAAAACGCCCAGGGCTGAACAGGGCGCATCTAACAAACTCAAGTCAAAGTCTCCCTCATTTGCTTTATCACCTACACAATTATATTCTTTTAATATCTCTCTTGCATCTCCTTTTACAGGGTTTACTATCCTAATTCCTAACCTGGCACAATTTTCTTCTAACATTTTTAACCTATGGTTATAAAGGTCAATGGCGAGGATGGTACCTTGATTTCCCATCATTTGAGCCATATGGGTAGTTTTGCCCCCTGGAGCACTGCAAAGATCGACGACTTTTTCCCCTGGTTTTGGTAAAGCAAGATGAGAGACAAGCATGGAATTAATGTCTTGAATATAAAAATGCCCTTTTTTAAATAAAGGAAGTTCCATAGTCCCACTTAATGAGTTTACCTTAACGGCTTCTTCAGGATATTCCCCCTTTTCGCACGACAAATAATCACTCAACTCTTCTATGAGTTTTTCTCGGTGAGTTACTAAAGTGTTGGTCCTGATAAAAGGATAGGGGATTTCATTATTTGCCTGGCAAATTTCCATAGTTTTTTCTTGGCCGAATTCTTTCAACCATAATTCTACCATCCAGCTTGGATGTGAATATTTAACTGAAATATGTTCTACTATATTTTCTTTACCTGGAAGCTTTATTTTTTCCCTCTGCCTGATAAAGTTTCGCAAGATTCCATTGATTAAACCGGTACCCTTGTCTTCTTTCATCATTCTAGCTGCTTTAACTGTTTCATAAACTGCAGCTCTATCAGGTACCCTATCCAAAAATAATATTTGATATAAACCTATCCTCAATAATATCAAGATGTTCTCCGATAGCAGCTCTAGGGACCTTTTTGATAATTTCCCCAGATAAAAGTCTATAAGCCCTTGCCACTGTAAAACGCCGTATACAATCCGGGTAGCAAGGGCTTTATCCTTATCAGATAAAGTTGTTTTATTGAGAAATTTATTAAGGGTTAAATCACTATAACCGTTATTTTGACTAATTTCTTTTAACACAATTCCAGCTAAATATCTAGGATTATTAAGTTGTTTGTTTCCTTTTGAATTTTGGTTGGTCATTTAATCCTTACCTCTTAGTATCAAAAGTCTAATCAGGTGAGCTAATGCCATGGCAGTTGCAGCTACATAGGTCATTGCCGCAGCCCTTAAAACCTTTTTGGCTCCACCTAACTCTTCATTAGCAAGATAGCCACCGCCTTCTAAGACAGCTATGGCTCGCGTGCTCGCATTGAACTCAACGGGTAAGGTGATAATTTGAAACAATACGGCAAAAAAGAAAAAGGCAATACCTATATCCATTAAAAATTCCAACCCGGCAAACAAACCTATTATGAATAGGGGTATCCCCGCCCTAGAACCAAGATTGGCCGCAGGAAAGACCATATTTCTTATATTCAGAGGAAAATAACCATGAGCATGTTGGAGTGCATGCCCGGTTTCATGAGCAGCTATACCCAGGGCAGCTATTGAACTTCCATTATATATGTCCGGAGAAAGCCTTACCACCTTCTTAATGGGATCATAATGATCAGAAAGTTCACCGCTGGTTTGCTCAACAGATACATTGGTTAGCCCTGACTTATTCAATAAATCCTTCGCCACTTCTTTACCCGTATATCCTCTCTTGCTTCGTACTTGGGAATACTTTTTATAGGTACTTTTTACCTTAGATTGAGCATAGAGCACAAACAAAAATGCCGGTACTACTAAAACAAAAAACAACATCATGCCTTCTGTGGTGCCGAAGAAAAACATTCTCTTGACTCACCTCCTGCTAGCAGTTCTTTTAAGCACCTTTCTATTTTACTTACATCTATCGCTGTATCCATACAGGGTCCATTTGGCCTTTGATTGATTAACCCTAGAACCGGTAAAGGGCTTGCATCTAAAATGCCGCTTGTCAGGTCTCGTTCGCAGGCCACCGCCACAACCAACCTTGGCCTTGTCTCTTCAATAAACTTTCTGGCCAAAGTCCCACCAGTAGCCACCCTGATATTTATATTAAATTTACGAGCCAGCTTTATCAGATTTGCAATTTCACACTTTTTACATTCATCACAATTGCTGATATCATTTGTAATCCTTTTAGAGCAACCTGAATCCTGCAGACAGTGGGGTAATAACAAGAGCAAATCATCACCCTTTAGCTTACCTTTAAGTCCAGCAATTTTCGCCTCAACTAGCTGGTTGTTAACCTCTACAAAAGACCGCTGAATTCTGATCTGGGTTATTTGAAACAGTTTCCCAAACTGCATAATGATTGGAAAAAATAAGTTCAGGGTCAACTCTATGAGACGGTTTAATAACGGGTAATATTTTTTCCTGATTATTGTCAATGTTATTCCCAACAATCCAAAGCCCACCAAAATTATCAGGCCGAGTAATAAAGAGGCTATTACAATAAATATTAAATTGACTGCTAAAGTATCACTATCTACAAAGGTAAGATAACTTAAATACAAAACCAGCGCCATCAATAAAAATACTATTAGAAGACCTAAGCCTAAAAAAAGTCTTTTTTTTGCCTGCATAGTTATTACACCCCGCTAATGTCCCTCAGGATATCTCCTTCTTCTAGGGAATATCCTTTTAAAAAATCCTCACCGCTTATCTTTTTTTTGCCTTCTAACTGAAGGGAGGTTAGCTTTATTAGCCCAATTCTACATTGGACCACAGGACCTCCATCAACCCTTTTGACAAGTTCCCCTGGTTCACTTATCACCCTTGTCCTGTCATAGATTTCACTTGACCAGAGCTTAATCCTCTTGCCCTTCCAAAAAGTATAAGCTCCAGGCCAAGGATTAAGTCCCCTTATCTTATTGTAAACGGAAATAGCATCTTCCTTATTCCAATCTATCTTGATATGTTCATCCTCGAGTTTGGGGGCTAGACAAGCCTTTGTATCATCCTGTTTTAAAGGGGCGATTTTACCTTGTTTTAATTTACTTATCGTTTCAATTAGCAAGTCCGGAGCTTCCCGGGCCAGCTTATCATGGACATCTCCTGTAGTATCATCTTCTTCTATCGATACTATTTTTTGGGCAAGGATATCCCCCGTATCCATCCCCTCATCCATTAACATTATTGTGATGCCTGTTTCCTTTTCACCATTAATAACGGCCCAATGAATAGGAGCAGCCCCTCTGTATTTAGGCAACAATGAAGCGTGTACATTTATACAGCAAATAGAAGGCAGCTTCAACAATTCACCAGGGATTATCTTTCCATATGCCATTGTGATCATTAAATCAGGCTTCAAATCTTTTAATCTATTATATACCATTTCATCTCGTAGGTCATCTGGCTGGAACACTTTTATTTGTCTTTTTAAGCAGAATTCCTTTACTGGAGGTGGTGACATTTTTTTCCCTCTACCCTTGGGCTTATCCGGGTTTGTTACCACCAGCTTCATCTGGTGCTCGGAATTTATAAGACTTTCCAATGTTGGCAAGCAAAATTCAGGTGTTCCCATGAAAATTAAATTTAATGTCATACTATTATCTCCCCGCTTCTTCTTCTAGCTCCTCTATAGGTTTTATCCTCAAGGCTTTATCTGGTATAGTTACACCTTTAAGGTGATCTATCTCATGTTGTAAAACCCTAGAAAGAAGTCCTTTAGCCTCTATTGTAACCACTTCCCCGTTAATATCCAGGGCCTCAACCTTTACTTCTTCCGCTCTCTCCATTTCACCCATGATACTAGGAAAGCTCAAACAACCTTCCATAGAAATTGTTTGGCCCTTTGTTTCAATTATTTTAGGATTGATCAATTTGTAAACTCCATCATTTTCATCTCTAGTATCTACAACTATGGCCTGTTTTAATATTCCTATTTGAGGTGCAGAAAGCCCCACTCCTTCAGCATCATACATGGTTTCTAGCATGTTTTCGATCAATCTTTCCGTCCTTGAGGATATTTCATCAATGGGTTTGGCAGTTTTTTTCAAAACCGGATCATCCTGCGTCCTTATGATTTTTATAGCCATATAAATCAATCCTTTCTAGCGATAAATATCCTAAATAACACTTAACTTCCTTAACCTCACTCAAAACTAATATTATTATAATAGTGAAACAGGGTCAACATCAATGGCAACTTTGACGGATTTTGAAAGCTCTCCTTCAAAATCCACCCTTCTCTTTTGATAGAGTTCGGGTTTTATCCTCTCAAAATTACGTCCTTTTAAAATCAACTGCCACCTATATTCTCCCCTCAATCTGTAAAACGGACAAGGATGAGGCCCAATAATTTCGATATCCCTTAATTTTTGGTCGTTATCATCTACTTGTTCTCTATCCTTTGAAATGATCTCTGTCAGGATTTTCATACCGGTTTTTGCCGATTGTTCCACTTCCTCTTCTTTGGGGCCCTTAAACTCAATTTTGATAATGGATTTATAAGGTGGGTATTCTAATTTTTCCCTACTTTCCAGCTCTTTAGCCGCAAAGCTCTCATAATCAGCTTCAAGGACACTTCTGATGCTGTAATGTTCAGGAGTATATGTTTGTAATATAACTTTACCCGGGGTTTCTCCTCTTCCCCCTCGACCACCCACCTGAGACAAGAGCTGGTAAGTCTTTTCTCCAGATCTAAAATCAGGGATATTGAGTATTGTATCTGCAGAAACCACACCTACTAAAGATATATCGGGAAAATCAAGGCCTTTAGCGATCATCTGGGTACCGATTAAAACCTCTGCCTTTTTATCTTTAAATTTGTTCAATATCTCCTGATGTGCATTTTTCTTGGAAGTCGTATCTACATCCATTCTGAGGGTTCTAAGCCAGGGAAAGTATTTTTTAACTTCAGTTTCTATCCTTTCTGTTCCTGCTCCAAAACTTCTTATCATATTGCTGTTACATTCCGGGCATTTCCCTGGTAGCGGTTCTACATAATCACAATAATGACAGCGAAGGTAATTCACATTTTTATGATAAGTAAGAGATACTTCACAATCAGAGCAGCGCACTACGTGTCCACAGCTCCTACATAGCACAAAGGTGGAATAACCCCTTCGGTTTAAAAATAAAAGCACCCTTCCCTTTTCATCAACGGCAGATTTTATTCCTTTAACCATTTCTCTGCTAAAAATGCTCTTATTTCCCCCTGCCAGTTCTTTTCTCATATCTACGAGGCAAAAGGCAGGCATATTACTGTTAATCCTTTTGCTTAACTTCACCAGCTTAAAATTTCCTTTTTGAGCTTCATGATAACTTTCTAATGAAGGGGTGGCGCTGCCAAGTACCAAGCTGGCCCCATTAATCTCACACCTTTTTCTGGCAACTTCCCTGGCATGATACATAGGGCTCTCTTCTTGTTTATAAGCATTTTCGTGTTCTTCATCGATTATAATCATTCCCAGGTTTGACAAAGGCGCAAAAACTGCAGATCTTGCTCCTACCACGATTTTTGCTTCACCCTTCAAAATTTTCAACCATTCATCATACCTCTCGCCAACACTCAACCTGCTATGTATTAAGGCCACCTTGCGTCCAAACCTTCCCATGAATCTAGACACAGTTTGTGGGGTAAGAGAAATCTCCGGGATAAGCACAATAACTTGTTTATCTTCAGCAAGGACTTTTTCTATCAAGTGCAGATAAATTTCAGTTTTACCGCTACCAGTTACCCCTAGCATCAAAACAGGGGAACTATTGTTAGCGTAAATTTCTTTGTCAATATATTCAAAGGCTTCTTGTTGGTCTTCGGTCAGAGACTTAACTGGATATTTGTCAACCTCGTCATAGTCTACAGGTTCTCTGTAGAGAAATCTTTTTTCAATGGAGATAGCACCTAGTTGTTCCAATTTTTTTATGGGGTCTGTACTGCAACCCAACTTTTCTTTTAACTCTATTAGGGGCAAACCACCCTTTTCATCTCCCTGGCTAGTTAAATAGTCAACTATTTGTTTTTGTTTTCTAGCATTTGGCGCCAATTTAAAATTTCTCAAGGTTTCAGGGTCAAATGTGATTATGTATTGGTATTTAGAAGTATAATCGATCAACACACCCCTTGGAAGCATCATCCTGATTATTTTGGCCAGGGGACATATATAATACTTTTTCATCCACTCAGCAAGTTTAAACAGGTCAGTTGAAATTACGGGTTCACTCATCACCAAAGAAGACACTAGCTTGATTTTTTGTATATTCTCCAGTTCCGGAGATCTTTTTGTATTTAAAACTATTCCATTGACATTTTGATTCCTAAAATTAACTTTTACAAGAGATCCTGCCCAGATATCTGCAGCCATATGCTCCGGCACTTTATAGGTAAAAGGTCTATCCATGGAACCATGGACAATATCTAGAATCAAAACATCGCAGTAACACATATCAATAGCTACCCCCGGTCATTGAAAGTCAAAAAGGTTGTTAATTATGAATGAAAGCTTATAATAAATTTAACCGACCTGGAGGCCGGTTGTTCATCTGGCAAAAATACTTTCTACTGTTTTTGCTATTTCCTCACCCAGTTCATCTTTTTTCATGGTAGGGAGTTCTTTTACACTTCCATCACTAAAAACCAATTTTACAGTATTTACGTCTTTTCCAAAGCCTGCACTTTCTGATGTTATATCGTTTGCCACCACCAGATCGAGGTTTTTTCTCTCAAGCTTGTCTCTGGCATTTTCTGTTATATTAGATGTTTCAGCTGCAAATCCTACCAAGAGCTTATTTCCCTTTTTCTCTCCCAATGACTTTAATATGTCAGGAGTTGGGGAAAGTTCCAATACCATTTTCTCCTTGCCTTCCTTCTTCACCTTGGATTTGCTGTAATTTTCAGGCTTAAAATCACTTACCGCTGCAGTCTTGATCACAATATCAGCTTCTTCAAAATGATCCAGAACTTTTCTATACATTTCCTCAGTATTAGTTACTTTTATCACCTTGTCCAAGTTCAGAGGAGGATCCACCTCTGAGTATGCCGTAATCAAGGTGACCAGGGCGCCTCTTTTTTTAAAAGCCCTAGCAATAGCAAAGCCCATTTTGCCACTACTGGGATTTGTAATATACCTGACAGGATCTATCCTTTCCCTGGTGGCCCCTGAAGTAACCAGTACATTTACTCCCTGTAAATTAGAGTCTAAATGATATTCTTTGGCATTATCACCTTTATTTTTGAACCTTTTTTCCACCTCTGCACAGATTTTATCCGGTCCAGGTAATCTCCCTGTTCCTTTCTCACCGCAAGCCAAAACTCCTTCTTCGGGTGATATAAACTCGTATCCCAGAGTGCGGAGTTTTTCAATATTTTCCTTTACTATTGGATTTTTGTACATAATTGTATTCATAGCCGGAGCAAAAATAACTTCCTTGTCTACAGCCAGGAGCATGGTACTCAAAAAATCATCAGCCATACCATTTGCCAACTTGCCTATTATATTGGCAGTTGCAGGGCAGATCAAAAACACATCTCCCCAACGGGAAAGGCTAATGTGCTGGGGGTCATAATTTGATTTATGTTCAGGAAAAAGCTCCGTGGTAACGGAATTTTCTGTAATTGTCTCAAAGGTTAATGGCTTTACGAATTCTAATGCAGAAGAAGTCATTACGGCTTTGATTTCATAACCGCTTTTTTTTAATCTGCTGCACACCTCTACAGTTTTATAGACGGATATTCCTCCTGTGATACCTACTACTATTTTTCCTTTAGCAGACATCTCAAGTAGCTCCTTTTTATTTTATTCCTTGGTCGTGTTCTCTATAAAATTTGACTTTACTTTCTTTTATCTCTTGGAGGGCAATGCTTACACTTTTCCTGGAATCAGTGTCAACCAAGACCTCAGCTCCATCAACCAACTGCCTAGCCCTCTTGGCAGAAACTATGACCAAGGTGTATTTGCTGTCCACCATATTAACCAGTTCATCTACAGATGGGTCCTTCATTTTTCTATCACCTCCCTGATCAACTCTTCTCCGTATCTTTTTACCCGACATTTCTCAGCCTTTACAATGGAATCAATCCTATCTGCAGAGGTTTTTAATATATTATTTACTATAACATAATTATATTCTCGGGCTAATTGGATTTCTTCTTTAGCAGCGTTAAACCGCTTATCGAGATCTTCTTCGGTTTCGGTCCCCCTTTTACTTATCCTGTTTTTCAGCTCAGAGATTGAAGGAGGAAGAAGAAAGATAAAAACGCCCTCGGGAAAATTCTGTTGAACTTTCATGGCACCCTGTATGTCTAATTCCAAAAGCACATCTCTACCAGCTTTAAGGTTATCTAGTACTGCTTTTATAGGGGTACCGTAATAATTATCATATACCTTTGCCCACTCCAAGAGCTCTCCTTTTTCTATCATATTAAAAAAACCCTCTTGGTCGGTAAAGTAATAGCTCACCCCATCTTTTTCTCCTTCTCTAGGCTTTCTTGTGGTCACGGAAACCGATTCTTTGATGTTTTCGTTAATTTTATATAGTTCTTTGCAAACAGAGCCTTTACCCACTCCAGAAGGGCCTGATAAAACGATCAGCAAACCACCCAATGTTGTATTTTTGCCCATTTTCATCTACCTCTATTCATCATCTTCATTAGTATTGCTTTTACCGTTAAGCCTTTGTTTTACTGTTTCAGGTTGAACTGCAGACAATACCACATGATCGCTATCCGTAACTATAACAGCTCTGGTTCTACGACCATAAGTAGCATCAATTAGCATACCCCTGTCTCTACCCTCAGATACTATTCTTTTAATAGGTGCAGATTCAGGGCTTACAATAGCCACTATCCTATTGGCAGAAATTATGTTTCCAAAACCTACATTCACCAACTTAATAGTCACTTTAAATCCTCCTTGTATAATACTTTATTTTCGTACTAACCAGTAATGAAAATAACTGATTTATTTTACCGCAGTAGTATATGGAGATATGT
>CAZCIZ010000053.1:0-18149 GCA_964498995.1 uncultured Clostridia bacterium | reverse complement strand
TTTGTAGTATCGGAATATACTGCAGCAGTGAAATTAAAGTTTATTTTCTTACTAACTATATTGGAGGGAATCATCTTTGAAATCATTACAGAAAACAAAGCAAACAGGTTATCAAACCAGAGAATTACTGCTTAAAACCTATGAGATATCTGATCTAGTTTTAGCTGCTAAAACCCAATTAAAGGATAATCAACTTTATCTTGACCAAAATATTACCAAGAATATTTTGGAGAGGTATTCAGAACTAAAAGATATTAACCTCAGGGTATTAAGGAGCAGTGATGACAAGGCTAATGTTAATACAATCATGGATATAATTCCGATTAAAACTAAAAAGAAAGGTAGTTTAGGCAGTGGCTGTACGGTGGAACTAGATGGTATAGTAGTAATGCTGACTGCTAAAGAAGAAGGTGGCAAGCAAGTCGCTGAATTTGGAAGTACTGAAGGAAAAATGATAGAAAATATTGCATTTGATATGCCCGGCTGTCCCGATCAGAATGATATAATCTTAAATTTGGATATGGTGATCGAAACTGGGATCTCAATGACAAGGGAAGGCCCTACGGCATGCCACAGGGCTGCAGATGAAATTATCCAGGAGATAAGAGATGAGATGAAAGTCGGTCTATATGAAGAAGATTGTAAAACCACTCAAATCATAAGGGAAACACCTGTAGATCCTTACAATAATTACCCCGATCAATCTAATCAACATGATAAACCCAATGGATCAAAAGTAATTCTAGTAAAAGAAATGATGGGACAGGGTGGGATGCATGATAATATTATTTTACCCTTAGAACCCTGTGGGGTCATAGGCGGCAAGAGTGTAGTGGATATGGGGAATATACCTTTAATGCTTTCTCCCAATGAGGTCAAAGATGGAGCTATCCATGCCATGACCTGTGTTGCACCTTCAACTAAAGAAACCACCAGGCACTACTCTAGAGATCCATTAGTAGAAAGGCTAGACGAAGATGAAAAACTGCACCTTAACGGTATTATTGCCGTTGGATCACCTCAATCTAATCATGAAAAGGAGTATACAGCCAAAAGAGTCGGCATGATGATAGAGAAAATCGCCCCTGATGGGGTTATAGTGATGACTGAAGGATACGGGAATAATCATATAGATTTTGCTAAACACATTGAAGAAGTGGGCAAGAGAGACATCCCGGTAGTAGGGGTCACTTATGCAGCGAAAAAAGGTGCTCTTATAATTGGAAACAAATATATGGATGCTATGGTGGAGTTGAGTAAAGATACCAAAAGATATTCTAAAAACAAGGCTCACAAGGCCAGCTCAGATAAAGGCACAGAAGTTTTAGGAGAGAATACTTTAATAGGGGATGATGCAGACCGGGCTATTAGCATGTTAAAGAGCAAAATTAATGATGATGTGGTTAATATTAAATCAGAAATCCCCGTTCCAGAAATCCCTCCTGTGGTCTGGGCTGAACCACCAAAGACTCTAAAACATAGTGACGTTGCTTTGGTTTCTGCAGCGGGTGTTCACCTTAAAGAACAAGAGCCTTTTAATGTTGCTGGTGATAATAGTTACAGAATAATACCTGGTGATGTTGATTCTAGGGAGTTGATGGTTACCCACGGGGGATATGATCATAAAGATGTTAGAAAAGATATAAACTGCATGTTTCCCACTGATAGGTTAAAAGAATTATCTCAGGAAGGTTTTATCAAAAGTCAAGCCAAACTTCATATAGGCTTTATGGGAGGTGGAGGCGACTTTGAAGCATTTAACGATTATGTTGGCCCTGAAATAGCTAGGGAACTAAGCAGAGTAGGTGCAGGGGTTGCAGTCCTCACAGCAGGATGAGGAACATGTCATCGCTCTGCCGTGGTGGTGCAGAGAAAAATAGAAGAGTCAGGAATACCTACAATTTTGATAGCATCCCTTCATCCTGTGGCAAAACAGCAAGGAGCACCAAGGGCAGTTTATGCCATGGTTCCAATGGGAGCGAACCTAGGCCCACCCAATGACACAAAAATGCAAAAAAATATTCTTAAATCCGCCCTGTCAAATATTCTGGCAATAGATACACCCGGAGAGTTTGTAAACTTACCCTATGAATATCAAGCTAAGATCTGATAGCTGTTTTGTTTTGGTTAACTGATTACCATTAAATGGTTAGATTATAACCTATATTAAAGTTATAATGAAGATAATTAGATTAAATTGCCGAGGAGGGAAGGATGATGCATGTTAAAATTTCCAATGAAGCAAAAGAATACATTAAAAAAAATGGCGGGGCTGTCACAATAGAGACGACTAAAAGAAAAGGTTGAGTGGGTGGATCAGTACCCTTGGAGAGGGTAGAGCCCATGGTGCCGGAAACTCCAGAAAGCTATACGGAAATTAAGAAAAATGGTATTTCCATATATATTGACAATACCATGGAGGTTGACCAGAAAGAAATTAGCATAACCCTGGCAAAACTACTATGGCTAAAAAAACTGAGTCTAGAGATTGAATAAGAGAAACAAGTATCTATTTTTCACTATATATTTCTAAATAACGTAAAAGCAAATACCAGGAATAGCCAACCCCAGATAATCCACGGTCTTATGTAAAGGTCAGTTAGAGACTTCCCCTTTAGAATCAAGTGAGCTGATTTTCCCCAATAATAACTGACAAAAATTAAAGCAAATATTACCAACCAGTTATAACTAAGAGCAGCTATGACTTGACCTTTGAATAGTGCTTCAATAGCCCTGGTACCTCCACAGGTTGGACAATACCAACCTGTGAGTTCATTGACCATACAGGTTCTATAAGTTAAAAAGGGAAGCCCGCCTTCATAAAAACCACCTGTTAATAGGTATAGACCGATTCCCAGAACCAAAATCAGGAAGGATCCCACTAAAAAATATTCTAAACTTCTAATAGACACGTTTTTTACACTCCAAGAAAGAATGCCATCCCAATTATCATCATCAAAACGGATATTAAAATTGCAGCTGCACCCAAGATAATACCTGCCAAGGAATAATTCTGTCCTTCCCTATAACCTAAGACTCCACAGACTATAGCTACTATGGCTAGAACAATATCAATATAAGGACAGCAAAAAGAAAGTACCAGCGCTAGAATACCGGTTACTAGAGCGACTATACCCAGGGTATGGTTGTCCGGACCTTGGTTTACAACTTCTGCATCAAGTCTTTCCGTCATAACAATATTTTCCCCCTTTGTAAAAAACAAATTGCTCCACTTATGATATGAGCTATTTTAAACTATTAAGTCGGCAGCATATTAGCATCTATAATAATATACAAGTATGCAATTATGCAGAATTTGTAGAAGAGCCTAATAAGAACTTCTTCTTTTTCGACGATTTTCCTGCAAGAGTTTAAACGTAAACAAAATAAAACTTAAATAACATTATTAATAGCATATGTTGACAACGAGCAAACTGTATTATATAATCTAAACCAATATACCCATGCAGGGTATTAGCTGGGGGTCATTATACATAAGGCTACTGTTTTGTTCAGAAGAAGAATTCGGTTGATGAAGATTTTTTATGTGGTACAATGTACAATGAAACATATCAAAAAATGTGTTGATCAAAATTTAAACAATAGGAGTTTTATTTTATGCCAAAAGTTAAAGTTATCAATGAAAATAGAGTGATCGAATCTAGAGGATTGAAGACTTTGTTAGAACTGTTGATAGAAAATGATGTCTATATTGAATCTCCTTGTGGGGGCAAAGGTTCTTGTGGAAAATGTTTGGTTAAAATCAATAACGAGCCAGTTTTTAAACTAGCATGCCAAACCCAAGTAGATTCTGATATGACTGTAGAAGTTGTAAGCACAAAGCCAGAAGAGGAGAAAATTTTAGTTGACGGTACAATGATGGAATTAGAGATTCTGCCTTTGATAACAAAGGAATTGGTCAATCCTGAGGCTTTGACCTATAAGTCAGAAGCCCTTGATAAAGCGGTGAACAGAAGCTATAAATCACCTTTAAATTTCTCTTATGCTAACTACAAGGAATTGAGTGAAATATTTAATGAAAATTTTGAAGAGCTAACACTTACCCTTGAAAATAAAGAAGATATATTGAATCTTGAGCCAGGAGATACCAGGGAAAAGATTTATGGTATAGCTATAGACATTGGGACTACTACTGTGGCTGGATATTTGTGGGACTTGCATAAAGGAGAGAAAATTTGTACTTCTGCAATGCTTAACAAACAAAGTCCCTATGGCGCTGATGTTATCAGTAGGATAACTTATTGTTTAGAAAGTGAAAATGGAATAGAAGAGCTGCAGAATAAAGCTCTAGAAACAATCAATTTTTTAATTGAAGATTTATGCAAAAAAGGGGATGTTGATAAAGATAATATATACCACTTAAATTTAGTTGGAAATACCACAATGAGTCATCTGTTCTGGGGATTTAATCCTACCACATTAGGGAGATCTCCATATCTTCCTGTTACTCAAAAACCTGTTAGAGCTAAGGCTAAAGAGATTTCAATTGATATAAATCCTAAGGGTGAAGTAGTTTTCATGCCTAGTATTGCAGGATTTGTAGGTGCGGATACTGTAGGAGCTGCCCTGGCAACTCAAATTGATGAAAACAAAAAGGAACTTTTATTAGATCTCGGAACAAATGGGGAAATAGTGGTCACCGGTAATGGTAAAATGATAGCATGTTCTACTGCTGCAGGTCCAGCTTTTGAAGGGGCTAAAATCTCCCATGGGATGCAGGCGACAAGTGGTGCAATCTCTAGAGTGACATATGAAAATAATAATTTATTGTATACTACAATTGGCAATGATTTTCCTAAGGGAATTTGTGGGTCAGGACTTATGGATATAATGGCTATACTTATAAGAAAGGGAGTTATTGATAAATCTGGCCGAATTGTTTCTGCAGAAAATATTGAAGATCAAGAGTTAGCTAAGCGGATAAAAGAAAAGGAAAATGTTAAATCCTTTGTTATTGCCTCCCCTAAAGAAGGGCAAGATGGAAAGGAAGTAATTTTAACCCAGAAAGATGTAAGAGAAGTTCAGCTTGCCAAAGGAGCTGTAGCTGCCGGGATTAGTGCATTGTTAAGCGAAACAGAAATAACCTATGATGAGCTGGAAAATGTTTACCTGGCCGGCGGATTTGGTAATTACGTAGACGTGGAAAGTATTAGAACTTTAGGATTATTTTCTGAGGTGAAAAGTGAGAATATCATTCCTGTTGGAAATGCTGCAGGCTCAGGGTGTCAAATGGCCCTGGTAAATAAAAATATATATGAGCAAGCTATAGATCTAGTGGAGAAAGTTGATCATTTAGAACTTGCCTCTAAACCAGAGTTTCAAACGCTGTTCATGGAAGCTATGTATTTTGCCTAGTAAAAAAGCCAACAGCACAAAAGAGTTTTTAGTGAATATCAATGATATACACAGGTCGGTTACCAATAATATTGAGGATGCTAAACCGCCTAAGATAGATGTAAAAGAATTAGATGACAGAACCTTGGAAGTGAAATATTCATCTGCTAGAAACTTGGAATTTTTAATTCCTGGATTAGTTAAAGGTTTAGGTAATTATTACAACGATAAAATTGATGTTGATTTCCTTTATCTCTATAACGCTAACCAATTTATTCTAGTTTTAAGCTGGGTTAGATAGAAAAAGTCTGAATAACAGACTTTTTCTATCTAACCTTTTTTTGTAATTTTATTTTTTAATAAACATATAATTAGAATTGCATACAGCTAGAAGGATAGAAAGCTGTCCTAGCTAGTCTTATGATTTTTATTTAGCTTGGGAGGGAATGGGTATGAACATTGAAGACATATTATTAAATAAAGTTTTAAAAATAAAAGTACTTCATTCAACACCGGGGGAAATGAGGGTTCATGTACCTATTTTGAAAAAAGCTCCTGAAAAATGGCAAATAGATTCCGGCCTGTTGTCCTTAGAAAAATTGTTTGATGGTATTAATGAAGTGACATTTTCTTATGAAACGGGAAATGCAGCTATTAAGTATGATCCTAGTAAGATTGGAGAAGACGAAATATTAGAACTATACAACAACCCTTTCGAGTGGAGCCTATGCAGCATATGATATCTTGGGATTTGGAGAATATGATCGGTTAAAATCTGGCCTAATTAAGCAAATGTAAAAACTGTCTACAATTAAAGATAGTATGGTAAAGCTTGAGAATAGGGATTATGATAACCTGGTAAAAGTACTTAATTCTAAAGCAGGGTATCTCTTTTTTAATACTAAATATGACCTTTTGAAAGTACTAAAACCAATGTTATATACATATGCCTAAGAAAATATTGTGATCTTAAAAGATTTATAGGCCTCAATTGCGGCCTATATGGACAAGCCAGGGTATAGTTTTGCTATGATCTGTAAAAATCGGAAAAATATTTTTATTTTCCGAAGGATTTCCAATAGAGATGTCGAATTACTTAACTATTAAGGTTGATATTTCGACATTTTTTTATTAAATAATTTGAGAGGAGTTTTTGCTTATGGCAAAAAAACCAAAAGAGCTTAATCTGGCACTGCAAGGAGGAGGGGCCCACGGGGCTTTTACTTGGGGAGTCCTAGACCGGCTACTAGAGGAAGAGGACTTAAAAATAGCAGGTATATCTGGCACTAGTGCCGGAGCAATCAACGCAACTATTTTGGCTTATGGACTAATGACGGGAGGTAACAATAAGGCTCGGGAATTATTGGACAAATTTTGGGGATTAAATGGGCAAATGGGCGCTTTCTCTCCCTTTAAACAGACATTAATAGATAAGATGAGAAGTCCTGGTAATCTTGATTATAATCCTCTTTTAATGCTACTAGCACTTGTTCCCCCTAAGTCGCCTTACCAATTAGATCCTTTTGGCTTAATGGAAAATCCTATTGAAGGTATGATAAGTAAGGTTGTGGATTTTGAAAAAATTCAAAAGAACGATGATGTTAAATTATTTCTTTCAGCCACCAATGTCAAAACCTCAAAGGTAAAAGTTTTCGGAAATGAAGAAGTTACAGCCAAGACTATTTCTGCTTCTACATGTTTGCCAGAGATGTTTCAAGCGGTGGAAATTGACAATCAATATTATTGGGATGGTGGTTATATTGGCAACCCTGCTATGTTTCCTCTATTTGAAAACACCGATTGCAAAGATTTGATGATAGTTCAGATTGAGTTCAAAAATTATGAAGAACTACCTAAAACACCTTTAGAAATAATGGACCGTAGCACTGCTATCAGTTTTAACTCCAGTTTGATGAGAGAAGTTAGAGCTATTAATTTTGTAAATGAAATCGTTGATAAGGGTTTTGATGATAACGGTAATTTATCAAAAATAAATATACATCTTATAGATGCTGAAGATTCCATGAAAGGGCTCAACATGACAAGCAAAGGCAATGTGGCCTGGGAGTTTTTGACTTATCTTAAAAAACTAGGAAGAAACAAAGCTGATGAATGGATTAAAGAGAATTACGATAAAATCGGGGTAGAAACAACCTGTAATGTAAAAGAAAACTTCTATTAGAAATATGTAGTAGAGAGATGTACTAGAAGATGTAGTTTTTGAGAGTGAGGTATTTAAATGACTTTAGATAAGAAAAGAAGCCATATTTTCCACAATATCATTGAAAATATGAATGATGGTGTATTGACTGTGGACATGAAAGGATTAATAACCCACGTAAATCCTGCTGCACTAAAAATTCTTGAGTTGGATAAGGAAGACACCTTTAATAACAGATATATGGAAGTGTTTTTTGAACATGCAGAAAACGATGCTTTTAATCAAGTTATTTTGGATGCCGTTTATGAATCTTCTACCAATCATAATCATATTGTTAATTTCTTTACAGGAAAAATTAATAAGTCACTTTTTATGACGACTTCTTTTTTGCAAATCGAGCAAGACGGTAAACAAGAAAAACTTGGTGTTATAGCAGTTTTTAGCGATGTAACTGAACTTATGGAGTTAAGAGACGCCGTTCTAGCTATGGAAAAGATAAAAGAACTAAATAAACAGCTAGAACTTCGCAACCAATTTATCAGCGAAACTTTCGGTCGCTATCTATCCGACGAAATAGTTTCTAGTTTGCTTGAACAACCGGAAAAATTGGAACTAGGCGGCGAAAAGAAACAAGTGAGCATCATGATGACAGATCTCAGGGGTTTTACCACTATGTCAGAACAATTACCTCCGGAAACTGTAGTTACAATGCTAAATAATTACCTTGGCAAAATGGTGGATGTAATCTATGAATATGGTGGAACGGTCCTGGAATTTATCGGGGATGCTATTATGGTGATATTTGGTGCCCCAATTTGGTGTGAAGACCATGCCAATAAGTGTGTTGCTTGTGCCATCAGTATGCAGGCTGCAATGGATGAAGTTAATAAATGGAATAGTGATAACGGTTTTCCCGAAATAGAAATGGGAATAGGTATTAATACTGGTCATGTTATTGTCGGAAATATCGGTTCTGAAAAAAGAGTAAAATACGGGGTGGTCGGTAGACATGTGAACCTTGCTTCAAGAATAGAATCTTATACAGTAGGAAGGCAAATTATAATTTCACCAACTACAAAAGAGGCAATAAATACTCAACTTGAAATAGAGAATGAAATGTTAGTTACACCGAAAGGCATAAATGAACCCATTACTATTTACGAGATTAAAGGTATAGGTGAACCTTACAACCTATACCTTGATAGCTCACATTTACAATTGATGAAATTACCAAAAGAACTACCCATTTCCATATCTTTATTGGAAGACAAACATTGTGTTGGCAATTTCTTTACAGGTAGTATAAAAAGAATCTCTATGAGAGAAGCCGAGATGTCATTGTCGGATTATATCCCTGCCATGAGTACATTAAAAATACAGATGTTAGATAGTAATGAAGATGAGAAGGTAGTAGCTGATGATATATATGCTATGTTAACTTCTGTTGAAGAAGGATATCCCTATAATGCAAATATCAGATTTACCTGGTTATCTAAAGAAGGAAAAGATCTGATAAAATCATTTCAAAGAGACATATAGGGATATATTATAAATAAAGACCTATTTTAATTCTCGTATCTAAATTCTTGACCGATTTCCACAAAACCTTTAAACCCTTCTTTTTGAGCATCGGGTAATTTCCCAGGATGGTAGTGATAAAGCCACATTTTACTCTTGTATTCGGGAGGCAAATGTTTTAATTCATCAAAGTGGGCGTGTACCCCGCTTTTATTTTTTGATGTTTCACAGTCGTGAAAAATTATATCGGCACTTTCATAATACTCTTTTAAGTTATCAAAAGTATATTGAGTGTCAGTGGTGATAAAAGTTTCTGTGTCTCCTATTTTAAACAGAAGGCCAAAGCTTGGAACCGGGAAAAAACCATTATGCATGTGTACACAATCTATTAGTTTAAAGTTTATTCCTTCCCATTCAAAGGAACCATCTTTTTTTAAATAAATAATCTCAAAAAAAGAGTTTATATCGGTAATCTCTCCTTCTACGTATTTAAGACCTTTTTGAACACTCATCCATAAAGAGTCTCGAAAAATCTCACTGATAAATATTCTAGTAGGACCACATCTGGGGTCGAATTTGCGGTTCAATCCAATATATTCAAGTCCCCCCACATGGTCTGCATGTAGGTGACTGATATAGATATCAGAGATATCTAGGTAAGACATGTTCATATTATATAATGAAAACCTAATATCCGTTCCGCAATCTATTAAGAGTTTTTTGCCTTCATCTGTTTCTAAAATCATATTAGACTGATAGTTCCCATCGCCTACAGTAAAAGCTGATCCTGTTCCCAAAAAACTTAATTTCAATGGTGATTCCTCCCGTCATCTCTTTATCCATCAATATTATCTTCATTTATATTTTTGGTCAAAGATAATATGTTGGAATTACATTCTCTGCGGTACTCTTGATAATCTGTCATTTCCTTAACTAAATGAACTCCAAGACCGCCTATCTCTCTTTCTTCCACAGGCTTCTCAATATCTGGCTTCGGAAGTTCCAATGGGTTAAAAGGGGAAGCGTTATCTTTTACGGTGATATTTAGATTTTCATTTTGTAAATCAAGGGTTACTTCTATTTCTTCTTCTTTGCCTTTTTCTTGATAGCCATATGAAATAATATTAGTAATTATCTCCTCCAAAACTAAATTGACATTAAAAAAAGTTTTGTCATTCAAATTGTTTAATTTGGCATATTCTTTTAAAGTCTTACTTAATCTAGTGATCTCAGACATATCATTTTTTAAAACTATTTTGTACTTCTCATCCTTTTGAATGTATTCAATAACAAGAATAGTTATATCATCCGCTTGAATTGCTCCTGCAGCAAATTTGTCTATTTCTTTCATCAATAGTTCAATTAATTTACTCGGTTCAGCATCACTGTTCTTTTGCAAATGATTTTCTAATCTAGTTTCTCCAAACAATGCCCCGTTAATATCTTGAGCTTCCGTCACGCCATCGGTAAAAATAACTAGTTTGTCACCACTGTCTAATTTAAACTGTCCCCCTTCGTAAGGCATTTCTTCCATTACACCAAGGGCAATATTCCTAGAACTATCAATTGCTTCCAAACTGCCATCGGCTCTTATAATATAGGGCAAGTTGTGACCGCCATTTGTGTATTCAACTTCTCCCGAACTTAGGTCAAGGCTCCCTTGAAAGACCGTAACAAACATAGCTGAATTATTACCTTGACACAATTCATCATTAACTTGCGACAAAGTTTGGTTAGAAGACATTCCAACAGTGGCCTTAGCTTTTAACAGGGTTTTAGTAACCGCCATGAACAAAGAAGCAGGAATGCCTTTTCCCGACACATCTCCTACTGCAAAATGAAGCCTTTTTTCATTATCCGTAAGGTAAAAGTCAAACAAATCCCCACCAACTTCTCTTGCAGGTTCTAAAACGGCATGCAAATTGAGATCATCTCTATCAGGAAATGCTGGGAAAATCTTGGGTACAATGCTCATTTGAATTTCTCTTGCTATTTGTAGTTCACTTTCCATTTTCTTTTTATCTTCGGCAGTTCTCCTCTCCTTAGCAACATTGAAAAATATAAAGGCAAATATACCCATGCCAATTGCATTTGCAGTAATCATAGGGATACTTATTTGCCTTACCACCATTAAAGCTTCTACAAAAGGTCTACTTATTAACAAAACTAATCCCATGTGAAATATTTCTATAAGAACTGCAAAAATTACCGCACCTTGTATACTCAGAAACTCTCCTTTTAAATATCTGTTAATAAAACCTCCAGCAACCCCGGCAAAAATTGTAGCAAGAGCACAAGGAGCAGCTGTCAAACCACCTAGAGGAAACCTATGGACAGCTCCAATTAAGCCTGCACCAAAGCCAACTACTGGTCCGCCTAACAGACCTCCTATAGCCGGGCCTAAATCTCTTATGTTTGCTATGGCACCCATAAACTCTATCCCACTTATAGTGCCAAAGATAGCAAAGAAACCAAAAATAATAATCAATTTAATCTGAGTGTCGGTCTTTAATTTTTTATTTAATATTTCATCGTAAAGTTTGGTTCGGGTTAAAAGATAACTTAAAACAATTACTACAGACATGGTTTCACTTAAAGATATCAACATTTCAACAATTTCAGTAATCATAAGAGCTTTTCTCCCTTAATATAGCATTAAGTTGCTTATTTTTAAATAAATTCGCTGTTTTCACCTTAAAACCTTTTTTTTACCTGTTATTTTGTTGCAATTTAAAAAGCTCAAGTTTATATTCAAAATTATTATTATTTTGAATTATTTAGAAGGAAAATGTATATAAGTAAGCGAATGTATAAATTTAAGTAAAGGCCTATTATAAGTTAGGGTCTAATGGGAGGTATAAAATATGGAGATCAAAGAAAATAAAAATGATATCGCTTATATAATTGAGTTATCCGGTAGATTAGATGCAGAAACAGCACCCGAATTAGAAGAGAGGATTAATTATTTGTTTGAAAGAGAAGAACTCAAGTATCTGATTGATTTATCAAAGGTGGATTATATTAGCAGTGTAGGCCTTCGTGTGCTGTTGATGTTGGCGAAAAAAACCAAATCATCTTCAGGGAAAGTAGTTTTATGCAATTTACAGGAACAAGTATATGAGGTGTTTGAAATCGCTGGTTTTACTTCAATTTTCCAAATTGCACCTGATCAAGACCAAGGATTGAAAATGTTTTAGAAAATCAAATCAGGCATTAAGAGTTCTGTAATGAGGTAAAAAGAAGCTGGTTGTGAGGTGATTTAAATCAATGTGTACGAGTCATTTATTATAGCGGCAATTTTATGTATCAATATATTTGCGTTTGTTATCACTGGGTTAGATAAGGGGAAAGCACTCAAAAATAAATGGCGCATTTCTGAAAAAATGTTGATAATCATGGCTTTGCTCGGCGGAGCTCTGGGAGTATATTTAGCTATGGTAATATTTAGCCATAAAACTTCAAAAACAATATTTAGGACCGGGGTGTTAATCTTGCTTTTTCTACAAGGTGCCTTGGCTGTAATGTTGTTTTTTTAGTGGGCTTGTAAGTTTAAGCTGTGAACTCGAGCCAAGAATTACTCTGCTAAAGAAAAAGAAATTGATACCAGTACCGGCGATAATCCTTAAAAAAATTTTATTATTAGGAGGATTTTAGATACTATAGCAAGAATAATTATTATTAGAAATATTTAACTAAAATGAAGAGGAGAGGATAGGATGAAGAAGTTTGTAATTATTTGTTTGTTTAGCTTATTGTTTGTAGCAGTTTCGGGCACTATGGCAGCTGAAGAAGAGAATGTAATTGAGGAGATAGTACCAGTAAATGACACCGTTGAAGTGCCTTATGGTGCAACAGAAGATGAGGTGGCAAATATATTAGAAGATGAGACTGAGTTTATCGGAAAGATTGATGGGGTGGAGGAAGAAGAAGCTCCTGCAATTGAATTAGAAGGCTGGATAGACATTTATGATGAGTATGATCCTGAAGATGAAAAATATCCTGAAAGTTATGATGCAGACAGAAGGCCCAATGGTTTTATCTTTGCTGCTGAAGCTTTAGTTCCCGATGGCTATGAATTTGATGGAGACCTAAGCCAAGTACCAACTGATGATAGTGTACATGTTGAGGATGTTGATAATGCTACTGGCGCAACGGTAAGTGTAGCGGAGGCAGATGTTGAAGAGGTAGATACGGTAGAAGAAGAAGAGGAGCTACCTGAAACTGGAGGAGGTATTTTGCCAGTACTCCCAGGAATAGGGGCCCTGTTTGCAGCCAGCGGAGTTTATCTGCTAGCTAAAAAAAGAAAATAAAACAGTTATTTTCATTACTGGTTGTGGTGTGAAAACCCAAACCATGGGGGTTAGTTACAAAAAGTCTAAAGCATGGACTTTTTGTAACTAACCTTTTTTTGTTTTAATTTTTCCTTTATATCAAAGACTTTAATATCAAGACTGTGTGATAAAACAAATAGTTTATGTTAAAATAGCAATGGTGTTTAACGTAAAGTATAGATAATTTTTTTGGTAAAGGGGATATTAACATGACACTTGATCATAGTAATATAGCTAATGAAGTAGATAGAAGAAAAACATTTGCAATCATTTCTCATCCAGATGCCGGAAAAACGACTTTGACAGAGAGTCTTCTTTTCCTTGGAGGAGCTATTAGGTTGGCTGGATCAATAAAAGCGAGAAAGACAAATAAATATGCTACTTCTGATTGGATGGAAATGGAAAGAAAACGAGGGATATCTGTAACTTCCAGTGTCCTACAGTTTTCTTATCAAGATTATAAGATAAATATACTAGATACTCCTGGGCACCAGGATTTTAGTGAAGATACTTATCGTACATTAACAGCGGCAGATAGTGCTCTGATGCTTATAGATATGGCTAAAGGGGTGGAGGCGCAAACGATTAAACTTTTTGAAGTTTGTCGTATGCAGGGAATTCCTATATTTACTTTTATCAATAAGCTAGATCGCCAGGGAAAAGAACCCCTAGAGCTATTGGACGAAATAGAAAAAGTGCTTGGGATCGAGTCTTTTCCTGTAAGCTGGCCTATTGATGTTGGGGCTGAAAGTTATGGTCTTTATAACAGGAGTTCGCAGAAGTTAGCAATACATGAACATGGCCAGAATTTTAAAGAGCTAAATGTTGAGGAAATTGAGAAGGATGAAGTAGCTAACAATTTAAACCAAGAGATAGAATTATTGGATGTTGCAGGGGAGAATTTTGATCTTGATAAGGTGAACAAGGGACTATTGACCCCTGTATATTTTGGCAGTGCTATCAACGGTTTTGGTGTTGAAAGTTTTTTTCAAGACTTTATTAAATTTGCTTCTCCTCCAGCAAAGAGAAAGAGCAATATAGGTCATATAGATCCAAAAAATAAAGAGTTCTCTGGTTTTGTTTTTAAAATCCAAGCGAATATGAACCCTGATCACAGAGATAGGATAGCTTTTTTGAGGGTTTGTTCTGGGAAATTTCAACGTAATATGACGGTGAACCATGTGAGGACAGGAAAACAGGTTAAGCTCTCTCAGCCCAGACAGTTCATGTCACAAGATAGGGACATTGTCGAAGAAGCCTATCCAGGTGATATTATTGGCATCTTTGATCCGGGTATTTATCAAATCGGTGATACCTTAACAGAAACTGGCTCCTTTGAATTCAAACAGCTGCCTAGTTTTACACCGGAACATTTTGCAAAAGTAACAGCTAAGCAAGCCATAAAACATAAACAGTTTCATAAAGGGCTTTCTCAGTTAACTGAGGAAGGGGCGGTACAGGTTTATAAAGACCCGCAAACAGAAGAAACTATTTTAGGAGTTGTCGGAGAATTACAGTTCGAAGTCTTTCAGTACCGCCTTAAGCATGAATATGGGATAGAGGTAAATCTGAACCGTTTACCTTATAAAACAGCCAGGTGGTTAAAGGGATCTGAGTTTGAATTTATGTCCCAGAGTCGAGACATGATTGTAAAAGATGAAAATAATAATACGGTTGTTCTTTTTGAGAATGAATTTTCGTTAAACTGGGCTAAGGAAAAAAATCCATCCGTAACATTTTATCGCCTAGAAGAATTTAATGAACTTTTTGTATGAGATTACTTTGGTTATGAAAAGATAAGTGAGCTATATTGTCTTTCATATAGTAAACACTGAGATTATGCAATGCCCTGGTCATAGCAACATATAAAAGTTTGGTATCTAGCTTATTTTTTTGATAACTTTCATTTAAACTCACCGCTACTACGCCATCAAATTCTAGCCCTTTAGCAGCATAAGCCGGAATTATAACTACCCCAGCAGGATATTCCTCCTCCTCTCCGGCTAAAAGGGAAGTTTCTTTAAGATCATGATGCGCCAAAAGTTCTTGTAATTTTTTACATTCTGGCAATGTTTTTCCTATGATAGCGATTGACTGATAGTCTTTTTTGAGTAGATGGGAGACTTTATCCTTTATTTTAGCTATTAAAAAATCTTGGTTGGTAAATTCAATAAAATCAGGTTCATCGCCACGACGAACTACAGGCTTGCCCAGGTAAGCCTGATCTCCCACCCCTTGTTTTAAGACCTGATTTGCCAGTTCCATTATCTCTATAGTGGTGCGATAACTTTGTTCTAGGGTAAGTTGAGTAGCTTTATTAGAAAACACTGCTTGACTGACATCATCCCAACTGTGGATGGCCCGATAAGAGTGTACCCCCTGGGACAAGTCACCAAGTAAAGTAAAATTATGAGTATTTAAAACATGTTTTAACACGTAAAATTCAAACAGGTTATAATCTTGAGCTTCATCAATCACTGCATTACTGCACTCTATTGACTCTTTAAACCCTTCCAACTTTGCTTTAAGGTACAACAGAGGAGCTAAATCTTCTGACTCCAACTTTTTTTCTTTGAAGGCTTTCTTGCAAGTATCCGCTAAAAACTCGGCATTTTCCTTTTTAATACTTTCGGGGGAGTGTTTTATAATCAGATCGGGACTTTTTAGTAATTCCTTGTAATGTGTTAGAGCATTTTTCTTTTTAAAGTTTTTTGTTAAGCTTTGACTGATCTTTTTAGCATCCTCTTGAATTTTAGATATTAATTCATCCCGTTCTTCAATTAAAGCAACAACCTTTTCTCTACCAATTTCAGTTCCATCTTCGTTTTCGATGATTTTTTGTCGAGCAGTTTCTATATTTTGTTCATACTCCTTTGAGAGGTTTTCTATTATGAGCTCTTTTTGTTGTTTTGCCCGGGAATTTAGCTTCTTTTTAATCTGATCTAATCGTTTGTGAATGGGAAGATAAGTGTATTCATGAAAGAAAGCCTGCTCGATGTCATCTTTGGACATCAAAATTTCTTCACCTAGAATAATATCTTCCTTTGGCAGCATCTCTAGCTCAATCTCTTCTAAATAACTATCAATAAGATTTTTGAAAGACAAAGAACCTTTAAAAGCAGATGCCCATTTAAGAGCTTCTATTTCTTCCTCTAAACCTTTTTCTTCAATAATATAAGATAAATTTTCGTCTTGTCTTTTAACAATAAATTTATTCTTTAGCTCCAATAGATCCAAGCAAAAATTGGTAAAAGTAGTTTGCCTTGCTTCTTCAACATCAAGCTCTGGAAGTACATCGGAAATATAATCCAAAAACAATCTATTCGGTGCTATAATCATAAAATTATTCGGATTAAAGTATTTTTCATAAGTGTATATCAAATATGCGATCCTGTGTAAGGCGATAGTGGTTTTACCACTGCCGACAGTACCTTGGACTATTAAAGGCTTATCTAAATCTGCACGTATTATCTTATTTTGTTCTGCTTGAATAGTGGAAACGATATCTTTTAGCTTATTATCAGCTTTATCTCGTAAAGAAGCTTGTAAAAGCTCATCATTTGCAGTGATATCCACATCGAAAAAGTCTTTAAGCTCACCGTTTTCGATGCTGTACTGTCGTTTTAGATACAGCTTACCGGTTACTTTGCCTTCATTTGCTTCATATGAGACATCGCCTAATCTCCCATCGTAATAGAGACTTGCAATAGGAGATCTCCAGTCAATAATTAATGGTACATTATCTTCATCAAACAGAGAAACCTTTCCGATATAATAATTGGTAGGTTTGTCATCTCTATCATCTTGAAAGTCAATTCTACTAAAATAAGGTTTGTCTTTGGTTCTGATAACTTTATCCATCATTTCCTTGCTGTGATCTAAATACCTGGCATTTACTAAGATAGTGATATAGCTTTGGCTGCTGTCCAAAAAATCCAAAATTTCAAAGGCTTCTTTTATATCGTCTTTTGACTCGCCCTGTTTTTTAGAAACAGTACTTATGAAATTTTCTATATACAGCTTAACGTTTTTTAAATGTTGTAACTCCTGTTTGTAATCGGGGTGTTTTTTTGTTGACATTATATCTCCTCTTCTTTTTTTAATAAACCTATTTAATGATATACTGTCACTTTCTACAATGTCAAGACATAGCGATAGTAGTCACAAATTTTAGCTGTATTTAAATAACAATTAATTTATGTTATATTAAAGAATAATAAGTAAAAGTATAGAATTATTCGAAAGGAGTGATTGGGAAAATGGATAAATACGAATGTACCGTTTGTGATTACGTCTATGATCCAGAAATAGGAGATCCAAGCTATAGTGGGGAAGGAGGATATCATCCAGAAGGTGGAATTGATGAAGGGACTTCATTTGAAGACTTGCCTGACGATTGGGTATGTCCCAAGTGCCATGCTAACAAAGATATGTTCAAAAAGCAATAAGATGTAAAAGGTTAAGAATAGATAGGCGGGGAAAAAAGACCCCGCTTATCTATATAATGGGGTATTTCTTTTAAAAAAGGAAAGATCTTTTAATATGTCGAATTATATTATAGATAGTAAGAAAATACACTTTAATTTTACCGCAGCAGTATATTCCGATACTACAAAGTTTTTATTAATACATCTAAGGATCGGGGGTACATAAAGTTTAATCGTAAACACTTGAATTTTTTTGATACATTGCTTGCTAAATACCAACGCTCACAAAGATTTGCGGGAAGCGTCCAAATCAAAAGTTCGCTTATGGTATTTAGCAAGCAATTTAAGAAAAAGTCC
>CAZCIZ010000052.1:0-18587 GCA_964498995.1 uncultured Clostridia bacterium | reverse complement strand
TAGACCGGAAAAGCCCCATCCTCTTTTTGCAGACTTTGTCCGGTCATGTTTAACCGGTCATGTTTAAAATGTTAAATTTAAAAACTTCCGGCTAGTTAGGGGAGCACTTTAGATCCTATCCCCTAGCCGGAAGTTTTTATTTTGCTATATTTTAAATTTTGATATTATAAGACTTTAATATTAATCGTTGAACCAGGCCGTAACAGGCTTATCATAACCCATAAGCTTAACACCGGTCACAGCAGAAGCGTTGATATTCTGCGCTATAAGGTCATCTTTTGAAACATCATCAGGATTGTTGTGCCCTGATAAAGCCGTCAAAGTTACTAATTCTTCCCTGGTGGCTTTTAGGTAATTACCTAATCTGTCTCCAGCTTCTTCAGGATCTAGTTTTTGTACCTTGTCTTCATCTTGGGTGGCAATTCCTAGAGGACAGGTTCCAGTATGACACTGCTGACAACCGTTACAACCAATGGCAACCATTGCTGCAGTACCAATTCCACAAGCATCTGCACCCAAGGCCAGGGCTTTATAAATATCAGCACCATTTCTCAGTCCACCCATTATAAGGAATTTGATTCCTTTTTCCCTGGCTCCTGTTTCTCTAAATGCTCTCATGGCAGGCTCAAATACACCTAAGGTGGGGACTCCTGCGTGTTCGGCTACTATATGGGGGGCACAGCCGGTTCCACCTTCTCCCCCGTCGATAGCTACTGCGTCGGGGCCAGCATTTATAGCTATTTTAGTATCTTCATATATATCCCCGGGACCTAATTTGATAATTACTGGTATCTCATGATTGGTCAGCTCCCTAATCAGACTTACATGCTTGGCCAAGTCTTCTGCAGACTCCATGTCTAAATGCCTGCATGGACTAAGGGCATCTGTATCTTCTGAAATTCCCCTAGTTTCAGCTATCTTTTCATTAATCTTTTCTGCCATTAGGTGGCCACCCATGCCGGGTTTGGCACCTTGGCCTAGTTTTAGCTCCACTGCATCGGCATCTTTTAGGTACTGCATGTTAACGCCAAATCTACCTGTTGACCATTGAACTATCAATTTTCCACCGTAGTTTTGACAGATCTCACTCTCTTCTTTTAGCCTTCCGCCTTCTCCTGTAGCAGTAGCAATCCCTACCTGGGAGGCTCCCTTTGCAAAGGCCATCTTTCCATGCTTGCTAATAGCACCAAAGGACATGGCTGCTATAAAAATTGGGATCTCTAACTCCAAGGGGCGCTTCAAATCTTCCCCGATTACCACTTTAGTATCTATGGTTTCCCGGTACTTATCATAAGCGGTTTTATGAGCTTGCGCAGGTACTATCAAAAGATCATCCAAGCTCGGATATGGCATATTGGCTCCAAAACCTCTAAGCTGGTACTTAGCATCCTTGCTTTTTGATTGGATATTCTTAATAATATTTTTTGTCCAAACACTGCTTTGTGTCATTATGCTCCACCTCCCTGACTTTTCTCTTTTACATCCTTGGTTTTGTAGAAAGGCCTCAATTCTTCTGGAACAACTTTTTGGAACTTAGAAGGATCGGCTTCAATGCCGTATTTTTCAAACAAAGATTTTAACTTATCTACATCTTCTTTGGCCATCTCTTCAAATTCAGCATTGTGTCCTAGGGCATCAATTCCTTTACCTACATAGATATTACCTTTAATAATCCACTCGCCTACTTCCCCTCCGGCACTACCTGTGATGACGATATCACCTTCTAGGGAAAAAAGCCCTACGTTATCCTTTACATCACCGTCAACAATAATTGTTCCACCTTTGTTCATCTGGCCTACCTGGTTTCCTGCATCCCCTCTTACTACCAAAACTCCTCCATAAAGACCAAAACCCAGGCCATTACCAACATGACCATGAATGACTATTTCTCCATCACACATCATGTTACCGGCAAAACGACCTGCGTTTCCTTTTAGTCTCAATTGAGCCCCACTATTTAGTGCTCCAAAAAAATCTCCCACATTTCCTTCGATTTCCACTGGATAAGGCTCTTCTAGTCCTACAGCTATGTTGTCTTCTGATTGTACATCATTGATCACTGCTTTGTTCTTTTCTCTTAACTCTTTTTTAATGGTCTTATTGATGCCATTAGTCAAAGCTCCATCCCCCCAATAAAAATATTGTTTTCTTCATTTCAGTTAAATATTTATGTTTAGGTTTAAAAATAACAAGGGCTTTAAGTTGGTATAGTTCCAAGTTTGACACATATAAATTTGTATAAATTTTTATAAAATTGATTTGGTTATAACCCTCTCACAAAACTTAGCTTTGGAATTTTACCATGGATTTTTTAAATTGTCAAGTTGGCACACTTTAATGATTGGATTTTTACCAATATTAAATTAAAAGCGTAAACACTTCACCTTAAAGGGTGATATAAAACAACCTTAAAAGGTGATATGCAAAAATTACAAGCTCACATATAATTTGCTATAAGTAGATTAATACTACAGCAAAAATTGTTAATACTTGTTAGTAAGAAAATAAACTTTAATTTTATTGCTGCAGTATATTCCGATACTAAAAAGTTTTTATTAATACATCTAAGAATCGGGTACACGAAGTTTAATCGTAAATACTTGTGTTTTATTGATAGATTGCGTGCTAAATACCAACGCTCACAAAGATTTGCGGGAAGCATCCAAATCAAAAGTTCGCTTTTGGTATTTAGCAAGCAAGAATAACAGGCAGCAAGCACTGGTGGTAGAGAAATTCAATATTACAACGTCAATAGGAGGTGAAAACCTGAGTTACTAAAATATGCACCACGTTTAGATTTGTGCATATTTTAGTAACCAGGAGTTAAAATGATGAACAACAATTTATTAAAAGTTACAATTACATTTTTTTTAATGGCTCTTCTAATAGTAGTTTCAGGCTGTATATTTGAGGAAGAAAAAAAAGAAAAAGAAAAGTCCGGTATCCCAGAGGCAGATCAAAAAGATATAGGCCTCTTGATTGAAGAGGGTATAGCTCCTTTAGAAATAAGCGAGCTGACAAGAAAAGTTTTTGCTCCTATCCCTTCATTCAGATTCAATATCACCAATATCTCCGATACAACCATTGAAACCTTTAGAGGAACAGCGGTATTTTTTGATTCAGAGGGAAACTTCATGCCTGAATATGTAGTGGATACAAGTTCAGCGGATTTAATTTTACCCGGCTGGGTCACTGAATTTACTCTGATCACCCATAGCGAAGATGCTTCTACAGGTGAATTCATTCTCGAAAGGGTCACCTACACTGCTAGTCATAACAATATGAGGTTTATGAAAGCCTGGGAAAATCTAGATTTTGAAGCTCAATATGAAGAAATCACCGGCACCGCTTATATCCCTCCACAAGAAAGTGAAGAAAGTAAAGAGCCTTCTCTACCGGAAAAAGAAGTTGAGAAGCCTTATGAGGAGCCTGAAGAGGGCCTATAAAATGATGGTGATTAAAGAAATTTTTACCTAGGGGTTTTAGTTGCCTTTAATAGACAATAAGCCCAAACTAGCGAATAAAAACACTATTCCCAAAAAATTCACAGAGGTTATCTGCTCCCCCAGGAGGAAAAAGCCCAGTAAGGCTGCAGTCAAAGGCTCTGCCAGAGTCAAAGTAACACTTGTAGAGGCCGGGACTCTAGTTAACCCGCTAGAGAATAAAAGATAACCTAGCACCGTAGAGAATGCTCCCAGATAGAATATCATCAGGTATCCGGAAGGCTCAAAGATCCAATCTATGGGATACAAAAAAGCGATGGGAAGCAAAAAGACAGCTCCTCCTACAAAAACTACGGCATTTACGGCCTCAGGAGGCTGGTGATAAAGCAGGGCCTTGCTTCCTAGAATGTAAACTGAAAATGCAAATCCGGCAATTAAAGAAAAAATGACCCCCAGGGGGTCTGCAGCTGTTTTTTCTTCACCTGATATGAGCAGCAGTACACATCCCACTATCGCAAAAAACGTCGAAACATACCACACACTATTGAGCTTTTCCTTTAAAAAAATATAAGATAAAATCCCTGATATAACCGGGGCACTACCCATGATTATAATTGTTCCTATAGCAACCCCTGTCAAGCTGACTCCGGTGAAAAAGAAAGGTTGAAAGGCAGTCATACCTATTACAGATACTATCAAAGGCTTGACAGGCCATGAAGGCCTGTCAAGTTTGATGAAACGACGGGTAACAACTATCAAAAAAAGCAAAAACCCGCCAAATATCATTCTCAAGGAAGCCACTGTCAAAGGAATGGCCTCTTCAGGTCCAAGGGCTTGAGCGGTTCCAGAAGTTCCCCAAAAAGCCGCTCCACTTACCACCAATAAAGCTCCAAAAATCTGTTTTCTTTTGTTTGATTCCATCAATATACCACTCCGATTACTCCGTTCGTTCTATATACGATCATATACTCCTAAATCTTTTTTAGAATCTACTATTACACAATATTGTTATCACATTATTATATGTCCGTCAAGCTCCAAAAGTTATTTCAATATACCTCCCCCCTTTTGTTTCCCACTTCTTGCTGACAGTTTATGCATTTATCTTTTAAACTAGATTAAGTCAGGAAGATTAACAACCTTAGAAATAACTTAGAAAAAGAAAGTCATCCGCTACCCACTCTTTTTTAAGCTATGTGTGATACGGTTCATTTCTATTTATTTTATATGCCCTAAAAAGCTGCTCTAAAAGAAGGAGCCTAACAATTTGATGGGGAAAAGTAAGTTTTGAAAGGGAAATCAACATATGAGCACTTTCTTTAAATTCTGCAGAAAAGCCTAAAGTTCCACCTATGACAAAGTTTAACTTAGATATACCAGAGTTCTCAAATTCCTGTATTTTTTTAGCTAAACCTTCCGAACTATATTGTTTTCCTGCCAGGTCAAGACCAATTATATGAGCGTTCTTATCGGTTTTTTCCCAGATTTTCTTTTCTTCAGTTCTTTGGTGTTTCAGGATTTCTTCCCGGCTTAGTCTTTTAGGCAAGGGCTCATCTTTTACTTCTTCTATATCCAACTTAATATACTTTTTTAGTCTTTTTTCGTATTCTTTTACGCCCAGTTCCAAGTATTTTTCTCCCAACTTTCCTACACAAATAAGCTTTACATGTAGTATTGTCATCACTCCTTCAAAAAAGCAACTGTATTTTAAATAAACCAGTTAAAACAGGAAGACGGTTTTTATGCTCAGCTGTTAAATAAATTGATTTGAGCATAAAAACCGTCATAATGTTCTCACTTATAGTGTCCTTACTTAATGTGTAACTTATTTATCTACTGCTCGGGTACCTATTAACTTCAACTAATTACTTCGGGGGGACTACCAAGCTCCAATTCTAGCTCTATTTCTTCTTGATTTCTTATTACTGTAATGGTTATAACATCACCTATATCATATCTATCCCTTATTTTTCTCAGTTCTGCCAGGTTTTCCACCTCTTCCCCTGCCAAACTAATTATTATGTCTCCTCTTTGTAATCCTGCTTCATCCGCTGGGCTACCGCTTTCAATCTCAGCTATGCTTAATCCAGGTACCGGAGCAAAGGGGCTTCTTTCTTCAACTATTATCCCTAGCCAGGGTCTTTCTACATATCCCTGTTCTCTCAAATCATTGACAACATCTTGGACCAAGTTTGAAGGAATGGCAAACCCCATCCCTTCCACACCAGGAGCTTGGATTTTTACGCTATTTATTCCTATGACCTCACCTTTTGCATTAACGAGAGGGCCTCCACTGTTTCCTGGATTAATGGCCGCATCTGTTTGGATAAGCTCCACATAATCATGTTCCACCAGCATTGTCCTATCAGGAGCGCTGATAACTCCCGAGGTGACAGAGCGTTGAAATTCCAATCCAAGGGGGTTACCTATTGCAACGGCTAGCTCTCCCCTAACTAGTCCTTCAGAATCTCCAAATTCTGCCGAGGGCAAACCATCTTTATCGATTTTAAGCAGGGCTAAGTCTGATTCAGGATCAGTTCCGATTATCTCCGCTCTCTTTTCAGTATCCTCTTCTACATTAATATAGATATCATCTGCATACTGAATTACATGATAATTCGTAACCACATAACCCTCTGAATCAATTATTATTCCAGAACCTGTTCCTTGCATTTCTTGAGCACGACCCCAAGGATCCACCCTATCGGTAGAAACTCCAACCACAGAAGACATCACAGTTTCAGCTGCCCTTACTACAGGAGTATCCTGATAATCTTCTTCAATATCAAAAGGCCAAATACCTTCTTCTCCTTCAAGGGCATATTCTTCTCCTTCTAAATTATCCCCCGGTTCTTTTCTCTCCTCTAATTGCTGTTGGTTTTCATCATTAATATTATGTTCATTACCTATTTGAGCTTCGAACCTGCTGATCACAACAGGGGGAAGTATTATAGCTAAAATAACACCTCCGATTATTATTCCTAGTAACAAGGGTAAAAATAAAGATTTTAACCTACTACCTCTAGATGAGTTATCTTCAAAATCATCATAAAAACTCATTAGATCTAACCTCCTCAATATTAGCTTGAATTTTCCTTACTCCTCAACCTTTCCTAATCTGAACCAGGGAGGAACCGGCCTTTCTATCTGCAACTTTTAGGCCAATTTCCTCTGGAAACACCCCCATAAAATTAAGGGATTTTTCTGCTCTTGAATAAGCAAGGCGAGGTTCATTGTTTTCTTCACTTAAATGCGCAAGAATAACATCGGTGGTTTTAGGAGATACTATATCCTCTAGTTTTTCCGCAAGATCATCATTTGATAAGTGACCTTTTACGCCCTTTATTCTTTTTTTAAGAAACTCGGGATAACGCCCTTCCTGTAATAGCTTGGGGTCATGGTTGGACTCGACTATCAAACAGTTTGAGTTTCTTACCCTATCAATCATAACTGGACTAAAAACACCACAATCTGTCGCAATGCTTATTTTAATATTTCCAGTTTCAAGGTTGAATCCCAGGGGGTCCACTGCATCATGAGATACCGGAAACACAGAAACAAAGAGATCGCCTATTTCAAACCCAGCTTTATGTAGTTCCCTTTCATTATTATCCTTTATCTCACCGATGAAATCAACAAGTTTTGGCCAAGTTCTTGCTGTAGCATATACAGGAATATCGAATTTACGACTTAAGGGGCCTAAGCCTTTAACATGATCCGAGTGTTCATGAGAGACCAAAATCCCAGACAACTCACTGGGCTCTACATCTAAGTCTTGTAATTCTTTCTCTATAACCTTCCCTGACACCCCAGCATCTACTAAAATTTTGGTCTCATTGCCTTGAACAAATACAGAATTTCCACTGCTTCCGCTTTTTAAGACTTTTACATTAACCATATTTCCTCTCCCTCATCATCAACAAAAATTATTTTTTATCATCATCCTTTTCCTCTTTTGGCTTTTGATCAATTTTAATTAGCTCATATTCTTTTTTTCCAAGCCCAAGCTCCATGGCATGGTCTATATGCCACTGGGGATGTTTATTGGTTATTGCAGCCAGGGGTTCTTCACCTTCATCTATGTTATTGTCCTGAGCTTTTGACTGGGGAAGTTTTGGCGCTTGTTTCAACAAGTCCAAGGTGGCTTGTTCTATCGCGACAATGTCATCACTGACAAGTACCCCTTGATCTTGAGTTACCGGAGTGTCTGCCATAGGCATACAATCACATTCCGGTTGAACTTCAAGGATAAAGTTAATGTATAATATCCTGCCAGCTTTAAAGGTCTCAATAGCCGCTCCAGCTGCTTCAGCTAAGCCTTTTTGAAATTTTTCTTCTGATTGGGGAAGGATCAAAGCTTCCTCTTTGCAAACCCTTGCACACCTTCCGCATTTTACACAGATATCATAATCAATTTCAATTTTATCATCAGACTGTTCCTCAAGGTAGATAGCGCCATGGGGACAAACCTCGATGCAGTTCTTGCAATATGTACACTTTTCTTTATACCAATTAATAGTTATATTTTCTGCAAAATGAATCCTGCCTCTTTCTGCATGTCCACATTGATTGCGACAGCTAATGGCACCCATCCCTAAATTTTTTATTGCCCCACCATAACCTGAGGCAATGTGGCCCTTACAATGGCTGATGACAATCATCGAAGGAGCATGATAGATAGAAGATGCGACTCCGATTTCGCCCAGGATATCTCCCGCTTTTACAGTTATTTTATCCCTGCCAAAGATTCCGTCGGCTAAAATCACCGGAGCACCTACTGAAAGATGGTTTATTCCTTCCATATTGGCCACTTCCAAGTATTCTAGCCCAGGTATTCTTACCGTATCCGTGACAAAAGGAATACCTCCATTTTCTTTCACCTTATCCACCACTTTTTTGATAAAGATGGGTCTGATTATCCTATGAGCACCATAGGAACCGAAATGAGTTTTAACCGCTACATAATCATCCTCGTCAAAATATCTTGATACATCAACCCTGTCCAAAATCTCTTCAAATTTAGCTACAAAGCTATGATTATAATCAAACTCCTTTGCCCTTGCATCAGCAAAAAAGATTTTATTCTTAGCCAATTTATAGCCTCCTTAATTTAGTATGACATACCTTCTTTCACATCCTTATTGTGGCAACAATCGTTCAAAAGCAAAATTCTAGATCTATACTCCTCATTATAGTAAAATGTTTTTACCTCTGTTAGAGATGCGTTGCTAAAGACATATGGCCAGGGTAAATCATATAGATCATGACCTGTGATATATGCCAAAAATCCCCCTAGCACCCTACCATGGGTTATAACTGCAACAGTATCCGATGGTGGTTTTGTTTCTAGATGTCTATTAACCAATAATTCGTAAACTCTTTTGAGTCTACCTTGAAACTCGATAAAGCCTTCTTCCCCTGGTATCTCTGTCTGCCAGAAATCCCCATCCATTCTGTCAGCAAGCTCTTTGTCCTTTAGTCGGATTTCTTCCCTGGTCATCCCCTCTATATCGCCCCAACTGTACTCCACCAGCTCGGGAAGTACTTCTACCCTATCACCATGATATTTGGCAATCTCATTTGCCGTGTCTTTAGCCCTAATCAAATTGCTAGAATATATCATGGAAATATCCCTCGTTTTCAATCTATCTGCTAATAATTTTGCCTGTAACTTCCCCTCATTACACAGTGGAAAATCCTTTTTTCCCTGAAACCTTTTCTCAATGTTGGCCTGTGTGGCCCCATGGCGGATCAATAATAGGTTCACTTTTTTTCCCTGTCAAAAAAAATATTTTTGCCTTCAGATGCAAGGGGAATTCCATAGGCAATTTTCACATCCTCACCCAAAAAACCCAAATTTATAGATGCTTTTCCAGCAGTAAAAAGCACTCTGTTGTCAACCCTAAAATCAGCAGCTTTACTAACCGCTGAACCAATTGCAATCCCCAAATCTCCAGTGTTGAAAGCACAGATGCCTCTGTTCTTTTTATTGTCTTCACAGTCCTCAAAGCCGCAATATCCACAGGCTTTCAAGCCTATCTGTCTAATCTTAGTGCCAAGCAACACAAGGCAGTCAACATAATCCAGGTTTTTGGCGTCTCTGGCAAAAAAATCAGCACCTTTTGCCTCTGCGATCCTGTGCATTTCCTCTTGAAGTTTTGTTATGGACTCTCCACTGACTACAGCTGTAACCAACATATCCGTCCCTCTACCTTTAGGGGCGGTCCTAGCAGCCACACACATCAATTCTGCCACTTTTTTTAACCCCTCTTTTTCAGCAGCTTTTCCTTCTATTATCACAGCAAGATTCCCCCTATTAATCACTTTATATTTTAATACTCAAAGGCTTTTTTGCTTCCCTCCAATTCACCAGTAAAGGCATTAATGTAGTAACTTTCACCGCTGTCCAATCTGAACCTCCAGACAGGGACAGCTTCCCAGTTTTCAGCAAAAAATTCCTGGGTATAATAGCCAAAACTCAAGTCTGCGATTACATTCTTATCACCAGTTGTAATATGATTTGAAAGCCTTAATAAAGCTGTTGTAGCAGGTATTATTTCTATAGTGGTTTCCGACTCTCCTTCGAAATTCAGCCAAAAAAACTGTCCTCTTTCTACACCATTTCTTGATAACACAAGTCTCATATAACCCCCATAAAAATCCTTATCCCCCACGCGCTGGTGATATATGAGTTCAAGTTTGTCATTTTCATTTATGTGAATATCATCGAGATAAATATCATCGGGAGTAAAGATAGAATCAACAAATTCTTTTCCCCAGTGAGCAGTATTATAAAGTCCTTTGTTATAATAATCCTCGGCAAAAATTTTACCCGGCACATACCCACCTGGAAAGTTAAGTTTAACCATTCCGGAGTTATAAATATAGATGGACTTTCCCTGTGGCCCTAGATAATAGACGACATTATCCTGTTCGTATCTTTCAAAATCCCCTGGGTCTAAGCTCAGGTTTTCAAAAAGTTCTTCTTCTGTTACATTTTTATTTTGCACTTCATAAAAGCCTTTTGATTCTACTTCACCAGGGATTTCACCATCATAGGATATATTCTTTTCTTCCAGATGGGCCAGGACCTCTTTTTCTTTTTCCGGTACTATCCACGGTGAAAAAGCCTGGGGGCCAAAGTCAAACCAAATTTTATAACTAAGGAAGATATTTAACCCGAGAAAGGCTACTATAAGAATGGTTTTTGTTTTTTTCCAGTCCATATTAAGTTACTCCTTATCAATGTATAAAATACTTATTTAACCCTTGCCCCACTCATAGCGTTAAATATACTTTGACCGTAGTTATTTTCTAACATAATTACCGGGATCATAGTATCTTTATTCCTGTCATCCTCGACAAAAAATCCCCTGGTAATCTCATCAATATTAACCGTGACTTCTATTGTATCACTATTCTCTTCAAGATCTTCATCATAGCCCAGCTCCTCCAGCAATTTCTCTAATTTTTCAGGATTCTCTTCCAAGCTAGTTTTCATTTCCCTTTCCAATTCTTCTTTTAGCCAATCCACTATAATGCTTTTTGGCTCTGTTAAGTCATCTTTAACCTCTTGTTCGGAAGAATTATAAACTTTTATGTGTTCAGGTACTTTTCTCATGTAATTATAAACCCCTTGAAAGTCGAAATTAATTTCAACGGGGTCTAAATTAATTATTGGATAACCTTTATATGAGTATCTATAGCTTGCTTTAAACTTGTCGCTTTCATAAGTATATTCATCATCGATCACCTTAATTTCATTCAAATACAGATTATCCACCCAGCCGCCATAGAGGGAAATATATTCACCGCTCTGTCTGATTACATCAGTGAACTCTGTTTCATCTACATCTGTTCTTCTAGTACCCTTGGGAGCATCATATTCAAAACCACCCCCAGGTAAGAATCTAAGCCCTCTTTGACCATCAGTATATATAATCCCACCGTCCCATTCATCGATTTTTCTTACAAAGGATAGATCATGGAAAAAAGCTTTTGCCAGCTTTTCTTTTTCTATCTCTTCATATTCGATATACTTAGGTGAAAAAACATCCTTTTCCTGGCTCCAAAAGATCTCATTTCCACATTCAAGTTCAAGGTTAAAAGAAAATATGTCTCCAGGAGATATCCCCTCTAAATTCATCTCTGACTCTACAAAATTATATATAAACTCTTTTACATCATTATTCTCAAAAAAATTCTCATAAAAAACATGGGCTAGAAATCTCTCTTGTAAATAACTATCATCAAAATAACCCGCGTCTTCTAACTTTTTACTTAAAATTTCCCTGTCATAGTCCACTCCTGATTCTACAACTATAAAGTCCCTTTCACATCCGCTAAAGCTTATTTTTTCTATAACAAGTTCTTCATTTAAGTGCAGTACCATTCTATGAATGTCATCTAGATCATCTGTTATCATTAAAGAGGTGTTGATATTGTCATTTTTTAAAATACCTCCAAGTTCATAAGGAAAATCAATAACTAACTGTTGATAACTTTCAAGTTCTCCTTCCCTATCTAGATCATTTTCCTTGTCTCCTCCAAATACTTCATCAGATCCCATTCTATAATCATCGGTTTTTTCCACCGATCTCTTCTTTTCATATATTTCCAAGTTTTGATCCTGTGTTAACAAAACATCCATCAGTTCTTCTCTCAATAAGCTCCAGATCTTATCATAGGCTTCTGTTTCTTTATTCCAACCATAAATTTTTAAATCTTCCTCTCCAAGATCATTTTCTTCTTCATCCCTATTATAACCCTTTACTTCACGTTTAAAGTATATCTTTTCAGGGCTTACCTGGGCAAATAATCCTGGCTTTTCTCCAAATTCTATCCTTTCTGAAGTTGGCTCATCAGCTATTTCATATTGATATGAGCCCAGCCAAAGCCTACCAGTTAAAATCACCGACAATACAACTAATAATACCAGGATTACCGATTTAAAATTTTCCAACAACTTTCCCTCCTAAACCCCTAAGGGATCAATGAAGATATTACACTGTTTCCCTTTCTTCTGTTTTAGAACTCAAACTATCAAAAGGGAACATCAATTCAATGGTAGTTCCTTTGTCCTCCTCGCTAAACACCTTTATTTTCCCACCATGGGCTTTGACTATTTCCCTGGAAATTGCCAGTCCAAGACCACTGCCACCTTTCTCCCTAGACCTTGCCTTATCTACCCGATAAAATCTTTCAAAGATCCTATTCAAATCACCATCAGGTATTCCTATTCCGCTATCCCTTATCAATATCTTGGCACCTTCTTCAATGATCCTTGTTTCAACCTTTATCTCTCCACCAGAAGAAGTGTATTTCATTGCATTTTCCAACACATTTGTTATCACCTGGATAATTCTATTCATGTCTCCTTTTATCCAAATATTAGAGTCTCTGTACTCTGTCCTAATCAAAAGCCCTTTTCTATCCGCTATTCCTTCAATTCCTTCTATACTCCTTTTTACCAGGCTGTTAACCTCGACATCATCTAGGTTGAGTATATTTTCTTTTTTGTCGAGTCGGGACAAAACCAGCAAATCATTGACCATACTTATTATTCTAGAAGTTTCATTTTCAATCACATTTAAAAATTTATGGGATATTGACTTGTCCTCCAAGGCACCATCAAGGAGGGTTTCTGCATAGCTTTTGATGGATGTCAAGGGAGTGCGCAGTTCGTGGGATACATTTTCAATAAACTCTTGTTTCAATTTAATCAATTCTTCCTGTTCAGTGATATCATTCAAAACTATTATAATACCTTCTTGACCCTTTTCCTGGCTTTTAAAAGAAACTATTTGTACCTTTAAAATTCTTTCATTTACCGAGGTGATAAACGACTCCAAATCTTTCTCCTTCAAGGATTCAACAGCCTGTGAAAAGTCTCCGTTGGACATAACCCTGTTGATCAGTTCTGGAGATTTTTTACCTGTAAAGTCGTTATTTCCAAAACCCAGCATCTTTTCAGCCGCAGGATTGATATGAATAACTTCATACTCGTTATTTACAACTATGACTCCATCTGTCATCTGTTCCAGAATACTTTCCAATTTACCTTTTTCTGAAGAAATTTCTTTTAAAGTTTTATCTAATCTTGATGCCATGTAATTGAACATATTTCCCAGGTTTCCTATTTCATCTTTACCCTTAATCTGAATTCTTTTATCAAAATCCCCCTTAGCCATTGCTTTCGCCGTTGATGTAACCTCTTGAATGGGGTTTGTAATGGTCTTTGCCAGGATGAAACCTAGGATTGCAGTTATTAGCATGGCAATTAAAGTCCCTGAGAACAAAATCGTTCTAACCTCTTCCATGGTTAAATCTATTTTCTCCAGAGATCCAATCATATAGACAACGCCCAACACCTGCTGACCCTCTTCTATAGGCACGGCCATGTACTTTTCCCTGTAATTCGTGTTAGGATTTATTCTGATATCAGTACCGGTATTGCCCGAGAGTGATCTTGTTATCTCTGGCTCTAATATCAACTTTCCTTCTAATTGGGAATCTGCACCAGTAGTCGTTATTACCCTGCCATTTTGATCTAGTAGGGTGATTTCCTTTTCCGTTTCTTTACCCAGTTCAGCAATTAAGGATGCCATGTATTCTTCATCTATATCATCGCCGCTCATATGTCTTTTTAACAAAGTTCCCACCAATTGAGATTGAGATTTCATCCCTTCTTTATAATCGTTTAAATAATAATTTTCCAGAGAATCCAGTAGATAAATACTTATCAGTTCCATGGCAATCAAGATCAACATTAAATAAATCAGTACAAATTTCCACTGAACACTTTGCAAACCTTTAAGCATTTTCGGGCCTCCTAAAATAATAGCCCATACCCCTTTTTGTAATAATGTACCTTGGAACGCCCGGGTCATCTTCAATTTTTTCCCTTAATCTCCTTATAGTAACATCTACGGTTCTATCGTCACCAAGATACTCATATCCCCAGACATGCTCAAGTAATCTATCTCTGGTCAATATCTCTTCTTCATTCCTTATAAGGTAATTTAAAAGTTTAAATTCCCGGTTGGTAAGCTCTATGCTCTTTCCATTTTTCCCTACTACAGCTTTTTTAAAATCTACTTTCAAATTCCCTACCTTAATTATATCTTCAGCTTCAGATCTATCATCTATTTGTTCTCCATAGCTTACACGCCGCAATATGGCTTTTATTCTTGCAATTAATTCCCTATTGCTAAAGGGCTTTGTAACATAATCATCAGCTCCCATTTCCAAGCCAACAACTCTATCCACTTCTGAGTCTTTGGCTGTCAAAACAAGAATGGGCACAAGACTTTCTTCCCTTATCTCCTTACATGCAGTTAAGCCATCCTTATCTGGCAACATCAAATCCAACACTATTAGATCAGGTTTTTCTTCCTTGAATTTGAATACTCCTTCTTCACCGTTATAAGCTGTTATAACTTCATAGCCTTCATTTTTTAAATTAAATTCAATTATATCAGCTATAGGCTTCTCATCTTCAATTATCAATATCTTGCTCATTATTTATCATCCTCTATTTTTAGCCAGTATCCGGACAATTTGCAAAAAGCAAATTTAATAACATCCTGTACAAATACAATAGTCATATCTGTAAATTAGGATTGATTTTATTATAACATATAGCTTCTAATATTTAACCATAAAATAAAAACGCAGCGCCTCGGGGCGCTGCGTCAAAAAAAATTTATTTAAAAAGAGGGGGTCAGACATCTAAATGTCGTGTAATTTAATTCTAACTCATTAACATTACAAGAACATTACAGCAAGATTAAAAATTATTAACATAGCATAAAATAATCTCAACCCGTCACCCCGTCTAATTCTCTTTCTCCATCATCTGCTGGGTCAATCGTTATAGTCATTTCGTTAGGCATACAGACTATTGTTTCGCCTGTTCTAGTTATCCACCCGGTATCCGCACAAATTCCTTTCGGGCAGATGTCTGTTGACATTCTCTGTACCCTGACCCGATCATTTTGTAATTCAATATCAGCTTCGCCCCTTGGAATTTCAACGGTGATGATTTCTTCTTCACCTTCAGATGGAAATTCCAGCTCCTTTACAACTTCCCCTTGGATTTCAACCACAACCATTTTATCTTTTCCTTCACCTTCACCAAACCAGTACCAACCGCTGCTGATCACGACAGAAACCACCAACAATAGGATAATCAATATATCTCCGACTTTTATAATTTTTAAATATTCTTTAGCACTCATCTTCATCACCTTTTACCTTTTATCTTAATTATTATTCAATCCTCAGTATATCACATAAAATTTCTCTAGCAACTAACTTTAACAAGCCTTTAAGAAAAAAATAGATAGACACCATGTAATAATGGTGGCTATCTATCTTCTTTTTAATCCTATCTAAGAGTAATTTTTTGTAAGTAGATTGATCATAAAATTTTAAGGTCTGACATAGTCATAAGGATCTACATGGCTCCCATCTCTGTGAAGTTCAAAATGCAAATGAGCTCCAGTAGCATTACCCGTTGCTCCTATCTCTCCTATAGCTTCTCCTTTTTCCACCACATCACCCTCGGTCACATAATTGGCCGTATTATGAGCATAGTATGTTTTGTAACCATTAGAATGATCTATTATAATCAATTTTCCATATTGACCTCTATAACCCGAAAATTCTACGACTCCATTATCTGCCGCTCTGATAGTAGTACCCTGAGAGGCAGCATGATCCACTCCACTGTGAAATCCTCGGCTTCGATAGCCATACGGAGAAGATATATGACCAACATTTGAATCTACAGGCCAGATAAATTCCCCCGTCCCGACTCCAGGATTTGAACCCTTTAAAACCACTTTATCCTGGGGCTTTTCAAGCACCTTTTCTTCAATCTTTTCCTTGTTTAATTCTATGTCATTATCGACTATTACCCTATAAGTCACTTCTTGTTTGCCTTCTTCACCGGATTCTTCTACTTTTCTTTCTCCTACTTCTAGGGATGTGCAATCTTTCTCTATTTCATCAAAAGGAATTACTTCTTCCTCATAAACATTCTTGATAAACCTGACATTTATTACACTCTCATCCTCTTCTCCCACCATATCATCTAATTCTACATCCTCAATTTCGTCGAGCTCTTTTATGGCCTCAATTTCGTCATTAATGCTGTTATCCTCCACATTAGCTTTTTCGCCATCAGAGTAGACATTCCTTACATTTTCATTTCCTTTATCTTCCTCAATGTTATCTTCTGTATCGCCCCCGTCCATAATGTACTCAACGGCTTCTTCAGAGCTTTTTATTTCCGAAGGGAACACTTCTTGAGGATATACTTCCACACTTTCCATTATAGAAACTCCCATTATTTCCACATTCTCTTCTTCTTCGTATTTTGAAGTGTATTTAGACTTAACTTCTTCAAGGATCTCATCGGCTTTAGTTTTGCTTTCTAATGCTATTTGATGCTCATTTTCTATCTCCATTATGAATGCTTCTGTTACAAATTCCACCTTGCGTTCAGCTTCCCTTTTGGCATAACTTATCCCCATGATATCTTTTAATTCGTTTAAATCTTTACCGTACTTACTCCTTATCTCTCTTTCTACTGCATTTTCAAAAACCAACTCATCTTTTGGCTCAACTTCATATCCTGTTTCTTCTTCATTGATGCCCTTCAATTCTTCTATGTAATCTTTTAAATTTTCAACCTCTCCGCTTGTTTCTAACGCAGCTATCAAACCATCTTCATACTTAACCAGGTAATATTCCTCCTCAGCACTTCCCCAAGTTATCCCATTAGATGAAAACATATTGCCAGCCAGAAGGATCACAAGGGCAAAAATCAATGAGAAGTAGGTTTTCTTTTCAGGCAAAAAATTCTGCGATACTAAGTTAAAAGATAAAAAATCAACAGGCAGGTACGAGCTTAATCGTTGGAACATTTTTTCACCCCTTTTAATTCTTTAGAGATTTCCGGTAAATTTGCCACATCCCAAACATTCAAGTTATAAACTTTATAAAATTTTCGATTCTGCACTTTACTTAAAGATCATCAGGACTTTCGAATCAAACTTTTTGCTCAAAATACAACCCTTTCCCTCATTATTAAAGCCTCTATTAAAGCCTCTATTAAAGCCTCTATTGAAGCCTCTATTGAAGCCTCTATTGAAGCCTCTATTGAAGCCTCTCTAATCCAAAATAGTTTGTTCATATTAAAATTACTTTCGTTGTCAACGATATTAATAACATAACACTACTAATGCTACCCTTGCTACCCTATAATGCTTCGCTACGATACGCTACAATAAAAAACAGGACCGTAGTCCTGTTTAGAGTTACTAAATAGTAACGCACAGCATTTTGACGTAATTTAAACTCAATATGTTCTAAAAAAAATAAAAAAATCATAAAAATTTTATTGATGAAAAATAAAAATGGTGCCGAGAGACGGAGTCGAACCGCCGACACGAGGATTTTCAGTCCTCTGCTCTACCGCCTGAGCTATCTCGGCACTTTAATTGGTGACCCCTAGGGGATTCGAACCCCTGTCTTCGGCGTGAAAGGCCGATGTCTTAGACCGGCTTGACCAAGGGGCCACTCAGTTTACACTATAACTAGAAAGTTGATACAAATAAAATGGTGAGCCATGAAGGATTCGAACCTTCGACACCCTGATTAAAAGTCAGGTGCTCTACCAACTGAGCTAATGGCTCACTTTCCAGCATTTTCCCTTGCCCCTCTCTTTCCGGGGCATGAATTATCCTACACTACTATCTTATTTTTGTCAAGATACAATTTCACTTTCATTTACACTTTTTTTACTATCTAACTTTTCATGTTTTGGGGTTTCACACCACAACCAGTAATGAAAATAACTGTTTTATTTTATTGCTGCAGTATATGGAGATAAGTTTAAGTTTTTATTAAAATACATTATATCTAGGCAGAGAAGGTACACGAAGTTTAATAAGTAAACTTTTTAGATCTTTGCTTAAATTGCTTGCTAAATACCATAAGCGAACTTTTGATTTGGACGATTTTGCAAATCTTTGTGAGCGTTGGTATTTAGCAAGCAATCTATCAATAATAAAACACAAGTATTTACGATTAAACTTCGTGTACCCCATTCTTAGATGTATTAATAAAAACTTTTTA
>CAZCIZ010000051.1:0-18716 GCA_964498995.1 uncultured Clostridia bacterium | reverse complement strand
AAAAGTCCAAAAGGTTTACTTATTAAACTTCGTGTACCTTACCTGCCTAGATGTAATGTATTAATAATAAAAACTTAAAACTTATCTCCATATACTGCAGCAGTGAAATAAATAAGTATATATAGAAGCAGGGTATTATTATAACATATTATATCAAAAATCTTAATATATAGACAGTTCATGTTTCATATTATACAATAGATCCTACAGTTTATAAAAGGGGCAATTTAAAAGGAAGGATGAACTAAATTAAAATGAAAAAAATACTAACTAAAGCTTTCTTCCACCCAGAGAAATGTGAACTGATACATAATGCCTGCATAGAAGCAGATGAAAATTTTTATAAAGTTAAAGAAAAAACTCCTAGACAAATACAAATTGATAGACTAGAAGATGATAATACCGTTGAGGTAGTAGATCTGTCTCGTTTTTATGTCATCCCTGCCCTTATCGATGCTCATGTTCATCTATATTTAGATGGAAAGGGGCAAGCTAATCCTGCAACTGATTATAAGTACAAGCCTATCTCAGAGGAGTTGCTGCTTGGGCGCTTAAGTAACATTTATTCCTTTGGGATTGGCGCTGTCAGGGACGGAGGAGATGTCAAAGGCATAGGCCTAAAAGGAAAGGAATTATCCAATAATAGTGGATCTCCCCTTGTTATAGCCTGCGGAGAAGGTATTAGAAAAAAAGATTATTACGGCTCCTTCTTAGGCAAGGGCTTAGAAGGTTCCAAGGCTTCTACTCAAAAAAAAGTTGAAACCCTAGTCAAAAATGATATAGATCAATTGAAGCTCATTATAAATGGGGTTGTTAGCTTTAAGGAATACGGAAAGGTTGGAAAACTACAATTTAGTTTCAGGGAATTAGAAGAAATAGTCAATCTAGCAAAAAGCTTCAACCTACCGGTAATGGCCCATGTGAATTCAGAAGAGTATATAAAACTGGCCATATCCGCAGGAGTTCATTCAATCGAACACGGTTACTTTATCTCTAAAAAACTCCTTCTAGAAATGGCAAAGACAGATATCTACTGGGTCCCTACGGTTACCCCAATATACAATCAGCAAAACAAAGGGTTTCTAAGACAAAATTTAAATAGACAACAGAAGAAAATAATAAGACAGCTCTATACTGAACAACTAAGCATGATCGGCGAGGCTATAAACCTTGGAGTAAAGGTGGGGATCGGCACCGATGCAGGGGCCATGGGAGTAGAACACGGCAGTGACTTTTTCCAAGAGTTAGAGTTGTTTCAGATGGCAGGTTTAGATAACAAAAGCATCCTTCAATCTGCCTGTAAAATCAACCGGGAAGTCCTTGGTATAAGCCAGGACAAAAATCTGGGCTTTTTAGCTTTAGCTGATAACCCTTTGAATAATTTAGGTGCTGTCAAAAAACCAGTTAGAATTATCCGGTGATTTTTCCCTAGGGCTGACATAGAGGTGCCCTTGGGAGTCCAAGCTAGCATAAAATACCTCCCCTGGTGATTTGAGTCCTTTTTTCTCAAGTTCACCATATAGCCATTTTTCACTCAAATTAAGTTTATCAAGGTGCTCGTATTCCACTTCACCATCCATAATTATAGGAATTGGGAGCCCATCATAAGAAAGTTTGATGTTTAGGTCTTCTTTATTAACTGTCCTCTTATCAACTTTTTTTATCACACTAAGATCTCCCGAAGGTTCTAAAATGGCATAATCCACTTCTTTTAGATTATGAACGTCTTTTCGTCTCAATTGTGAAATAAGATCATTTATGTTTATCCTGACAGACTTTAGTGCATTTTCATCAATCCTGCCTTTATCAATCAAAATTGTAGGCTTTCCTTCGACTACTGCCCTGAATTTTTTGTTCTTGATGGAGATTCTAGAAGCGATTATCTGCAACATAAACAAAGTTACCAGGGGGACTACTCCCAGATAAAAAGGCATTTCATCGTCTTCAATGGTTATTACCGAGACCTCAGCCATCATAATAGCAACCACCAGGTCAAAGGTAGATAGCTGAGCGACTTCCCTCTTTCCCATTAACCTTAGTAGGGTGAAAATTATTATATAGATAAATACAGTTCTTATAAACATGGTTAGAGCTTCCATAAATAAACTCCCCTAGCTTAGGAATTCCCTTTTAAAAGTATTCCTAATTACAGGGGAGTTATACGTTTGATACTGCCGTTTAAACCTAATTAATCTTTCAAAAAGCAAGCCTTTGCATCAGTCATTTGAGGAATATCCTTGATATCTTCAAGGGTTTCCTTATCGATTGAAGAATCAACCTGCATAATCATCATTGCATCTCCACCAACAGACTGTCTTCCTACTTGCATACCCGCAATATTTATACTTCTTTCGCCCAAAATCTTACTGACTGCTGCTATCATTCCAGGTGTGTCTATATAGTCTATTACTAGAAGATGTTTTGTTGGCACAACATCAACTTTAAATTCACCGATTCTAACAAACCTGGGGTCATGCTTGCCAAATAAAGTTCCAGCTATAACTCTTTCTCCTTCATCCGTCTTGATTCTGGCCTGGATAAGATTTTGATAGTCTTTTTTCTTGCTGGATTTTTTCTCGATTATATTAACCCCACGTTCTTCAGCAATGACGGGAGCGTTTACATAGTTGATCTGATCTTTGACGATTTCACTAAATATCCCTTTCAAAAAGGTGTTTGTCAGAGGTTTAAGAGGATATGATGTTATGTCACCGTAATATTCCATTTGAATTTCCTGGATCTTGCCACCAAAAACCTGAGCAAAAAAGCTGCCCATATTTCTAGCCAAGGGAATATAAGGTTTGACATCTGTGGCTATATCTTCCGGAACTGAAGGTACGTTAACGGCTGTATTTACGGGTTCGCCTTTCAATGCCCGTATCACCTGTTCAACAATATCCTCAGCTACTAAAGCTTGGGCTTCCTTAGTAGATGCTCCCAGGTGGGGAGTTGCCACTACATTGTCAAGTTCTACCAGTCTGTAGTCCTGCAGGGGTTCTTTATCAAAAACATCAAGAGCTGCCCCAGCTATTTTCCCGTCTTTCAGGGCATCGTAAAGGGCATTTTCATCTATAAGTCCTCCTCTAGCACAATTAACAATAAAAGCACCGTCTTTCATTATCTCCAAAGTGGATTCGTTGATCAGGTTCATCGTCTCATCGGTCTTAGGAAGATGCAGTGACACAAAATCAGCCTGTTTCAAGACCTCTTCCACTCCAAGGATATCTATTTGAAGTTTAGATGCTTTCCTTTCGGAAATATAAGGGTCATATGCAATAACATCCATTTCCAAGCCCCTGGCTCTTTTAGCCACTTCACTCCCAATTCTTCCAAGCCCTAAAATTCCCAGTTTTTTCTGATAAAGCTCAACACCCATAAAGGGTTTTTTCTCCCACTTCTCATCCTTCATCTTCATATTGGCCTGGGGAATTTTCCTCGCTATAGCAAACATCATGGCAATAGCGTGTTCTGCAGCAGCGATGGTATTTCCTCCCGGGGCATTAATTACCAGGATTCCTTCTCTGGTGGCAGCATCCACAGCAATGTTGTCAGTTCCTACCCCTGCCCTTCCAACTACTTTTAAGTTTTTGGCATTTTTTAGGACATCTTCTGTAACCTGGGTGCTGCTTCTAATCAGCAAAGCTTCATAGTCGCCGATTATCTCCTTTAGTTCCTCATGGGGCAAGCCTGGCTTGTAATCTACTTGGTATTCCTCCGTAAATTTGCTTAGGCCATGCTCATTCAATTGATCGCTAACCAATATTTTGTATGACATCTTAGTCACCTCCAGATATACTAACAAAAAACTCGTCCTCTACATAAAAATAGAAATTAAAAATAATTCCATAAGGACGAGCATATTTATGATAATCCAGTATTATACACATCATATTGACAATACTTAAAATTATACATAAATCCATAATGTCTTAATAAAGATAATAACACAATATTTATTCAGTGGTCAAATGCCTTGTATCCTGCTCACCTGGTTCTTTTTTCTCTGGGATGGCACTATCTAAGACAACATTAGGTATGCTAAAATAACGTTAAGGATACTATCAATTAATATTAACACCATAGCGAAAAAAGTGAGGAGATTTAAAAGTGTGGCCAATACTATTATTGATTTTATCACCAATATTTTTGTTCATTCTGATCTTGCTGATACTTTTACCCTTTCACTTCGCAATTTATTCCTTGATAAATGTCATCGCAACCCCTTTTCATCTCTTGAAGATTGCATTGAACAAAAAGTTGAGAAACAATCATGCCTTAGAACACGCTACAATAAATATTTTAGAGTCCAAATACGGTTACCGAAAACTATCAGGGTTTGCCCGGGAAGATGGATTTGTTATCCGGGGGCAGATAGATCCTCACCACTTACAAGAAGCTTCGATGCTAGGGCTTTATCAACTCCAAGAAGGCAATAGCCACCTTGCCATTCATACAAAATGCGGCACAAGCATTCTAGCAGCTAATTTTTCCAGTGCTGTAATATTTTTGTTGCTCTTGTGGTTAACTAAAAGCTTTACCCTTTTTAATATAATAATTGCCATCATACTAGCACAATTTATCGGTCCCATAACCGGCAGGTTGTTTCAAAAACACATCACAACCTCTACTGATGTGAATGACATGACCATAACAAAGGTGAACTTTAACCAACCCTTTAAATCCGGGTTTACCAATTTTCCTTTCTTCAGATTAGAGGGACCTGTGGAATATTATGTCCAAACAAAAAGGGTTAAGACCATTGCGTAATTTGATCAGGTATATAAAGGGGGTTTTCAAGGTGGAGACAGATCTTGATAAAGAACGCAAACTCATGGTGGATAAACAGATCTACAACCGGGGGATAAAAGATAAGAGAATTCTTCATGCTTTTAATCAAGTTCCAAGGCACGCTTTTGTGCCTGAAGATAAACAGCATATGGCTTATGGAGATTACCCTTTGCCCGTTGGAGATGGCCAGACTATCTCTCAACCGTATATAGTAGCTCTCATGACTGACGCCTTAGAGTTGACTAGTAATGACAAGGTGTTGGAAATCGGGACCGGCTCTGGGTATCAAGCAGCCATTCTAGCCGAGCTAGTAAAAGAAGTTTTCAGCATCGAAAGGATAGAAGGCCTGGCCGAAAATGCCAGACAAATATTGGAAGGGCTTGGCTATGAAAACATCCAGTTAAGAATAGATGATGGTACCTTAGGATGGAAAGATCAAGCACCCTTTGATGGAATTATTGTCACCGCAGCAAGTCCAAGGATACCCAAGTCACTAACTGATCAGTTAAACATTGGTGGTAGAATGGTAATTCCCGTAGGGGATATGACCAGTCAAGATTTAATCAAGGTGAAAAAATCCCAGGAAGGAGAGCTAGAAAAGACAAATCTAGGAGGCTGTAGATTTGTGCCCTTGAAAGGAGAAGAAGCCTGGTAGAGGTTCAAAGAAAGTTTAATCTTAAACCCTTGGGTTTCATTAAAAGACACTGTTATATTTTATTGTTGACTTTGCTTTTTAAAGGACGGCTTAATTACCATAGGTGGAGCTTGCGACACGTTGATAATTAAGCCGTCCTTTATTATTAGCAACCAACTATAAAATATAACAGCGCCTATTGAAATCACTTGTTATATTATAGGTTGAAATCTTTTTCGTGGCAGGTTTGCAAAAATTCTTTTAAAAGTTGTATGGCCGAGTTCACATCATCCTTGTGGACCATTTCGTTTACAGAGTGAACATATCTTGACGGGATAGAGATCCCAGCGGTGGGAATTCCCGCCCTGGCCTGTTGGATAGCTCCGGCATCGGTGCCGCCCTTAGCCATGATTTCCATTTGATGTTTGATTTCCTTTTCTTCTGAGATTTGCCTCAGGGCGTCAACTACTTTGTAATTGGAAATAGAGGCTGAGTCCATTATCTTTATGGCCACACCTTCACCCAAAGAAGTAACATTTTCTTCTTCTTTGCTACCTGGAATATCATTTGAAATGGTCACATCCAGGGCAATGCCAACATCCGGCTCTATTCCAAAGGCAGAAGTTTTAGCTCCCCTAAGGCCAACTTCTTCTTGAACGGTGGCAACAGCGTATATATCAGCTTCATGATAGTCCAAGCTTTTCATAGCTTCTAACATCACATACACACCTATCCGGTCATCCATGGCCTTGGAACTGTATGTCTCTCCGATCTCTTCAAAATCCTGTTTCAGAGTCACTGGATCCCCTATCTTAACCAATTCCTTGACCTTATCAGCATCAAGACCCAGGTCGACAAAAAAATCTTTTACCTCTAGCTTTTTCTTAGCCTCTTCCTCTGTCAACATATGTGGAGGTTTGGTCGATGGGAATAAATTACCCACTAGCTCTTTCTTTCCATGTACAATCACTCTCTGGGCCATGAGGGTTCTGGCATCAAACCCCCCCACTGGCTGCAGCCTGATAAACCCTTTCTTATCTATGTGATTTACCATAAAGCCTATTTCATCCATGTGGGCTGCTAGCATGACTTTCTGTGCACCTGACTCAGATTTTGATTTGGCTCCTCTCTTAATTCCAATTACATTTCCCATCCCGTCAACCTTGACTTCATCACTCACCTTTTTGAGCTCTTCCTTGATTAGTTCTCTGATCTTTTCCTCTCTTCCGGGAATTCCCGTAGTGTTAACCAATTTTTCCAATAGTTCCAACTGCATGACCTCCTATTAAGAATATTTATAAAGTTAGTTTATTTCACCGGCTGCGCCTTCAGATTCTTCGTTCAACCTTTCTAGGGTTTCTTTTAGTTCCCCTTGAACTTCACCATACCTGCTCCAATCTCCTTCTTGAATGGCGTCTTCTGCCTCAAGATACAATTCCAAAGCCCTAGCAGATAGTTCTTTAACGTTTTCTAGTTCTTCTACGGGAATAATATCCGGATCCATGGGATCTGGCCTTTCCTCTTCTATATCCTCCATATCTTCTATATCTTCGACATCTTCTATTTCATCTAGTTCTTCTTCTGGTACATCAACATCGTCTATATCTTTGCCCAGATAGTGCAGAGCTTCTTCTAGACTTGGGGACATTATCAATTCATCTTCCCAGGCCACAACTACCCTGCGCATTTCTGGAAAACTAGCACCTTCAGCCTCTAGATAAACCGGTTCCACATACAAGATCCCATTTTCTAAGGGAATCACTAGAAGATTACCTCTGATCACATTTGACCCTCTTCCATCCCAGAGGGAAAATAATCTTGAAATTTCTGGGTCCTGATCGATCCTGGATTCAATCTGACGGGGACCATATGCCAATGTACCCCGGGGAAATCTGTACAGGACCAGTTCACCATAATTTTCACCATCATTTCGTGCCCCCAGCCATGAAATCATATTATTTCTCTGCACCGGGGTAAAAGGTAACATCAATACAAACTCTGGGCCACCATCTTCTGATATTTCCAAGGTGGCATAATAAGGTTCCATCCTGACAGTATCACCATGATATTTTTCATTGGCAATATCCCAGGCATCTTCCCTATTGTAGAATACTACAGGGTCCGTCATATGATAATTGCGAAGCATATCAGCCTGAACTTCAAAAATATCCACAGGATACCTTATCTGAGCCTGTAACTCTTCACTTAGATCATCCAATTCCTTAAATAGATCAGGAAAGGCATTTGATAAAGCCTGGGTCATCGGCTCTTCTTCTACCAAGTAATATGATGTTTCCCCGGTATAAGCATCGATTACAACTTTAACAGGATTTCTAATATAATTATTACCTTGAAAATCAAAGGGTTGACTGTAGGGGAAATTTTCACTATCCACATAAGCGTCGATTATCCAATGCAGTCCTCCATCTGCTACGGCCATGTAAGGATCATCGTCAAAGGTCAAGAAAGGGGCAATTTTGCTGGCCCTATCCTTTATATTCCTATTGATCAATATCTCACTATCATCTGTAAGCTGCTGGGAAAGAAAGATAAAGGAGTTCCTTTCCCTAATTGCATATAAGGCTCTATTAAAAATATTATCTATAGATATCCCGGTTTCTCCATCGTAATGGATTTCGACTTCTTCTCCCCCACCTGGATAGTTAAATTCTTTCTCTTCACTATTTACGATGACAAAATTATTTTTCAACTCTCCGAAATATATTTCAGGTCTCTCGATACCAAAATTCAAGTTTTCCATCACAGGCATATCCTGAAGGTAAAAGATCGGGTGCCCCCTGGGGGTGAACTCACCAACAGGACTCATGGCGAGGCCATAACCATGGGTATATTTTAAATGTCTATTAATATTCGACTGAGCTTCATCTGGCAGCCTATCCACATCAAGCTCCCTGGCAGAAAGCATCACCTGATGATACTCCTCATCTAAGGTGTAGCGTGCTATATCCACATCATTGAAATGATAGTAGCGTCTGAATTCTTGAGACTCCCTGTATACTTCCTGCAGGGGTCTGTAGTCAAGGAGACGGATGTTTCTCATCAAATTTTCATCTATCTCGGGAACTTCGCTTACTTCTGCAGGTTCATCCACTCCTACCACTTCTTCTTCTACGACTTCATCATCTACATCCTCTATATCATCTATATCATCCATGTCACTCGTCATATCATCCATGTTTGGGTCTACATCTTCTGGATTATCGTCCGGGTTGTTATCTAGGTCTTCCCCGGCACCTTCCCCATCTTCCATGGTATCATCTATCTCCTCTTCAATCTCTTCAACGTCTTCGATATCTTCCACACCTTCCCATTCGTCTTCGTGGATATCATGAAGGTTGTAGGCCTTCCTAGTCATCTCTAGATGATTTTCCAAATAAGGACGTTCCCTGGCCAATTCATTTGGAGATACGATAAAGTTTTGAAGAAAGTAAGCATAAACATTACCGGCAAAAAAGACAAAGATAAAAAGCCCCACAGCCAGGACCGTATATTTGAACCTCCCGAGTTTTAGATTGACCATTGTAAGGACAAATCCAAGGACACCGATTATCATCAAGATGAAATATAGGGGGGCATTTGCATTTATATCAGTATACCCTGCCCCATACATAGCACCCTGGTCTGAAAACAGGAGGTTAAACCTGGATAGATAGGCTTGGAGGGCAAATATTAACAGGATTATACCGATAATCACATTAACATGCTTTAGAGCATCATAACCGTGGGTAAATCCAGCTCGTTTTATCACTCCCCAGGTAACAAAGCCCCTGATCACATAGATCAAGGTAACAAAAGCAAAAGTAAAAATCACCAGAGATAGTACATTGGAGAGGATATTCTGATAAAAAGGTAGCTCAAACAAATAAAAGGAAATATCCCTGCCGAAAACCGGGTCCACCTCGCCTACAGGTTCATTATGGAAGAAGTAGATAAAATTAAGCCAAATATCCTGGAAAAAAGTAGCCCAAATAAATCCTATAAAAGCACTAATTCCTATCTTTGCAAATTTGCCGATATTTTTTAGCTTGTTGATATAAGGCGCATAGGGGCTTTCATGCATTGCTACATGGGCCTGGGGAGTTAACAAAATACCTGTCATATAGTTCAAATTGAAATAAAAAAAAGTCGTACCCAACAAGAATGAAACTATATTTATTATCCACTGATACATAAATGGTGTGACAAAAAGAGCTTGATAATCCATCGCCCTAAACCACTGCCAATCGGTTATTGTATTGGCAATGGAGCCAATAGAAAAAATCAAGAAAACAACTACACCGATGATTATAATACGTGTATATCTTTTATCCATCAATAATTCCTCTCCTTTAATTTAAATAAATTTCCCTGAAAAAATTAAAAACGTAGCTACTAACACTACGTTGTGTACTAAAATAATATTGCCATTAACATATGATAAATGCCTGATTAAAATTCTATCAAACCAAAACTTATTCTTAAAGCCTCATCTACTTTTTCCATCATGGAAGGGGAAAAAGAAGTAACTTTTTCTTTTAGTCGCTGTTTATCTATTGTCCTTATCTGCTCAAGCAGTACTACAGAATCCTTGTTCAAGTTGTACTCCTTGGCACTTACTTCAACATGAGTAGGAAGCTTACCCTTTTGAATCTGGGATGTAATAGCAGATACTATCACAGTAGGGCTATAACGATTACCGATGTCATTTTGAACTATTAAAACCGGGCGTACTCCACCCTGCTCTGATCCTACCACCGGACTAAGATCAGCATAGTATACATCTCCACGCTTTATTTGCAACTTTTTCACGCTCCACTAACCATTTCTTCTGCTAACCTACTTGCTTCATTCTCCGCTTCAATAGCTTCATTTGCAAGGTCCAAATTTATCTGCCCCATTTCCCTATATCCTTTTTGCATTTTTTGTCTAATTTCATCCTTTTTTCTTTCCCTGATATATAAGCGCATGGCCTCTCTGATAAGTTCGCTCCTATTTCTCTTATCCGATGAGACTATCCCATCTACTTCCTGAAGTAAATTATTAGGCAAACTGATCATTACTCGCTTTGTTTCTGGCATTTAATTAGCACCCCCACTTGGCTTATTGACGTATGTATACAATAGACAAATTGGTTCAAAATATAATAGTGATTATGTATGTATAACCCTTACTCATCTCTTACACGGAAATGCTAATAGATTACATTATACATGCTTCATTATCATTATGCAACAAAACCTTTGTCTTTATACCAGCCGGGCACTAAAACTTTCTATGTAATAATCGCTTTATGACCAATTATCGTGCTTTTTGCAACCACATTGACTATTATTCCACAATAAAGTAAAAAAATCCTCCTGCTAATCAAAATTCCAATTATTACTAAAATAACTGGTTTGCCTTTAGCAAACCCTACTGATCCAGCAGGGTTTTAGCTTTAATCAGTTTATCATTTTTGTAATAATATCTTGGGACTCTCTTATCAATCATGCAGTAAATTTCATAGCTTATGGTTCCCAGTTTATCGGCAATTTCATCGGCATCTATAATTTCCTCACCTTGACTTCCCAGTAAGACCACCTCATCGCCGAGTTCAACCCGAGCTGAGTCATCAGCCAAAAACATACACTGATCCATACAGACAGCTCCAATAATAGGAAGTCGTTTGCCGTGATGGATCACATTTCCTTTGTTCGACAAAAGCCTGCTGTATCCATCACCATATCCTATGGGCACCGTTGCCACAACGCTTTCTTTGTCTGTAATAAATTTGCGGCCATAACTTATAGAAGTCCCTGGAGGAACTGTTTTAACATAGGAGACCTTTGATTTCAGAGCCATTACCGGCTTTAATTGTACTTCCCTGCTAACATGAGGTGAAGTATAAGAACCGTAAAGACTGATCCCTATCCTGACAAGGTCTAAATGCATTTCGGGTAGGTCTATGGCAGCAGCACTGTTACATGCATGCTTAAGGGGGATGTTTAAGCCCTTTGCTTCTAGTTCCTGTACTACCTGTTTAAAAGTTTCGTACTGATTCCAGGTATACCTTTTATCACTATCGTCAGCTACTGAAAAATGGGTGTAAACACCTTCGATCCTGATCCCCGGCAAAGAATCCACAAATTCGACAAATTCCAGGCTTTCACCAGGTAGGACGCCAACCCTTCCCATTCCTGTATCCACCTTGACATGTACCTTTATTTCCTCACCCTTCTTTTGCGCTACCCTTGAACATTCCCGGGCCGTTTCCCTGGTAAAAATAGTAGGAACCAGGTCATATTCAATGCAAGTTTTCACCTGGCGGGGAGAAATGTATCCCAGTATTAAAATAGGTTCTTTAACCCCCTGGAGTCGAAGTACAACTCCTTCCTCCAAAGCTGCCACTCCCAACCAGTCAGCCCCATTTTCTAGAGCACACCGGGCTACTTCATAACCTCCGTGACCATAGCCGTCAGCTTTTACCACAGCCATCAGCATAGTATTTTTACCTATGTGGTTGTTGAATTCTTTAACATTATGGGCCAGATTGTCCAAATTTATTTCTGCCCGGGTGTCTCGCACAGCCTCATCAGGAAACAGCAATAAAAATCAACCTCCCATGGTAATTGAATTACCTTCATCTTTATTAAGATCTTCCATATTTGTACTTATCTCGTTGTCTTTTTCTGCTCCCAGGTTGAATTTTTCATGAACAGCATTAATGGCATCTTCCAACCTGGTTTCATCAATTAAGCAGGAAATTCTGATTTCACTGGTACTTATAATTTCGATGTTTATCCCTTCATTGCCTAAGGCACCGAACATGGAAGGATAAACTTCAGGATTCTGAGCTATCCCCGCTCCAACAATGGAAACCTTGGCAACATCTTCCCTAATCATAATATCTTCTATTTCAAACTCATGTATACTCTCGAGAACTTCCCTGGTCTTTTGAACATCTTCCAACTTCACTGTAAACAGGATATCATTTATCCCCTTTTCCTTCTGAAGGCTTTGGACAATCATATCGACATTTATATTTTCCTTGGCCAATTCACCAAATACCTTATAAGAAACTCCAGGTTTATCCGGGACACCTTTTACGGCTACTTTAGCAATCTCCTTGTCGGAACAGACGCCCCTTATTAAAGGATTTTTTATTTCCATAGAATCATAACCCTCCTGCACATAAGTTCCTTCCCTATCGTTAAAACTAGAACGAACATGTAATGATATATTATGAAGCCTGGCACATTCTACGCTTCTCGCCTGAAGAACTTTCGAACCAAGGCTAGAAAGTTCAAGCATTTCATCATAGGCTACCTCTTTTAATTTCCTGGCATTTTTGACTATCCTGGGATCAGCGGTATAAACCCCGTCTACATCGGTGTATATCTCACATACACTTGCATCTAGAGCCTTCGCTAAAGCTACTGCGCTGGTATCAGAACCACCCCTGCCCAAGGTGGTGATATCAAATTCCCCGTTTACCCCCTGAAACCCTGCTACTATAACAACCTTCCCATCCTGCAGTTCTTTATTCAATCTCTCCTCGTCGATGGAAATTATCCTGGCTTTTTTGTGAACATTATCGGTTCTGATGCCCACCTGTGTTGCTGTCAGGGAAACAGCGTCTACTCCCAGGTTGTTTATCGCCATTGTCAACAAAGCACTTGACACTTGCTCGCCTGTAGATAACAGCATGTCGAATTCTCTTTCCGGAGGATCCGGGTTAATACTATAGGCAAGATCTATCAGCTCATCAGTAGAATCCCCCATGGCAGATACCACCACTGCTACATCTTTGCCTTTCTTCTTCTTTTTGACTATTTTTTTAGCTACATTCTCTATCTTTTCCTTGTTGCCTACACTTGATCCCCCAAACTTCATCACTACCACTGACATAGCTTTACTCCCTCCTCATTGGTCAAAAGAGCACCGCGTTTTGAAAGCTGAAGTTCTAAAACTCTAGATTTTATCTCTTTTTCATCATAGCTCTCTTTTAAAACTCGCTTTATCCGGGGCATTGGTTTGTCCGTCAAAGCCAGTATACTTGGACCTGCCCCACTTAAAAAAACACCGAGGGCACCGTTTTTCTTAGCTTTTTCCACGCACTCAACAAATCCAGGCAGTTGTGCTTGTCTGTATACCTGGTGCATTTTGTCTTCTGTAGCCCATTCCAAAAGCTCGTATTTTTCCGCCATAATAGCCGCAACGAGCATGGAAGACCTGCCGATATTGAAGACTGCATCTTTAAAATCGATCTTTTCCGGCAAGAGCCCCCTGGCTCTTCCTGTAGCAAATTGATACTCGGGAACTACAAGGTAAAAATAAAGGTCTTTTTTGGGGAGATGACGGACGTACTTGATCCCTTTTTCAGTTGTACTGGTAACGATAAAACCTCCAAGGAGGGCAGGAACCACGTTGTCGGGGTGCCCTTCCATTTCTTTAGCCAGTTCCAGGATCATATCTGTAGAGAGAAGTTCACCTACGAAATAGTTCCCCACCAAAAGACCTCCCACAGTGGAAGCCGCACTTGAGCCAAGCCCGCTAGAAAGGGGAACTTTATTGATCAGCTTTAATTTAAAACCTGGTACAGGCTGGCCCACCTGGTCATATACCCTCTTGATGGACCTGTAGACAAGATTTACCTCATCCACCTCTATGTCTTTTTTCCCTTCTCCATACACTTCTATCTCTAGCCCGCTCTCCTTTTTCTCGGCTTCTATTTCGTTATACAAAGTTAGCGCAAGGCCTAGACAATCAAAGCCCGGCCCCAAGTTAGCCGAAGTAGCCGGGACACTAACTTTAATCAAAGAGGTCACCCCCTAGCACAGCCCTCTCAATCACCTTCATATCAGGGGAAATATTAATAGCCTCATCGGCATAATCTATGGCTGTTTCAGGGTCCTTAAGGCCATGTCCTGTAAGAATACAGACTATCTTCTTGTTCTCATCTTCTTCAATCATTCCTTCATCAATAGCTTTAATCAAGCCTGCCACAGAAGCAGCAGATGCAGGTTCTAAAAAGATTCCCTCCAGTTCGCCAACTTTTTTATAAGCTTTCATTATTTCATCATCCGAAACCACCTGAAAGTGACCTCCTGACTTAGAAACAGCTTCAAGAGCCTTATCTTTACTTGCAGGATTGCCTATCCTGATCGCTGTCGCTATGGTATCAGGATTCTCGAAAACCTTTCCTGTAGCCAGGGGAGCCGCTCCCTCTGCCTGACATCCTATCATTGCCGGCAGTTGGTCAATCTTATCGTCATTTTTATAGTCATTAAAACCCATCCAGTAAGCTGATATATTGCCGGCATTTCCCACGGGGATAAAAAAATAGTCCGGGGAATCTTCCAACACATCACATATTTCGAAAGCCCCGGTCTTTTGTCCTTCCAGCCTGTAAGGATTTACGGAATTTACCAGGGAAATGGGGTGTTTCTCCGCCATTTCCCTGACTATTTCCAGACACCGGTCAAAATTACCTTCTACGCTCAAAACCATGGCACCATAAAAGAGTGCCTGGGATAGTTTTCCTTTAGCTATTTTTCCCTCAGGAACCAAAACCACAGATCTCAATCCGGCCCTAGCAGCATAAGCACTCGCACTAGCAGAAGTATTCCCAGTGGAAGCACAGATTACAGCCCGACTTTTTTCTTCTAGGGCCTTGGTCAAGGCCATGGTCATACCCCTATCTTTAAAAGATCCTGTGGGGTTATCTCCTTCTACCTTAAGATAGATATTCATGGAGGTGTTTAGAGCGTCTTGAAGCCTTTTAGCCGGCAACAGGGCGGTGTTACCCTCATAAAGGGTGACTGCCAAAGATTCATCATCAACAGGTAAATACTTTTTATAACGTGATATTATGCCTTTATAATCCATATCTTCCATTTTGCCTGCCCCTTTCCCGATTTGCCAATTTTAACTTTTCTCTACTTGGATAACATTAGAAAGCTCGGAAACATTTTCTCTTTTTTCTAGATCTGCGATAGCATCATCAAGGTTTTTGATTTTTGTTTTATGGGTAAGTAGTACTATCTCAGCGTATTCTTCATCTTCCCTTTTCTCCTGAATAATTGACTCAAGGCTCACATTGAAACTGCCAAATACCCCTGCTATTTCGGAAAATACACCGGGCTTATCCCTTACAACCAACCTCAAATAAAATGAAGCCTCAAATTCTTCCCTAGGAGTAATGGTATATTTATTTTCTTCCAAGATAGGATCTAATTCAATTTGCGCCTCTTTATACTTCTCCTTGCCAGCTTTAATGATATCTGACAAGACTGCGCTCCCAGTAGGCAAAGAACCCGCTCCAGGCCCATAGAACATAACTTCACCCACCAGGTTGCCTCTGACAAAGAGGGCATTGTTCTCACCCTTCACAGAAGCTATGGGATGCTCAGCCGGAATCATACAGGGCACAACTGCCAGGAACACACCTTTACCATTATGCTCGCCAATTCCAAGGAGCTTTATCTCCATACCCAGTTTTTTTGCATACTGAATATCCCGCTGGCTGACATTTTCGATCCCACCGCAATAAACTTCTTCCATCTCAGGTAATGTTTCAAAACCTAAATAGGAAAGAATGGCAAGTTTGTAAGCTGCATCTAGACCCGAGATATCGTTGGTAGGGTCAGCTTCGCAAAAACCGTAAGTCTGAGCTTCTTCAAGGGCCCTGTCAAAACTATAACCAACATCTGTCATCTTGGTTAAAATATAATTGGTGGTTCCATTCAAAATTCCTATGACCTTTTCTATTTTATCTGCCGCAAGGGATTCCTGTAAAGGCTTAATTAATGGAATTCCCCCGGCAACAGAACCTTCAAAGTATACTTGTGAACCGCTATCTTTAGCAGTTTTAAAGATCTCTTTTCCATGAGTAGCGATTAGATCCTTGTTTGCCGTAACCACGTCCTTTCCAGACTTCAAAGCCTGGATGACATAGTCCTTAGCTTCATCACACCCGCCGATGAGTTCCACCACTATGTCAATCTCATCATCTTCGAGGATCTCTTTTGGATCTGTAACGAGCTTTGACTCCTCCACCTGTATGGCCCTCTTTTTCTGTTTATCCTTCACCATGATTTTTTTAACATCAAAATCTAGGCCTGATTTTTCCTTGATTAAGCTATAATTTTTCCCCAGGCCTTCAATTACACCACTTCCAACTGTACCAAGTCCCATAAGTCCAAGTTTAACTGTTTCCATTTAATTCTTTCCCCCTTTGAAGATTATCCGTTTCTCCAAGAATTTCTACTTTTTGGACCCCGTTCGTTTCCCTCAAATTGTCCAACAAAAATTCCAATCCGTCAACCATTTCATCGGTTTCAAAAGTGATCGAGGCATTAGCTATACCTTGAAGGGGGATCCCTTGATTGATGGTAAGGATATTACCCCCAGAAGCGGCAAGCTTGTTCAGCACCTCGGATAAAACCCCAGCCCTGTGTTCAAGGGCAAGGGATATAGTCAATATTTTTTCTCTTCCTACCTTGTAAAAAGGAAAAATATGATCCTTATACTTGTAATATGCACTTCTGCTAATCCCCACTTTATCTACTGCTTTGTTAATAGTATCGCAGTCTCCTCGGTTAAGTATTTCCTTGACCTTGACGGTTTTCTTTAAAACTTCAGGAAGAACCCTACTCCTGACCAAAAAAAATTCTTCTGAATCTATTTTTTTCATGTTATTCCTCCCAGTTTCAAGAGATGAAACCTATAAGCCTTTCACCTTATCCATTTGCCTCTATTTGGCTCTATTTGCCTCTCTCTGCCTCTGCTCTATCTTTTTGTTTCCTGGTCACGGACATTGTTCTACATACGATAAACATTATAGCACAGTTTTTGTCCCTTACAAAGAAAAAATCGAGCTTTTAGGCTCGATTAAACTAAAATATGGTTTTATATTTCCCCGTACTTTGCTATAGCTCCAATTTCTTGATGTTTTCAGCCATTTCAATAAGCTGGGATTTATCAAAATCTCCAATCAAGTGGTATTTCATTTCATCTTCATACCATTTCAATACATTTTCATAATCCGAAGGAATAAATTCTTGGTCATAATCTTTCTTTTCCTTTCCATTTGTTACTTCTGTTACTTTTTGGGAGAAGGTGAGATTTCCTTTTTTTCCTGTATATTTAATACTTGCCTGCTCTACATCCCCACATACTCCCAGGTGTGAAATCTCAAAAGATGGATGATCTACTGTCAAAACTTCAAACTCAAGCCCCTGGAGTTCTCCTGGTTCAATTTGGTCAATATAGCACACGGCCTCCTCTTCAATATCTTTTATCTCTTTTACCTGCATATCTTCTTCTAGTTCTTTTTCTACTTTTTCTAGTTCAAAGGTTTCTTCATCAATCTGGAGATCATAATCTGCTTCGTGAAGGCTATAAATCAAATCCGGTTCTGTATCAGTGCTGCCAGAGAAGAATTTTATCTGATCTACTACCATTTCACTGCCAAAGAAACCTTTCTTAGCTTCAGATACTAAAATCTCATAATTAAAATTCTTATCTGTCTGAGTAAGTTCATAGTGATCTCCCATGGGTTTTATTTCGAAATCATCAGCGGCCAGATTTTTGAATTTTTCGTACAGCACAAAGGAAAACTTGTTTCCAACTGCGGCTTCTGAGGGTGGAGGTAATTCGATCTTTTCTTTTATGAGAGGGTTATAGATTTGTACCTCCCCTTGTTTGGAAACAAAGACCTGACCCTTTTCTGGCCCTTCATCTGCTGGGTATATTTCCAGTTTTAGCTTATCAGGAGCTAGATACCATTCATTGACCTTGTATTCTCTGACTTTATCTTTAACTGGATCATTGATCAAAATTTCGCCGTGGGCAAAATAAGAGCTAAGATCTTCGAGCTTTCCGGTCATACTGGTTTTAATCATTTCTACATCCTTATCACCGCAGCTATTTAACAAAGTGGGTAATCCCAGGACAAATACCACCAGGAGTAATCCTAAGGGGATAAACCTAAACTTTCCGATTAAAACATTCCTTTTTTTCAAATCACACCCCCTTTTCAATCATTTATTGTCCTGTGACATTGCTTTCAAAATATCAGATCTACTAACTATACCAACTAGTTCTCCTTTTTTGGTGACGGGTAACCGCTTTATGCTGTTTTCGCTCATGGTTGTAGCGATCTCATCCAAGGTGGCTGTTTCGTCAATGGTTTTGACATCTTTGGTCATCATACCTCCTACTTCAACTGCAGCGTATTTTTTGAGTTCTGATAAAAACCTTTTTTGACTTTCTAATAAAATTATACCGCCTAAAAGTTCAAAATATGCCGGTG